>NZ_CP045851.1:910000-1213333 GCF_009650215.1 Actinomarinicola tropica | reverse complement strand
CGTAGCGACCGCCGCGAGAAGCGCATGGGTGGGTGTCCCTGCCGGCTGGCAGTGTCGGGTCGTTGACGATACGCGGCCGCCTGAGCACACTCTGGGAACAACCTGCTCGAGGCCCCAGGTTCCTGGCGGAGATGGGCTTCCTCCCGTGAGAGGGCGCGCTCGGCGCGCCAGGAGGAAGTTCCCGTGGCCGGCTACCGCCGCCGCAAGCCACTCGTGTCGTTCGAGTACGGCACCCGCATCTACGCACCATCCGAGGGCGAGCCCCGCTACCGGGTCGTCGCCACCGACGCAGACGGCCAACGGGTGTTCGCCAAGTTCTCCAGCGAGGAGGCGGCCCGCCACCGAGCCCGCGAGATCGAGAGCCGCCTCGCGTCGTCGGTGCTGCTGCCCGGGCGAGCGAGCGCGCCCACGACCGTTGGTGGGTTGATCGACCGTTACCTGGTGAGCCTGTCGTCTCGGTCGACCCGCTACGCCGAGCGCCAGGAGTACCTGCTGCGCATGTGGGTCCGCCCCGTGCTCGGCGATCACGAGCTCTCGGCCTGGACACCCTCGGACTCCGAGGCCGTGCTCGATCGGGCCCGGCGCACCCTCGCTCCGTCGACGGTGCAGAACGTCGGCTCGGCCATGCGGGCACTGGTGACCTTCGCGTTCAAGAACCGGTGGATCCCGCGAGAGGCGGACCCCATGTGGCTGGTCCGCTACAGCCCGACCGCTGAGGTCCACGGTCAGGCGATCGGGTTCATCCCCCGGTCGTCGCTGCCCACCGACGGGGAGTGCAAACGGCTGTTCAAGGCCCTCGACGCGGCAGGCCAACCCACCTGGGCCCTCGCCATGCAGCTCAAGCACCGGTCGGGACTCCGATGGGGGGAGCTGATCGCGCTCCGCCCGATCGACCTCGACTTCGAGCCGCAACGGGTGGTCCGGGTGCAGCGAGCCGTCGAACAGTCCCGCCAGGGGTTGGCGATCAAGGGCACCAAGAACCGCCAACACCGGGTGTCGACGTTCCCGGCCAGCCTCGTCGAACCGCTCCATGACTGGACAAACCAGGTCGAGCGCGCCCGCGGGCGCGAGGGCCTGCTGTTCCCCGGATCCGACGGCGGCTTCGCCAACCGACGCACCTTCCAGCGGACCTGGGCTCGCGCCGCCCGTGACGCCGGCTGGCCGATGAAGCGCAATACCGCTGCGGTCTGGCATCCCCACGACCTGCGCCACGTCGCCGCGTGCTGGCTCCTGTTCGACGTCCACCTCGACCCCGCGGTGGTCGCCACCCTGCTCGGCCACGCCAACGCCGCCTTCACGCTCTCCCGCTACGTCGGCGTCCGAGGCGACCTCAGCACCACGGTCACCGCTGCGACGGACGACTGGTGAGAATCGAGCTGTACCGGGTCCCTAGCAACGCTCTGACCAGGGAAGAGTCGGCGAACGGGATAGCCAACCGGATACCCAGCGGGATAGGTAGCGGGATACCCCGGGGCAAGGTTGGGTGACCTCGCCAGGTCGGTCGGATGGGGGCCGGACAGGGTCGAGGCTCAGGCGCCAGCGGGCCTCGAGCGGGTGGGGGCCGGAGGTGGCGTGCGTGTGTCGTGCGCGCGCGTCTCGTGCCTCGACCGACCATCGCTCGTCTGCGTGCCTGCGTGCCTGCGTGCCTGCGCAGGATCTGGTCCACAGCCACCCGCCAGCGTGATGGCCGTTCCGGTTCTGGAGCGGCCGCCTGCCGTGAACCCGATGATCGACACGGTCGGTGACCGGGTGATCCAGCAGGTCTGGCGCGCACACATTGACAGGTTCCCCTTGGGGGAACCTGTTGCCCATCCCGCTGGCCGTCTCGTCCCGTCTCACCCCCACGGTCCGTGGTGGACGGGACGACACGAGCCGGCCGCAGAGCGGCCACGCCGGCAGCAGCGCTCCCGGCGGTCGGCGGCCCAACCGGATACCCAGCAGGTTGCCCGTAGGGGAACCTGCAAACGTGTGCGCGCCAGACCTGCCCTTCGGAAGGCACTCGATGGCCGGGCCACCGCTCGGTGTTCCGGGTGGGCCCGGCGGCCTGAGCCGGGTTCGCAGGCCGCTGGTAGCGGCCACGGAGAGCGCTGGGCGCGGCCGTTCAGATGTCGAAGCTGGTGTTCCGGATGTTGGCCAGGTTCAGCGCGAAGTTGCTCGGGTCGAAGGCTGCCGGGTCGAAGTCGGCGCCGACGTAGTCGAGCCGAGCATCGGACGCCCCGGGACGACCGTCGAGCGACTCGAGGAGGTCGTGGTAGCCCCACGGCCCGCCGCAGTCCTCGGGCGGGCACGCCCGGCGGCCACCGATGCAGTCAGGAACGGCCGTGCCCGGCTCCACAGCGCCGACCTTCTCGAGGAGGTCGTGGTAGCCCCACGGCCCGCCGCAGTCCTCGGGCGGGCACGCCCGGCGGCCACCGATGCAGTCAGGAACGGCCGTGCCCGGCTCCACAGCGCCGACCTTCTCGACGGTGACCTTGTGGCGCCAGTCGTCACCGAAGTCGTAGGTGTAGTGGAACGAGACGCCCTCGCTGGCGACGGCGTCGAGGCGAGTGGTGCGCTCATCGTTCGTCGGCGGTCCGAAGTCCCAGTCCGGGTCGGGGGTCCCGTAGCGGGCGCGGCCGATCTCGAACTCGTGGAGGTGGCAGTTCCACCACCCGAACGCGGCCTGGATGACCTCGTGCAGCTCGGCGAGGGTCATCGAGCCGTCGACGAGGATCCGCCGCCAGATCGGCGGCTTCGTGTTGAGCAGGGTGACCTTGAGCTGGAAAACCGATGGGGCACCGCTCGGCGGGTCAATGCCTTCGATCGCGGGGCTCACGGCACCTCTGGACTTGCTCGGCGCAGGCGACGTGGCCGCGGGAACGTCCGTCCCGGGGAACGGGATCACCTCGGCCAGGCCGCCGGCACTTGGAGCGATGTCGCCGACCAGCGCGGCGAGCGCCTGGTCGGGGAAGCCGTCGCCCGAGCGCAGGGGGCCGACTGGGGTACCGGCCATGCGCAGGGACAGGGCGGTGAGGTCGCCGTCGAACCAGTGCTCGCCCAGGAACGCGAACTCGGTCATCACCCCGACCACGCTGCGATCGTTGGTGGGAGCGATGCGCACCTCGGCCATGGCTTCCCGCTCGGCCCCGATCACCCCTGGCTCGACACCGTGCAGCGTCAGGATCCGGGCGATCTCATCGGGGAGCCGGTCGACCAGCTTCGCGGCTGGCGCCAACGGCATGAACACTGGCAGGAACGTGCGGGCGTTGACCGCCAGCGCCACCTGGGGCTTCCAGAACAGCGCAGTGGCGAACCAGTCGCCCAGCACGCCGGTCGACACGTCGTCTTCGCCGACAGCCGGGCCCTTCACCCGATCCCGGAGCTTCTTCGTTCCACGCACCACGAGCATCCTGAGAGTCTCCCAGGCGTGTCGGGCCCCTCGGCGCAGGCCTATGAGGCGTTGGAGCGGGCGTTCTGCGCTAACAGCTCCGCCGAGGAAGCGTGGGTGCCGGGTGGGGGCCAGGGGGCGAGGACCTTCAGCGAGACCTCCAGTTACTCGAGGACGCGAGGGTGTCGCTCATAAGGCGCCGGCTCTCGCGGGCGGCGAGCCCGGAGCGGTCGGGGAGAACTGGCTGCCACCGGCCGGGGACGATGCCCGAGCCGAGCGCCTCCCCGACACGTGCACGATCCATCTCAAGTCCGGTGACGTGCGCCGGATGCTGCCGCCAGTTCAGCCGAGGACCGTCACCAGCTCAGCGATGACCTGGACCTCGGCCTCGTCTCCCGGCTCGAGCACGATCGGCTCGAACTCCGGGTTTACGGGGCGCAGCTCGATACTGCCGACGACCTCGCCGTCCGTCTCCTGCTTGTGGCTCTCGTACCGCTTGACCGTGTACGAACCACCGGTCTCGACGTCGTCGATGGAGTGGTGCTGTGCCAGGACGACCTTTCCCTGGCGGGAACCTGCAGGGATGCGTCGGAAGATGCAGTAGGACGCGTCGGGGATCAACGGCTCCATCGAGCGACCCACCACCTGGCTGACGAACATGGAGTCGTCGATCCGAGCCAGCTGGTCGCCGACGTCAACCCAGCCATCGAGCTCGACATCGTGGCCGTCGCCGAAGTAGCCAGCAGCTGCCTCGAGCGAGTACACGGGCAGATGCGTCACGAACCGATCGGAGGGGTCCGCGTCGTCCACGAGCCGCGGCACACGGATTGGCACCACCGGGGCGATATCGGACGGTTCGATCAGCTTTACCGGATCGTGCCCAAACGCGTAGTCCACGTCGATCGCGTCGAAGTGCGCTTCGCCGCACCGGATCTTCCATCCCTCCGACTCCCAGCGCAGCCTCTCGATGTCGGAGCCACCCTTGGTCTCCCGCACGAGGTAGTAGCGGCGGTCGCTCTCCCGGTCCCGCACGAGCGCCCAGTCCGGGTTGTAGTTCCCGAGCGGCGTCGGGATCTTGTACCACTCGGGCAGCTTCACGAAGAGCGGCACGTCGTTGCGCCCATCGAGGTAGACAGCGAACTTCTCCTCGACCTCGGAGTCGCAGACGACCATGTCGACGATGCTCCGGTTCACGGGAACCACTCTCGGAGCGACCGTCTCGTCCTGGTGCCGGTCGCGGAACATCGACGCCGGCCATGACTCGCCAGACGGCGTGTACTCGATGGTCTCGCTGAGCTCGCCGTAGAGAGCGCGGTTCATGCAGTCGGCGATCTGGTCGATGAACACCGCCGGGTTCGCCTTCACGTCGTCGAGGCGGCTGCATCCCTTCAGGATGCGCACGATCGTCGCCCGGCTCAACGGCAACCGGCGGCACAACTCACGCACGACGTCCGGCACCTTGATCGCTGCTTCGGACTCCACCGCGCCGAGGTCGATTCCACCATCGCCACCCACGCCCCCAGCACCGACTGTCACCTCGTTCTTGGAGAGGTGGAACTTCGCCTTCTCGACTGCCGGCATGCCGTCGATTCGCTCGATGGCGTTCGCGACAACGACATCGGTGTCGAAGGTCAGGCGATAGGAGGTGAGCCGGGAGATCCGCTGCCACAGCTCGCCGAACTCAGGCGACTCGAGCACGTCCTCCTTCAGCTTCACCGGCTTCTTGTCGCGCACGTTGACGATGCGACCCGTGAAGGCGACGCCGGTCTCCTCCTCGATCTCCTTCTGGAGCTTGTCGGCGAAGGACGAGAACGACTCCTTGGCCACCACGGTGAGGAGGTTCACGTCCTCGAGGTGGCAGCGGTCCCCGTTGGTCATCACGGGCAGTCGCAGGCCGCGGCCGACCTGCTGCCGCTTGCGCATCACCGACTTGCCTTTCTGCAGGTTGCAGATCGTAAAGACGTTCGGGTTGTCCCATCCCTCTGCGAGAGCGGAGTGGCTGAAGATGAACCGGAGCGGCTCGTCGAATCCGAGCAGATCCTCCTTGCGCCGCATGATGCGCTCGAACGCATCCGCAGCATCCTTCGAGTCCGCCCTCGCGTCCTTCGGCACGCCCTTGGTCTCTGCGAAGTAGCCGTCGTGCACATCGTCGACCGCCGGCATCTGCGGAGCGATAGCACGAAACCGGGCGTCGCTGCGGACCGACTCGTACTCCTCGACGAACCAGGTCCGAAGTTTCGCGTCGGCTGGGTGGTAGTCGGCGACCCTCTCGATGAAGAACAGCGTGAGCGGTTTCAACGTCGCTGCGAGCTGGCCACGCTTGCCGAGCAGGAACAGCTGGAGCTCCTTCTCGAAGTGGCTCACGATCGCCTGGCGCAGCATCAGCCGCTGCTGCTGATCATCGGTGTCCGAGCTCGTCGAGCCCGCGGCGATGCTGCGGCCGTTGGCGAACTGGACGACGCCCTTGTCTGCGAGGATGTCCTCGACGACCCAGCCGGCGTAGACGTCACGTTGGCCACTGAGGTCGAAGAGATCGTCGTCTTTGCGAAGGGTTTTCTGGGTGGGCTTCGTGCCTTGCTTGGTGGCGGTGTGGATGACGGCAGTCGCGGTCACCGAACCTTTCGTCGCATTGATCTTCTTCACCTCGACGTAGGCCTCGTTGAGGTCGTCGTCCTTGGTGAGGGAGAACACGCCGATCCGTTTGACGAGGCGCTGGTTGTACGCGTCGACCGGGGTCAGCCGGTACAGCAGGTGTGCTCCGACCGGCGGTGTCGCGGAATACCCGACCCGGAACAGTGGATGGAGGGCGTCGATGGCCGGAACCTGGGTGGGGCCGTCGAGGCTCTGCGGCTCGTCCATGACCACAATCGGCCTACAGGCGCGCAGGAACTCGATCGGGGCGTAGCCGTTCAGGGCGTCGGTACGCCGGTGGATGAGCCGGGTGTTCGCGTCGCCGGTCATCGCGGCGATGTTGATCACCATGATCTGCAGGTGGGAGGCGGTTGCGAACTGACGAACTCGGCCCGGTGCCCCACCGTCGTAGACGTGGTGGTCGTACTGGAGCCCGTCGTAGAGGTCGCGGATGTGGTCGCGGAGCAGCGCCAGGCTGTTGAGGACACCCTCCCGGATGGCAACGCTGGGAACCACGATCACGAACTTGCGGAACCCGTACTTGAGGTGGAGCTCGACAATGGTCCGCAGGTAGACGTACGTCTTGCCCGTGCCGGTCTCCATCTCGATGTTGAAGTGCGCCGGCATCTCGCCGTCTTGAAGCGCTCGACGCGATGACTCGCCGACTGCGGGCAATTCCGTACCATCGTCGAGTAGAATGGGGCGGTCCTGTACGCGTCGGAGGTTCTTGCGAGCGGTCTCGGCGCTCAGTTCCAAGGAGTTGCCGAACACGAGCTCCTCGAAGAGTGATCCGTCCTCCGAGAGGCTTGGCATCCCGAGGCCCTGCTCGAGCGCCTCCTGGCCTGCGAAGAGCTCGACGACCGAGTCAATGGCCTCCCGCTGATACGCCTGGTTCGGATCGAACCGGATCTCGACCGTCATCAGACCGTCTTCATCGTGATGCCGAGCTCACGGGACCGGGTGAAGGCGTTTGCCTTGAGCGTGTCCTGACCGGCGAACCCATCCTCGAGGAAGATGACAACGGACGCGGCCGACGTCAGGGTGGACAGAACGAGATTCTCATCGAGAGCGACACTGGGTAAGACTGCGACTCCGCTGCCGATGATCAGCATGTGGTCACCGACTGTCGATCTCAACCAATCGGACTCGAGCGAGACGCCCTCCGCTAGGAGGATCTCGCACGCTAGAGCGTCCTCCCCGCGATCGATAGAAGAGAGCGTGCTCTCGCTCAAGTCGAACAGCTCGCCGCCGTGAGAGTCACCCGCTCCACGAAAGGCGCTCGTTCCCAGCCGGTACGAACGCACACCCCCCCATGACGGGAACTCGCTATGGACGTTCGAGAGGCGCTTCCAGGTCAAGTCGGAAACCAGCGAATCGGACTTGCCGTTGAGGGGCTCCGGCAACTGAACAAGCAGGAACCTGCGGGTGCCCATGTCCTCAGCATTCATGGCAGCGACAGCGTGGCCAGTTGTCCCGGAGCCTGCGAAGAAGTCCAATACGAGACCATCTGGGCGGTTCGCCCACTTGATCAGCTGCTTGATCAGGCGTACTGGCTTCTTTCCGTTCTTGAACTCGACACCTCCTTCCTTGCCAACGTTCATCATGTCGGAGTGGAAGCCCTTCCAAAGCGCCCCGCGGATTGTCGCTCTACTGCGAATTGGGGCGTAGTCGTCTGTGTCGCGTAGGCCGTCAGCGAACGATTGAAGCTGAACAACTGTTCCCTTCGAGTTCTTTCGAAGAAGATACTTCTCGTATCGCTGAATGACTCCTTGCGGAAGATCAAGCGCCTGCACGCGGTCAAGTGAGATCGGGCTCTCACGATAGAGTCGCTTAGCGAATTCCGTCACGAAGTAGTCGTAGATTTCGGCCTCGAGCGATAGTAGCTTCCGGAGGCCAGCCTTCGATAGCGGAGTGGAGTACTTCTGGGCCCACTCCCGAAAGCGAGAGTCTGCCTCGAGCGCCTTCGTGAGCGTCCGTGCTTCGCCCTCACCGTCCCATACGATGTCGTAGTGATCGTCGTACCGCTCGCTAGCGTCATAAAGGGGTTTCCGATTCTCGGCAGCAAGCTCGACGTTCCTGGAGTACACGAGCACATACTCGTGGTTCTTGACCAGCCTTCCGTTCTGTGCCGCCGCCACCTTCATGCCCTGCGTCTTAGACATCTCGACTGCGAGAATGGCGATGAGGTTCTCTTCCCCGAAGATCTCATCGAGAACAGCTCTGAGGCTGTGGATCTCGTTGTCGTCGATCGACACGAACAATACCCCGTCCTGGCGCAGAAGATTTCGAGCAAGAACCAGACGCGGATACATAAATGATAGCCAACGGCTGTGCAGTCTTCCTGATGTGTCACTGCTCGCTGCAAGGCGATTACCAGCTTCGTCGAGCTGGCCGGAGTAACGGAGGTATGCCGTGAGCCCGTCTGCGAAGTCATCATCATAGATGAAGTCATTTCCGGTGTTGTACGGCGGGTCGATGTACATAATATCGACCTTGTCGTTGTAGGCCTTCTGGAGCAGCTTGAGGACCTCGAGGTTGTCGCCTTCAATGAAGACGTTCTTCGCGTTGTCGAAGTCGACCGAACGCTCCATGTCGGGTATCAGGGTTCCACGGCTCGGCGTGAGAAGGGACCGGACGGCCTCCTGCTTGCCTGCCCACATGAGCCCGAACCGCTCCCGACCATCGGCAGGGGTCGTGACCGGCATGTCGAGCAGCTCGCCGAGGCGGGTCGCGTCGAGGATCCCGTCGGCGAGCACACCCGGGAACAGCGCCGCCAGCGCGTCACGGTTGGCAGCGGCCAGGTCGGGTGTCGACAGGTCGACCTTCTCGGGCTGTTCGGTCATCGTTCGTCTTTCGGCTCGGGCTGGGCACGGCTCCACCAACGTATGCGAGGTGACATGCCTCTGTACGGTTGTGCCGTGACGGAAGCACCGATCGATGGAATCCCTGTGCTGGAGGGCGAGGCAGCGGACGCTGTCGCGCACCGGGGCTCGCACATCCAGATCATCGCGGCGGCCGGAGCCGGAAAGACCGAGGTCGTCTCGCAGCGGATCGCGTCGCTCCTCGAGACCGAGCCACCCGAGAGCATTGTTGCCTTCACCTTCACCGACAAGGCCGCAGAGGAGTTGAAGGAGCGCATTCGCCAACGAGTCACCGCCAAGTTGGGCGAGGGTGCGACGGACCAGCTCGGACGCCTCTACGTCGGCACCATCCACGGGTACTGCTTCCGGCTCCTGCAGTCGCACGTACCGAGGTACGAGACGTACACCCCGCTGGACGCCAACCAGCTCGTCAACTTCCTCTACCGGGAGGGAACGCAGCTCAAGCTGAAGCAGCGCTTCGGCGGCGGCAAGCTCTTCCAGGGGATCGATGCCTTCCTGCGTAACGTCGACGTGGTCGAGAACGAGCTGATCGACCTGAACGACATTCCGGAGGGCGAGTTCAAGACGACGCTCGTCGACTACTACGACCGGCTGGATGCGTACCGCTTCATGTCGTTCGGCACCCAAATCGTCCGGGCCGTGGAGGCGTTGGGCGATCCCACGGTCCACCAGCAGGTCACCTCGGAGCTGCGTCACCTCATCGTCGACGAGTACCAAGACGTGAACCCCGCGCAGGAGCGGCTGATCTCGCTGCTGGCCAAGCCCAACGGATCGGCTGACCTCGTGGTGGTCGGCGATGACGACCAGGCCATCTACCAGTGGCGCGGGTCCAACGTCAGCAACATCGTCACCTTTGCCGACCGGTACCAAGGCGTCGAGCAGTTCCGCCTGCTCGCCAACCGCCGCTCCCGTGCGCCGATCGTGGAACTGGCGAACCACTTCGCCCAGTCCATCCCGGGGCGACTCGCGAAGCAGATGCTCACCCATCGGGAGCCGGATGGGCCTGCGATCTCGATCGCCGCCGGCCACTTCGACGAGCAGACGGAGGCGGACGCGCTCGCGGTCGACATCGTGAGCCTGCACGATCAGGGTGTCCCGTACCGGGACATCGCCATCCTCGTGCGGGGCAAGGTGGCCTACCCCTGCATCCTCGACGCACTCGAGACCTTCGGCGTCCCGGTGCAGCCAGGTGGTCGATCGGGACTCTTCGAGCAGGCCGAGGCGGCCGTGTTCGGCGCGACCTACGCGTGGCTCGCCGACGTCGACTGGTCGGCGCGGCGCTGGACGAAGCGCGAGACCGTCGAGCTCGACGATCTGGTCGACAGCCTTTGCGACCAGTTCGACCTCGACAGCGCGGCAGTCGGCACGATTCGCGATCACCTTGAAGCGTGGAAGCCGCAGACCCTGGTCGAGGACTTCGACGTCAGCCTCGTCGGTGACTTCTACGAGTTCCTCGGGTTGCTGGGCGTCCGAGACTGGGACACCGACGACGAGCTGACCCGGAACCGGCTCGGGACGATCGCCCGCTTCGCCACCGTGCTCGGTGACTACGAGGCGGTCGCCCGTCGGTCGCGGCGTGATGCGGCGAACCCGGGCGAACAGGTCGGCGGGGCGATCGGCAGCGAGTGGTTCTACCGGAACCTCGCGCTCCTGCTCGTCAACTACGCCATCGGAGGCTACGACGACTTCGACGGGGAGGAAGACCTCGACGCCGACGCCGTCGCGCTCGGAACCATCCACGGGGCGAAGGGCTTGGAGTGGCCAGTGGTGTTCCTCCCCTCCCTCACCGATGGTCGATTCCCGTCGAGCCGCACCGGTCAAGCCCAGACGTGGCTGCTCCCGGCTCACAGCTTCGACGCCGCCCGATACGAGGGATCGGATGCTGACGAGCGTCGCCTCTTCTACGTTGCGCTCACGCGAGCGAGGGACTGGGTCGCGCTGTCGTCGCACCTGAAGGTGAACAAGCAGGGTCGACGTCCTTCGCCGTACCTCACTGAGTGCGCCGCCTTCGCGGCGAGTGGCGGTTATCCAACCGGAGTCGAGCCGAAGGGAATCGACACCCCGGACCTTGCCGTGACGTACAGCGAGCTTGCTGCGTACCTGGAGTGTCCGCAGAGCTACCTGTTGCGGAATCAGCTCGGCTTCCAGGCTCCGATTCGCGGCGAGGTCGGCTACGGCAACGCCGTCCACCACATCATGCGGATGATCGCCGAGCAGACGAAGGTCACCGGCACGATCCCGACGCCGCGACAGATCAACGACCTCCTCACCTTCGAGTTCTTCCTGCCCTTCGCCAACAAGCCGGCGCACAAGCAGATGCGGGAGAACGCCCGCAAGCTGGTCTTCAAGTACGTGAACGACCACCAACCCGACCTGCTCCGGACGTGGGCCACGGAGCGGCCCTTCGAGCTCTACCTGCCCGGCGCGGTTGTCAGCGGCCGAGCTGACGTGATCTACGACGGCGACGGCACACACCCCGAGAACCTCGTGATCGTCGACTACAAGACCTCCACCGGAGGTTCGATCGAACCGCTCCAGCTCCAGGTGTACGCCGACGCCGGCCGCCGAGAAGGCCTCAATGTGCAGGGTGCATTCGTCCACGACATGGCCACGACCCAACGCCACACCGTGGACGTCACCGACACCGCCATCAGCGCCGCCGAGACGACCGTTCTCGAAGCGGCAGAGTCACTGCGAGCACGAGACTTCACCCCCGCACCTGAGAAATCGAAGTGCGGTGGCTGCGACGTGCGCCACGTCTGCAAGGCCGCAGTCAGATGAAGGGCCGGATCCGCTCCTGGCTCCCCAGAGCGCTCCAGAACCGAATGTGGGCATCGTGACCTCGACCGACCGTGTCCGGTCGTCCGGGGGCCTGCCCGGCGCTGGGGACGAAGTCGGCAAGCGTCGAGCCGATGTGATCCCTCGCCAGAATCACTAGCGCCGACTGGTGACGCGATGCCATCACACAGAGCCGGCCGGTCTCCAGGTCGAACGCCGATGGATCGGTCACACCAGACAGCGGATGCACCACGATCATCACCGGGCGTTCTAGACCTTGCCAGCGCTCCGGCGTGTCGACCCGGATCGCTCCGCCCAGCGGGGCCAGGACCTTGGCGATGGCCGCATTCATCACTCGATGGCTGCTCGCCACCCCGATGTCGGCGGCGCTGATGGGACGACCGGCTTCCCCGACAGCACCAACTCGAACGGTTGCGCCAGCGGTGAGGAGTTGCTCCACCACGGCGGCGGCGGTCCCCGCGATGGCGGGGTCGACCTCCAGGGGCGGGCCGTGATCTGGAGTCGGCACGGTGAGCACCAGCGGGCGGCCGTCGGACAGATCAGCGAGCTGGTGCCCATCGGGAAGATCGATGCCACGAGCTCCGGGCTCGACGAAGGCATCGAAGTCGAAGTCGTAGAAGGGCAGCACGAACTCGACCGACTCGTGGGGCAGGCGGCGGCATGCCGGGAGCGACCCGACGAACATCTCCCCTGCGAGCGAGGGTTCGGCGAGCACGACCTCAGGCGCAGCCTCATGAGGCGCACGTGGTGACGTTTCCCATCGCCGCACGTCGATGGTGACGATGGGTGGGATCTGGCCCGGGTCGCCGATCATGAGGAAACGTTCGCTGAGGAGTGCGCACTGCATCAGGTCGGCCCAGCTCATCTGCCAGGCCTCGTCGACGGCAAGGAGGTCGAAGGGCGAACCCACGTCGGTGAGCGACCACTTCGCCGTCGTCGCAACGGTGACGCCCGGCGAAGTCGGAAGCTCAGCAGTCGCCGTGAGCCACTGCACCGAAACGGGGAAGTTCGCAGGCGGCAGCGATCCCTTGCTCGCGAAACGCGACGCTGGTACTTCGGGATGGTCGGCGGCGAACCGAAGGCAGATGTCGTCTGCCTGGCTGTTCGTCTGCGCGGCGACCGCCACCCGTTGACCCGCGCCGACGAGGGTCGACAGCACCTCGATCAGGGTGTGCGTCTTGCCGGAACCCGGCGGCGCTTTGACGACGGCGAGGCGTCCGGCGCCGGTCAGGTGCGCGACCAGCCCTGCGCGTAGGTCGACGTACTGCTGGTCGATCTCCTCGCTCACGATGTCGCTCCGGTGATCTGGGTGACATCGTCGACGAGCAGGTCGGTGGCCCCGTCATCGTCGGTGATCTGCACCGGTGCGGGCGCCTTGCCGTGGGTGAGCCACGCGCCAGGGCCATCCTTGGCTGCCCACACTCGTTGACTCCGGCGCCTGGTGAGGTCGGCAGCGTCGGCGATGACGAACTGGACGGACTCGCCGATCCAAGCGGGATCGACGGGCTTCCCCGCGATCCCGCAGGCGAGGTTCATCGTCTTGCGGGTCGTCCACTCGAGGTCGAGCTCGATTCCGTCCTCGTCGATCGTGACCGACGTGACGGTCGCCTCGTGGCCGCGGGAGCCATAGGGCACGAGCCGCCCATTCTCGCGGAGCCGATGGGGAGAGTCGGTATCGACGCGGATGGTCCACACCGGGATGGTCGACCGGCCGCTTCCATGATTGGCCACTGCAGTCACGGTTGCGCGAAGGGCGCGGCCTTCGGCGAGCGCGTCGCGCAGCAACTCGGCGTCGTGGTGCACCAGATGCCCGTCGTGCCCCTCGTCGTAGGAGGCATGGGTCAGGTATCGGGACGCAGCGGAGGAGCCGTGGAAGTCGGTCTCGGGGTGGGCGATGAAAGCCGGACCCTGACTCGGGTCGCTCTGCCGGAGCTCGATCCGTTGGTGCTGGAACCAGAACTCGTTGTGCGCCTGGGCGACCAGGGCGTCTACGCCGGGGTTGACCGGTAGCGAGCCGTCGGCGAGAAGGAGGTAGGCCTGCTCGGTGAGTCGCCACCTTCGGTCGAGCTCGGTGGACAAGGTGCCGGCGATCGCCGCTTCAACCTCGGCGGGCGGGGCGCCCTCACGGCGCCCGGCCTGCCACTTCTCGAGGAGGCCGGAGAGCTCGTCGCGCTCGAGCGAGGGATCCATCGTCGGGGACACCGTCAGTTGCTCTGCGTCAGCGGCGGCGGCCATCCGCTCGACCCGATCGCCGCTGGCTGTCAGCCAGGCCAGCTGGTATCCGAGGTGAGCGGTGCGGGCATCCTGCGCCGGGAAGGCGTAGGCGTGTGCGAGCGCCTGGCTGGCGACGACGACGTGTTGGTGGCCGGTTCGGCTGCAGTCGCGGAACATCCATCCCGCAAGTCGGCCCACGGCCTGCAAGATGTCCTGGTTGGCACCGCCGAACTTCGTCTGCGAGTAGGTGTAGTTCAGCTGGTGGAGCATCGCGAGGTGTTGGCCGTTGGGAAGCCACAGCTGGCGCAACTCGTCGAGCGCTGCCGTCTGCCCCACGGGGTCGTACGTCCAGTTGTGGACCCGCATGTGCGCCAGCAGATCCTCGGCGAAGTCTGCGCACAGGACCGCCACGTCATCTCGGACGCGGCCATCGGGCACGGAAACGATCTTCGGGTCCGTGCCAACCTTCCCCCATGCGATGCCCCACGGGCGTGACTCCCCCGCCATGCGGACGAAGGCAGCGACCATCGCCTGCGACGGCGAGACGACTGCATGGTGCAGGGTGTCGAAGCGTGCGAGCGGCGCGCCGGACTGCCAGGCCCGGAGCTTACGGACGACGTCTCTCGTGGTCATGACTCTGCCAACGAGCGCTGAAGATCGGCCTCGCGATCATCCGCAGGCTCGGCGCCGTCGAGCAGTTCGAGGGCGCGGCTCAAGGTCATGTCGCCGAGCACTCGCTTGACGTCCGCTCCGAGGATGATCGGGTCGTCGGCGAGCACCGCCCGCTCGTGACACCGAGGCGCCAGGTCGCAGAACGACAAGCACGCCTCGGAGTAATCGGTGTCTGACTCGAGAACCCGCTGAACGAGGGTCGGGTTGTCCGCAGACCAGTCGTCGTCGTGGACGAGCGACTCCGCCACCTCCTCGAGCCGCTGGAAGCCGCGCTCCGCACGGATTGCCTGGTAGGTCAGGTCCTCGTTCGGACGTATTGCCGGCGAGTTCGATCCCGGCCAGGTGAACACGAGCAAGCCTTCCGGCGAGATCTCGATGGCCTCGGCCAAGCCGAGCGAGTCGATCGCGAGCACGAGCGCGTGCTGGTACACGCCGGCCTGCGCACGAGCGGTCGCCAGCTGGTGCGGGTCCGTGTGGCCTCCCCGATCGGGGAACACCTTGATCTCCCCGACCTGCAAACGGATGCCGCCACCATCGACCCGCACCGTGACGACGTCGATGATGAGCAGTGCCTCCGGGAGGATGACGCCCTTCGGGATCCGGATCATCGGCGCCGCAACGACCGAGTCGACGTCCGTCTGGCCCGAGGCCAAGTCCCTCAGCCACGCCTCGGTCTTCTGCAGGGCTTCGTCGACCGACTTGATCTTCGTGCCGCCGTTCATACGTAATCGCAGGTCGAGAAAGCCCGTGGATCCGTCCGGGAGGCAGCGCTTCCGCTCGAGCGCGCTCCGCAGCCGAGCAGCGTCGTCGTGGAAAAGGCCGGCTTCGAACCGGTTCCCGCGAGCAATCGCGAAGGGGGATTGACCGAAGCTCGGCGTCAGCCCTGCGGCGCGGGCTGCCGCGTCGAGCCGCACGTTGTGCACCGCCGACAGCGTGTTCGCCGGGCAGGTCGGGTTCTTCGCCCACTGCTCGAATCGCCCGCGCGTGTTGCGTCGAGCCTCCTGGCGTAGTTCGTCAACCTCGGGCATCGGCGCACCACCCACCGCAGATCCCCACCCCGAGCAGGTCTCTGCCCCCTCACTTGGCTGCGGCCCCCAGTGGGCTCGCACCTTGACCTTACGGCTTCGGGACGGAGGAACTTGGCCCCAGACGGTGTGAACCTCGGAAAGGCGTGCCAGTCACATGGAACCGTCTGTGGGTGTATCGCCTGGCCATCGGTTACGCCAACCCGCCTGCGACGCGGAGAGGTCACCACGTCGACGAGCCACAGCTCAGGCGCAATCGGCGTCCAAAGAATCGGCCTCTGCCGCCGAGTGGAACTCGTCCACGCGGTTCGCGTGAGCCCATTCGTCCCTATCCTCCACACACGGGCGTGGCACTCTCCGCGGAGCACGATCCACGATCGGCTTTCCGGTCGGGCTGGGCACAAAGTGGGCACAAACGCGGCGATACGGGCGGTGTCGGGCTGGTACCGAGCGGTACAGGATGGGTCACTCGAACGACCCCGAGAACGACGAAACCCCTGGTCAGGCACTGTCTCCAGTGCGCCGACCAGGGGCTTCGATCGAAGCACCCCCAACGGGATTCGAACCCGTGCCGCCACCTTGAGAGGGTGGTGTCCTAGGCCGCTAGACGATGGGGGCTGGTTGCTCCGGGGAGCCGCAGCACTCTAGCGCGGTGCTGGCGGCGCTCCCAACGGAGCGAAGGAGACGTGCGTCTCAGCGCTCCCGCAGCTTGGCGAGGAGGCGCAGCATCTCGAGGTAGAGCCACACGAGGGTGACGACGAGGCCGAACGCCGCGTACCACTCCATGTACGGCGGCGCACCGGCCTTCACGCCGTTCTCGATCAGGTCGAAGTCGAGCAGCAGGTTGAACGCCGCCACGCCGACCACGAACAGGCTGAACAGGATGCCGAGGGTGCCGGTGTCGTGGACGAGCGGGATGTCGCCGCCGAAGAGGCGGATGACCATCCCGACCAGGTAGAACAAGGCGATGCCAGCCGTGGCGGCCACGATCATCATCCGCAGCTTCTGGGTGACCTCGATGATCCGGGTGGCGTAGAGGAACACCATCACCGCGGCGACGGCGGCGGTGAGGCCGACCGCCTGGAGGACGATCCCCTCGTACTGGATGTTGTAGACCGCCGAGATCGCACCGACGACGAGGCCCTGCACCCCGGAGTAGAGCGGGGCGGTGAACCGGGCGAACGGCGGCTTCACGATGGTGAGGATGGCGATGCCGAGCCCGCCGAGCAGGGCGATGAAGAGCCAGCCGGGCAGCGACGTGTTGCCGGCGGCGTCCTGCTCCACGGACATCCAGCCGACCACCGCGCCGGCGGCGAGGACGGTGAGGCACACGGCGGTGGCCGTCAGCGTGCCGCTGAAGGTCATCCGCTCGCTGTCGTCGACGAGGTGCGGCTGCCCGGAGGGAGGAGCCCAATCCGCTGCGGCCTTCTCGAAGGTCGAGTCGTTGAGGGCGGGGTTCATGGTTCGCATGGTGCGATCAGGCTACAGAGCAGCGGGCCGCTCGGGGGCGCGCAAGAGCCCCGGCCGTGGACCGGGGCTCTCGACGAAGCTCGGGGGGGAGGACTCGAACCCCCAATGACTGGACCAGAACCAGCAGTGTTGCCAATTACACCACCCCCGAACGGGTGGACCGCCAGCTTAGCCGAGCGCGTCGAGGCGCCGGAATCCCACGATGCGCCCCACGGACAGGGCCGCCGTCTCACGGAGGAGCGCCCCCGTCCCGTAGCCGGTGTCGGTCGGGGACACCGCCCCGTCGAGGCCCACCTCGTCGGCGATGGCCAGCAGCCGGGCCGAGTGGTAGCCGTCGGAGACCATCAGGACCCGGGAGAGGCCCCGGTCCTCGAGGATCCGGGCCGTCGCGGCCAGCTCCGAGTAGGTGCTCGTGCCGTCCACCTCCAGCAGGATGGCGTCCTCGGGGATGCCCTGGCGGCGCAGGTAGGTGAACCCCGCGGCCGCCTGGGTGACCCGATCGCCCTCCTGCTTGCCGCCGGTGACCACGACGAGGGGGGCGTGGCCGGCGTCGTACAGCTCGGCGGCGTGGTCGAGCCGGGCCCGCAGGACGGGCGACGGCTCACCGTCGTACTGCGCGGCACCGAGCACGACGATGGCGTCCGCCGGACCCGCCTGGTCGGAGCGGGCCGTCGACCACACGTGGACGAACGTGACGGCGACGTAGACGAGGCCGAGGGCGAGGAGCCCGACCGCGAGGATGGTCAGGCGGCGCCCCCACCGCAGCGTGCGCCGCACGACGGTCAGAGACGACCGCGCGCCGCCGCGAGCCGGCGACGGGTCTCGTCGCGGCCGAGCAGCTCGAGCGACTCGAACAGCGGCAGGCCCTTCGACCGGCCGAGCGTGGCCACCCGCACCGGCGCCTGGGCCTTGGCGAGCTGCGGGTTGCCCTCGGCACCGACCAGACCGGCGTCGCGCGCCGCCTGCTCGACGATCGCCCGGACGGCGTCGGCGTCCCACTCCCCCGCCCCGTCGACGCCGACGAGCGCGCTGTCGAGGACCGCTGCCGCGTGGGCCTTGCCCATCTCCTTCGACCAGCTCGCCTCGTCCTCGGGGGTGTCGGGGCAGAAGAGCCAGTCGACGAGCGCCGGCACCTCGTCGAGGGTGACGACGCGCTCCTGGACGAGGGGTGCGAGCGACGCGAACGCAGCCGGGTCGAAGCGCTCGGGGGGCCACGGCACGTCAGCACCCGAGGTCCACGGCTCGGCGCGCCGCACGAACTCCTCCACCGGGAGGGCACGGATGTACTCGCCGTTGAAGTGGCTGAGCTTCTTCACGTCGAACATCGCCGGGCTCTTGCCGATGTCGGCCAGATCGAAGAGCTCGACGACCTCGGTGAGCGGCCGGATCTCGACGCCGTCGGGGGCGCCCCAGCCCAGCGTGGCCAGGTAGTTGAGCATCGCCTCGGGCAGGATCCCCCGCGACAGGTAGTCGGCGACGTTGACGTCGTCGCGCCGCTTGGACAGCTTCTTGCGCTGCTCGTTGACGATGAGCGGCAGGTGGGCGTAGACGGGGTGGACGGTGGCGCCGAGCGCCTCGCGCAGCAGGAGCACCTTCGGCGTGGTGTTGACGAGGTCCTCGCCCCGCACGACGTGGGTGATGCCCATCTCGATGTCGTCGATGGCGTTCGCGAGCAGGAACATCGGCACGCCGTTCGAGCGGACGATGACGAAGTCCTCGAGGTGGGCGTTCTCGAACTCGACCCGGTCGCGGATCACGTCGTCCCACCCGACGACGCCCTCGTCCGGCGTGCGGAAGCGGATGACGACGCCCTCCCCCGGCTGCACGTCGCGGTCCCGGCAGTGCCCGTCGTAGCCGGGCGGGCCCCCGCGCGCCTCGGCGCGGGCCTTGACCGCCTCCTGCGTGCAGTCGCACCGGTAGGCGCGCCCCTCGGCGAGGAACCGCTCGGCGGCCTGCCGGTACACGTCGAAGCGGTCCGACTGGTGGTAGGTCTCGTCCCAGTCGAGGCCGAGGGTCCGGAGGGCGTCGAAGATCGCCTCGGTGAGCTCGGGCGTGCTGCGGTCGGTGTCGGTGTCCTCCACCCGCACGATGAACGTGCCGCCCGTGTGGCGGGCGTAGAGCCAGTTGAACAGCGCCGAGCGGGCCGATCCGACGTGCAGGTAGCCGGTGGGCGCCGGGGAGAACCGGACGCGGGTCGCAGAGGGGTCGGAGGTCGGAGTGGTCACCCGCCGAGACTAGGCCCGACCGCGGCTCACGCCGAGACGTCGACGCCCAGGTTCCGGCGCCAACCCGCGGAGCGGATCCGGTCGAGCGGACGGCGGAGGAGGTCCCCGTCGACCATGTCGGCGATCCGGCGTCGCTCTGCGTAGTGGTGGTGGTGGGAAATCTCCGCGAAGAGGGGCCGGCGGAACGCGACGAGGTCCTCGTCGGCCTCGGCGAGGAAGCCGAAGATCGTCAGCGCGTAGGTGAGGTCGTGGATCACCGGGGCCCGACCGAACAGGGCCGCGCGCTTCATCGCCACCTCGACGACGCCGGCGAGCACGTCGTCGGCGTGCTCGCCCTCGGCCAGCACCAGGTCGTCGCGAACGGTCTCGGCCAGACGCAGGGCGTAGCCGATGTCGGGGCCCTGGTTGCCGAGCATCGGGCCCGAGGGCTGGCCGCGGTCGACGACCTCGCCCGGGCGGTCGGCACGCCACGGCTCGGTGCGGCGCGGCGGCGACGTGTAGGTGCGGGGCTTCAGGGTGGTGTCGACGGGGACGTACTCGGGAGCGGCCACGACCGGAGGTTACCCCCGGCGCCGCAGCAGGCCGAAGACGAGGGAGTCGAGCAACGCCTGCCAGGACGCCTCGATGACGTTCTCCGAGACCCCGATCGTCGACCAGGTGTCGTCGGCGTCGGCGGAGTCGAGCAGGACCCGGGTGATCGCCCCCGTGCCCGCCCCGGTGTCGATGACCCGGACCTTGAAGTCGACGAGGTGGATGTCGTCGAGCTCGGGGTACGCGCCGCCGATGGCGGCCCGCAGCGCGGCGTCGAGGGCGTTGACGGGGCCGTTGCCCTCGCCCGTCGCGATGATGCGCTCCTCGCCCACCCGGACCTTGATCGTGGCCTCGGTGTCGACGCTGCCGCCGCCCTGGTGGTCGACGATGACGCGGAACGACTCCAGCTCGAAGAACGTCTGCTCCCACCCCGTGGCGCGGCGCATCAGGAGCTCGAGCGACCCGTCGGCGACCTCGAAGTGGTAGCCCTTGTGCTCCAGCTCCTTCAGCTCCTCGACGACCTGACCGACCTGCGCCCCGTCGAGCTCGACGCCGAGCTCCTCGGCCTTCAGCTCGATCGTGGCCCGACCGGACAGGTCCGAGACGAGGAACCGGGTGCCGTTGCCGACCGCGGCCGGGTCGACGTGCTCGTAGCTGTCGGGGCGGCGGGCGATGGCGCTGGTGTGCAGGCCGGCCTTGTGGGCGAAGGCCGACTGGCCGACGTAGGGCATCTGGGGCAGGAGCGGCAGGTTGACCAGCTCGGCGACGTGGTGCGAGACCGACGTCAGCCGCTCGATCCGGCCCTCGGGGAGGGTGGCGATGCCCATCTTCAGGGTGAGGTTCGGCACCAGCTGGGTGAGGTCGCAGTTGCCGGTGCGCTCGCCGTAGCCGTTGATCGTTCCCTGCACGTGGGTGGCGCCGGCGACGACACCGGCGATGGCGTTGGCGGTGGCGCACCCGGTGTCGTTCTGGGTGTGCATCCCGATCGTGACACCGCCGAAGTGGCGCACCACGTCGGCGACGATCCGCTCGACCTCGTGGGGCAGCGAGCCGCCGTTGGTGTCGCACAGCACGAGCGTGTCGACGCCGGCGACCACCGCACCCTCGAGGACCCGCAGCGCGAACTCGGGGTTGCGCTTGTAGCCGTCGAAGAAGTGCTCGGCGTCGAAGAAGACCCGGAGGCCCTGGGCGGTGAGGTACTCGACGGAGTCCTGCACCATCGCCACGCCCTCGTCGAGCGTGGTCCGCAGTGCCTCGGTGACGTGGTAGTCCCACGACTTGCCCACGATGCAGACCGTGGACGTGCCGGCGGCGACGAGGTTGCGCAACGTCGGATCCTCGTCGACGCGCCCGCGGGCCCGCCGGGTCGACCCGAAGGCGACGAGCGTCGCCGTCTCGAGCTCGAGCTCCTGGGCGGCCCGGCGGAAGAACTCGGCGTCGCGGGGGTTGGCCCCCGGGTAGCCGCCCTCGATCCAGTGGACGCCCAGGCGGTCCAGCTGCTCGGCGATGCGGAGCTTGTCGTCGACGGTGACCGAGATCCCCTCGAACTGGACGCCGTCGCGCAACGTCGTATCGAAGATCTCGACCGCGGCGGGCCAGGCCGGGTCCCGCACCGGCGGCTGGCGGGCGACGCTCGGTTCCGGGTCAGTCCCGGACATGGGTCAGCCAGTCCTTGTAGCGCTCGTCCTCGCCCTTGACCGCGGCGAAGTAGCGCTCCTGGATCTGGCGGGTGATCGGGCCGGGCTCGCCGATCTCTCGATCGTCGACCGACCGGATCGGCACGACCTCGGCGGCGGTGCCCGAGAGGAAGCCTTCGTCGGCGGTGTAGAGGTCCGAGCGCAGGATGTTGCCGACCTCGTAGGGGATGTCGAGGTCCTCGGCGATGCGCCGCACCGAGCTCTGGGTGATGCCCTCGAGCGCGCCGGCGCTCGTCGGCGGGGTCACGATGCGGCCGTCCTTGACGACGAAGATGTTCTCGCCGGTGCACTCCGACACGAAGCCCTGCGGCGAGAGCATGATCGCCTCGTCGTAGCCGGACTTGATCGCCTCGACCTTGGCCATCGAGGAGTTGACGTACATGCCCGTGCCCTTGGCCGCCGGCGGCATGATGTTCGGGTCGTGGCGCTTCCACGAGCTGACCTTCATGCGCACGCCGTTGCGGATGCCGTCGTCGCCGAGGTAGCTGCCCCACGGCCACACGGCGATCGACACGTTCACGGGGCACGGCAGCGGGTTGAGGCCCATCTCGCCGTAGCCCAGGTAGACGAGCGGCCGGATGTAGCACGACTCGACCTCGTTCACCCGGACGGTCTCGATCGTGGCGGCCACCAGCTCGTCGTAGGTGAACGGCACCTCGATCATGTAGATCTTGGCGCTGTCGAACAGGCGCCGGATGTGGTCGTCGAGGCGGAAGATCGCCGGGCCCCTGTCGGTGGCGTAGGCGCGGATGCCCTCGAACACGCCGCTGCCGTAGTGGAGGGCGTGGGTGAGCACGTGGACCTTGGCGTCGGCCCAGTCCACCAGCTCCCCGTCCATCCAGATCTTCTCGACGGTCTCGAGCGGCATGGGTCAGTCTCCCTGCAGGCGGGCGGCGATGGCGTCGCCGATCTCGGTGGTGGACCCGGCCGGGGCATCGGTGCACGCGGCGCGGATCCGCTCGGCGGCGTCGGTGTCGCCGAGGAAGTCCAGCATCATCGCAGCCGAGAGGATGGCCGCGACGGGGTTCGCGCGGTTCTGGCCCGCGATGTCGGGAGCCGATCCGTGGACCGGCTCGAACATCGACGGCCCGGTGCGATCGGGGTTGAGGTTGGCGGACGACGCGACGCCGATGCCGCCCGACACGGCACCACCGAGGTCGGTGAGGATGTCGCCGAACAGGTTGTCCGTGACGATGACGTCGTAGCGCTGCGGGTCCTCGACGAAGTAGATGCAGGCCGCGTCCACGTGGTTGTACGCGGTCTCGACGTCGGGGTGCTCGGCGGCGACCTCGTGGAAGGTGCGCTCCCACAGGTCGCCGGCGAACGTCAGCACGTTGGTCTTGTGCACCAGCGTGAGGTGCTTCTGCGGACGCCGCTCGGCCAGGTCGAAGGCGTAGCGGATGCAGCGCTCGACCCCCATGCGGGTGTTGACCGAGCCCTGGGTCGCGATCTCGTGGGGCGTGCCCTTGCGGAGGAAGCCGCCCTCGCCGGCGTAGGTGCCCTCGGTGTTCTCGCGGATGACGACCATGTCGACGTCGGGCGGGAGGAGGAACGGCCGCTGGTTGACGTAGAGGTCGAGGTCGAAGCGCATCTTCAGCAGCAGGCCCCGCTCGATGACGCCGGGCGGGACGCCGGGGGCGCCCACGGCGCCGAGGTACAGCGCGTCGAGCTGGCGCCACTCGTCGAGCACCGAGTCGGGCAGGATCGTCCCATCACGCAGGTACCGGGCGCCGCCGAGGTCGTACTCGACGGTGTCGAGGCGCACGCCGGCGGCCTCGACCGCCTTCAGGCCCTCGGCGACCACCTCGGGCCCGATGCCGTCGCCGCCGATGACACCGATCCGGTGGGGACGGCCCTGCTCTGCCACGTTCAGACCTCTCGACTCGACGGCGCGCGGACGCAGAAGTGTCCGCTCGACGGGCGGGGAGCGTCAAGCTCGTCGGCGCGCCCCGCCCGCCGGTCGAGGACCGCTCAGGGGCAGGTCGCCGTCAGCTCGCCGGGGATCTCCTCGAAGCTCTCCGAGGTGTCGTCGTAGAACGCGGCCTCGGCGTACACGTCCTTGCCGTCGACCTGGATGACCTCGGTGATCTCGCCGCCGGTCACGGCCCCGATGTCGGTGAAGCCGTAGGAGACGCTCGGGTTCGCGAGGTCCTCGATGTCGTTGAGCGAGATCGAGTGACCGAACTCGGTGTTGATCGTGGCGTCGAGCTGGAGGCCGTCCTGGATGCTCGACAGCACGAACTCGGTGTCGTCGCGCCCGGTCTCGGACGGTCCGACGTTGCACAGGACGCTGTCGAACTCCCAGGTCTGGTCGCCGATCGTGATCGTGGCGTGGCCGCCGCCCTGGGCCTCCTGGGCGGCCTCCTGGGACTCCACCATGTCGTCGACGCCGAGGTCCTCGGCCAGCTCGTCGACGTCGGACGAGGCGCCGCCGCCCTCCTCGGACACCGGCGCGTCGGCGTCACCGTCGTCGTCACCGCACGCGGCGGCGACGGAGGTGAGGAGGCTCAGCGCGATGAGGGCGATCAGGGAACGGCGCATCGGGTCTCGACTTTCGCGTAGGGGTCTGACCGTCCCATGGGTAGCGGTCGCCCTGTGACCGTTCTGTCAGCGGTGCGGGCCGTTACCCTCTCCCCCGTGGCTACGACGCACCATCTCTCCCAGACGGCGTTCGACCGGCTGAAGGCCGAGTACGACGACCTGACCACCCGCGGCCGCATCGAGATCGCACGCAAGATCGAGACGGCGCGGGAGCTCGGTGACCTCTCCGAGAACGGCGACTACCACGCCGCCAAGGAGGAGCAGGGCCACATGGAGGGGCGCATCGCCCACCTGGCGTCGATGATCGAGAACGCCGAGATCGTCGAGACCCCGGCCGGTGCCGAGGAGGTCCACCCGGGGTCGGTCGTGGCCCTCGCCTACGAGGGTGACGACACCCCCGAGCGCTACCTGATCGGTTCGATCGAGGAGCAGGGCGGCGAGCTCGACGTCATCTCGCTCGGGTCCCCCCTCGGCGAGGCGCTGCTCGGCCGCAAGGTCGGCGACGAGGTGCAGTACGAGACCCCGACCGGCGCCACCCTCACCGTCACGATCCACGAGATCGACAACTAGCGGAGTCGGCCACGGACCCGTCGATCGACGAGCACGCACCGCTCCCCCTGCCGCCGGGACGCCACGTCGAGCTGCCCGGGCGGGGAACGACGTTCGTCCGCGAGCTCGACGGCCCGCGCGACGCACCGCCGCTCCTGCTCCTCCACGGCTGGACCGCCACGGCCGACCTCAACTTCTACGCCATGTTCCCGGAGCTGGCGGGCCGGTACCACGTGCTGGCGATGGACCACCGGGGGCACGGCCGCGGCATCCGCTCGTCCGCTCGCTTCCGCCTGGAGGACTGCGCCGACGACGCCGCGGCCCTGCTCGAGGTGCTCGACGTGCCACCGGCGATCGTCGTCGGCTACTCCATGGGTGGACCGGTCGCCCAGCTCCTGTGGCGCCGGCACCGTGAGCGCGTGGAGGGCCTGGTCCTGTGCGCCACGAGCCGCAACTTCGCCGGCAGCCCGACGGCGAAGGCCACGTTCTCGCTGTTCCCCCCGGTCGCTCTGGCCGGCCGGGTCGTGCCCGAGTCCATCCGGGCGGCGGCGTTCGAGCGGCTGCTCGCCCGGCGCAACGCGGGTGCCACCGAGTGGTTCCAGTCGGAGATGCTCCTGCACGACCCTGTCGCGCTGGCCGAGGCGGGCGGGGCGATCGGTCGGTTCACCTCCCACGAGTGGATCGGCGAGGTCGACGTGCCGACCGCCGTCGTCGTGACCGAGTACGACCAGGTCGTGCCGCCGTCGCGCCAGCTGAAGCTGGCGGCCGCGATCCCGGGGACGACCGTGCACCGGGTCCCGGGGCAGCACACGGTGGTCGCGACCGAGCCCCACCTGTTCGCCCCCGTGCTGCGGGACGCCCTGGCGTCGGTCGTCGCCCGGCTCAGGACGCGGGGCGAACGCCGCTGACCCCGTCGGCGCCGCCAGACCACGCGCCGTGCCCCTGAGCGCACGGGTGGTGGTCAACTAGCCTCGGGAGATGGACTCGGGGACCCAGCGGCCGGGACGCGCGCGCCCGGCGCAACGGGCCGAGCCGAGGTCCGTGGCGACCGTCCTCCGCGTCGCCGTCGTCGGTGCCGTCGCCCTCGTGGCGCTGGTCGCCGTCGGCGCTGTGGTCGCCCTCGGTGCGACCTCCGACGGCATCGACGAGGTCACGCAGTCGATCGAGCCCACCCTCGACGCCAACGCCGCCCTCCTCCAGACCATGACCGACGCCGAGTCGGGCGAGCGAGGCTTCATCGCCACGGGCGACGAGCGGTTCCTCGAGGCCTACGACGACGCGCTCGCCGACCTGCCGGACCTCGATCAGGCGCTGCGGGCGGCCGCGGTGGACGACGCCGAGCTCGACCAGCTGCTCGACGCCCAGGAGGACGCGCGCAACGTCTGGATCGAGGAGTTCGCCGAGGAGGTCATCGCCACCGCCCGCGACGATCGGGTCGCGGCGTCCCGTCGTGCCGCCACGGGCGAGGGCCGGCGTCGGTTCATCGCACTGCGGATCGCCAACGACGCCGTCGAGGCCCACCTCGTCGGCGAGAGGACCGCCGCCCTCGACCGCATCGACCGCACCGAGCGCCGTGTCCGGATGGCGACGCTCGGCACGATCGGCATGGGGGTCGTGGCTGCGTTCGCCCTGGCAGCGTTCGGCCACCGCCAGGTCGTCGAGCCGCTCGACGAGCTCAACCGGGCGCTCGAGCGCATCCGCGACGGCGACCACGAGATCGTGGTCGCCCGGCGCGGGCCACGGGAGCTGCGCGCCCTGGCCGACGCCGTCGACGAGGTCGCACGGGCGGCCGGCACCGCGGCCGTCGAGGCCGGCCATCGTGAAGCCCACCACCGTCGGACCAACCGCCTCAGCGGTGCCGTGCGCGCCACGCTCGACACCGACGAGATCTGCCGCATCGCGGCCCGGGAGGTCTGCGAGCTCCTCGACGCCGCTGCCGTCGACGTCGTCCTCGATGCCGTCACCCCGGCTCGCCGGGTTCGCTGGCCCGATCCTCTGACCGAGGAGCACGGATGGGCGGCGGGTCTCGAGCCGGCACTCGTCCGCGACCTCGAAGAGGCTGGGGTCGTGCACGAGGTGGGTGACACGGACGCCCCGGCGTGGGCAGCGAGCGCCGTGCTCCTGGGCGACCGGCGTGTCGGAGCGATCGTCGTCGCCGACGCATCCGCTCGCGCCTGGGACTCCTACGACCTCCAGCTCCTGCAGGTGGCAGGGCGCGAGGTCGGCGCCGCCATCGAGCACGCACGGCTGCTCGAGGAGGAGCGGGAGGTCGTCGCCGACCTCCACGCCCTCGACGCCGCCCGGTCCGAGTTCGTCAGCTCGGTGTCGCACGAGCTCCGGACACCGCTCGCCAGCATCATCGGCTACACCGAGATGCTGCTCGACGGCGACGCCGGAGAGGTGGCACCCCCGCAACGCAGCATGCTCGACGCCGTCGAGCGCAACGCCCGGCGGCTCCTGTCACTGGTCGAGGACCTCCTCATCGTGGCTCGGATCGAGGCCGGGCGCTTCGAGCTCGAGGTCGGCCCCGTCGATGTCGTCCGGGTCATCGAGGCGGCCGTCGACTCCGTCGACGCCACGAGCCGCCGCCGAGCGCTGGCCCTCACCATGGAGAACGCTCCCGACCTCCCGACCATCACCGGCGACGCCCGTCACCTCGAGCGGGTCGTGCTCAACCTGCTCAGCAACGCCATCAAGTTCACCCCCGACGACGGATCGGTGAGGGTCACGGCCCGACCCGACGGCGACGGCGTCGCGATCGAGGTCGCCGACACCGGCCTCGGCATCCCCGAAGCCGAGCAGGCGACCATCTTCGAGCGGTTCGCTCGCTCGTCGATCTCACGCCGGCGCGCCGTGCAGGGCACGGGCCTCGGCCTCGCGATCGTGCGCACCATCGTCGAGGCCCATGACGGGACCGTCGAGGTCCGATCGACCGAGGGCGAGGGCACCACGTTCACCGTGCGCCTGCCTCGCCACCCGGCCCCCACCGCCCACCGACAGGAGGACTCGTGACCACCGTGCTCATCGCGGACGACGATCCCGACATCCTCGAGCTCGTGAGGTTCAAGCTCGAGACCGCGGGGCTGGAGGTGGTCGCGACATCGGACGGCCAGTCGGCGCTCGACGCCGCCCTCGCCGATCCGCCGGCCCTCGCCGTGCTCGACGTGATGATGCCGCGCCTCTCGGGCATCGAGGTGTGTCGCTCGCTGAAGTCCACGCCGGCCACGGCGGGCGTCCCCGTGATGCTGCTGACGGCCCGGTCCCAGGAGGTCGATGTCGAGCGCGGCTTCGGCGTCGGTGCCGACGACTACCTCATCAAGCCCTTCAGCCCGCGGGAGCTGCTCACCCGGGTGAGGGCGCTGATCGGACGGGGCGACACCGCGTGAGCGACGTCCTCGTCGCGACACTTGCGGTCCTGACGGCGACGATCGTCGCCCTCCTCCTCCTCACCGCAGGTGCGCGCACGGTCCGACTCGTCGCGGCACGCCGCCGCCACGGCCGGGTGCAGCGCCTCCGTCCGCTCGTCGCCCAGCTCGCAGCTGCCGACGACGACCTCCCGCCCACCCTGCCCCCTGGGCTCACCCACCACGACCTCGCGACCCTGGAGCAGGTGGCGCTCGACGTGCTGCCGAAGGTGCGCGGCCGAGGACGGAGCCAGCTCGTCGATCTCCTCGTGGCGCGCGGCCTGGCCGACGACGCGCGCCGCCGGCTGCGTCGCCCCGGGCCGGTCGGGCGGGCGCGGGCCGTGCTCGTGATCGGCGCGCTCGGCATTGACACCGCCACCAACGAGGTGGTCGGAGCCCTGTCCGACCGGCACCCCGAGGTGAGGATCGCCGCCGTGAGGGCGCTCGGCCAACTCTCCAGCGCCCAGGCGGTCGACGCCCTCGTCGCCTGCCTCTCGGCGCCCGATCGCTACCCGGCGGGCCTCGTCGGCGCCGCACTCGCGGGCCACGGGACGCGTTCGGGCGCTGCGCTCGTCAGCTGCCTGCACGACGGGCCCCCCATCGCCCGCACCGTCGCCGCGCAGGTGCTCGGCGCCACGCACGCGCAGAGCGCCCGAACGGCGCTGGTCGACCGGCTCGCCCACGACGCCGAGCCGGGTGTGCGCCGGGCCGCGGCCGGCGCGCTCGGTCGCATCGGGTCGCCCCGATCGGTCGACGCTCTAGTGGAGGCATCGCTGCACGACCCGTCGCCCGAGGTGCGCGCCGCAGCGCTCAGCGCCCTCGGCGACGTCGGCGACACGCGCGCCGTGCCGGTCCTGCGGGACGCGGTCGGCCATCCCCACCACGAGGTGGCATCGAGCGCGGCAGCCGCGCTCACCCGCGTGGGCGAGGCTGGGCCGGCGGCGCTGGAGAGCCTCGCCGCGACCGCAGCGACTCGCCCCGGCCGCTACGCCCAGGCCGCGCTCGCCGAGCTGCGGCGTGCGGGGGCCGGCACCCGATGACCGCGGTCGCCGCCGATGCGCTGCTCGGCTTCCAGTGGTTCGTGCTCGTGTACTTCGTGGCGCTGAACAGCACCTACCTCGGCCTGCTGGTGCTCGCGGCCGGCGACGTGGTGGCCTACGTGCGGCGACGGGACGTCGTCTCCGATCTCGCGCTGTTCGAGAGCCCCCTGACACCGGCGGCGTCGATCATCGTGCCGGCCTTCAACGAGGAGGCCGGCATCGTCCAGAGCGTCACCGCCCTGCAGGCCCAGCGGTACCCGACGTTCGAGGTCGTCGTGGTGGACGACGGCTCCACCGATGCCACCTTCTCCCGCCTCCACGAGGCGCTCGACCTCGTCGAGGTCCCGCGCGTCATCCCCGACACCGTCCCCACGCGTGGCGAGGTGCGCAGCGTCCACGTCCCACGGGACGGCGCGCCGGTGACCGTCGTGCGGAAGGTCGGGATGGGCCGCAAGACCGACGCGCTGAACGTGGGCATCAACGCCTCGCGGCACCCTCTCCTCTGCATGGTGGACGCCGACGCCGTCCTCGATCCCGATGCGCTCCTGCGCGTGATGACGCCGTTCATCGAGGACCCGCGCGTGGTCGCGACCGGCGGCGCCGTGCGTGCCGTGAACGACTCGGTCGTCGTGCAGGGGCACCTCGTGGAGCCGCGGCTGCCGCGCCGCTGGATCGCCCGCGTCCAGGTCGTCGAGTACCTCCGAGCGTTCCTCTTCGGACGGTCCGGGTGGTCGCGGCTGTCGGCGCTGCTCATCATCTCCGGCGCGTTCGGCGGGTTCCGGCGGGAGGAGGTGGTCGCCATCGGCGGCTACGACGACGACTCGATCGGCGAGGACGCCGACCTCGTGACACGGCTCCATCGCCACTGCCGCGAGCGGGGCCAGGACTACCGGATCCGGTTCGTCCCCGAACCCGTGTGCTGGACGGAGGTCCCCGAGACGCTCACGATCCTCGCCCGCCAGCGCCGCCGCTGGAGCCACGGGCTCGCGGACACGCTGTCGCGCAACCGACGCATGATCGGCCGACCGCGCTACGGGCCGGTAGGTGTCGCGGCCCTGCCGTACTTCGTGGTGTTCGAGCTCATCGGCCCCGCCGTCGAGCTGGTCGGGCTCCTGACCCTCGTGCTCGGGCTGTCGCTCGGTGTGCTCTCGCCGGAGTTCGGCGCCCTCTTCATCGGCGTGGCCTTCGGGTACGGCCTGCTCCTGTCGGTGGTGTCGATCACCACCGACCAGCTGTCGTTCCACCGCTACGACCGGTGGCGCGACCTGCTCCCCGCTCTGGTGGCCGCCGTCATCGAGAACGTCGGCTACCGGCAGCTGCACTGCTGGTGGCGGCTCCAGGGGGCGTGGTCCTCGCTACGGGGGACGGCGCGCGAGTGGGGGGCGATGGAGCGGCGCGGCTTCGCGTCGAGCCCGCCCGCTCGGTGACCGGCGCTCAGCCGGGGGCGACCCGCCCGAGGGCACCCTCGACCGCGTGGGCGGCGGCGACGACGGCGTCGCCGTGGCGGGCACCCGGCTCCCGGCCGATGCGGTCGATCGGCCCGGACACGCTCACCGCGGCGATGACCTGGCCGTCCGGCGAGATCACGGGGGCGCTGACCGATGCCACGCCGGCCTCCCGCTCACCGACGCTGTCGATCCACCCCGTCCCGTCGCCGGTGTCGCCGGAGAGCACGTGGCCGGCGGACCCGGCGTCGAGGGGCAGGGCGGCGCCGACGGGCACGATCGTGCGGAGCCCGTGGGGGGACTCGAGGGAGACGACGCACACGCGCACGTCGCCGTCGCGGACGTAGAGCTGGGCGCTCTCGCCGGTGCGGTCCCGCAGCTCCTCGAGCGCAGGGCGGGCGGCATCGGGCAGCTGGAGGGCCTGCGCCGCGGCACGGCCCAGCGCGACGAGGCGGAGCCCGGGCGCGAAGCGGCCGTCGGCGTCGCGACGGAGGAGCCCGTGGCCCTCCAGCGCGACGGCGAGGCGGTGCGCGGTGGCGCGGGGCAGACCGGTCTCGACGATGAGGGAGGTGAGGTCGAGCGGACGTTCCTCGACGGCGGCGAGGATCCGAGCCGCCTTGTCGATGACACCGACGCCGGTTACCGTAGGTTCCACGGGACGGGAGCTTAGTCCCACATCATGAGACCTTCGCAAGTCGAAGGCACCGCACGTCGAAAGTGAACGCAACATGAGCGAGCGGCCGAGGACCCTGGCCGAGAAGATCTGGGACCGCCACGTCGTCCACCGGGGCGACGGCGAGCCGGACCTGCTCTACATCGATCTCCACCTCGTGCACGAGGTGACCTCGCCCCAGGCCTTCGACGGCCTCCGGATGAACGGGCGCACGGTCCGACGGCCCGATCTCACGGTCGCCACCGAGGACCACAACGTGCCCACCGCCGACATCGACCAGCCGATCGCGGATCCGATCTCGCGCACCCAGGTCGAGACGCTGCGTCGCAACGCCGCCGAGTTCGGCGTCACGCTGCACCCGATGGGCACCCCGGGCCAGGGCATCGTCCACGTCATCGGGCCCGAGCAGGGCCTCACCCAGCCGGGCATGACCATCGTGTGCGGCGACTCGCACACCTCGACCCACGGCGCGTTCGGCGCGCTGGCGTTCGGCATCGGCACGAGCGAGGTCGAGCACGTGCTCGCCACCCAGACGCTCCCCCAGCAGCGGCCGGGGACGATGGCGGTCACCATCGAGGGCACGCCGCCGGCGGGCACGACCGCCAAGGACCTGATCCTCGCCGTCATCGGCCGCATCGGCACGGGCGGCGGCATCGGCTCGATCATCGAGTACCGGGGGGAGGCGATCCGCGCCCTGTCGATGGAAGGGCGCATGACCGTCTGCAACATGTCGATCGAGGCCGGGGCCAAGGCCGGGCTCATCGCACCCGACGAGGTCACCTTCGAGTACCTGGAGGGGCGGACCCACGCGCCGACCGGTGCCGACTGGGACGCTGCGGTCGCCGACTGGCGCACGCTCGTCACCGACGAGGGCGCGGTCTTCGACAAGGAGGTCGTGCTCGACGCTGCGGAGATCCGGCCGCACGTCTCGTGGGGCACGAACCCCTCGCAGGTCGCACCGCTCGACGCCGCCGTGCCCGACCCGGCGTCGTTCGCCGAGGCCTCGGCGCGGGAAGCCGCCCAGCGGGCGCTCGACTACATGGGCCTCGAGGCCGGCACGCCGTTCCGCGACGTGGCGGTCGACACGGTGTTCATCGGCTCGTGCACGAACAGCCGCATCGAGGACCTGCGGGCTGCCGCCGACGTGGCCCGGGGCCGCCGGGTGCGCGACGGCGTGCGGACCCTCGTCGTCCCCGGCTCGTTCGCGGTCAAGCACCAGGCCGAGGCCGAGGGGCTGGACGAGGTGTTCCGCGCCGCCGGGTTCGACTGGCGCGAGCCGGGCTGCTCCATGTGCCTGGCGATGAACCCCGACAAGCTCGCCCCTGGCGAGCGCTGCGCGTCGACCAGCAACCGCAACTTCGAGGGCCGGCAGGGACGGGGCGGGCGCACCCACCTCGTCTCCCCCGCCGTCGCTGCCGCCACCGCCATCGCCGGGCGGTTCGCCACGCCCGACGACCTCGACTGACCCGATCTCCCGGAAGGACCACCCGCACCCCATGGACGCCGTCCGCATCGTCTCCGGCACCGCGGTCCCGCTCGACCGCTCCGACGTCGACACCGACCAGATCATCCCGTCCGACTGGCTGAAGCGCGTCGAGCGCACCGGGTTCGGCGTCGGCCTGTTCTCGGAGTGGCGCGACGACCGAGACTTCGTGCTCAACCAGCCCCAGTACGCCGGTGCGTCGATCCTCATCGGCGGCCCGAACTTCGGGACCGGCTCCTCCCGGGAGCACGCCGTGTGGGCGATCATGGACTACGGGTTCCAGGCCGTGATCTCGCCCCGCTTCGGCGACATCTTCCGCAACAACTCGACGAAGAACGGGCTCGTGCCCGTGCAGGTGTCGGCCGAGGTCGGCGAGCGGCTGATGCGGGCGGTCGAGGAGGACCCGACGCTCGAGATCACGATCGACGTGGACCGCCGGGTGGTGGCCGCGCCGGCGATCGGCGTCGAGGAGCCGTTCCCGCTCGACGACGCCACCCGCGAGCGCTTCCTCGAGGGGCTCGACGACATCGGCATCACGCTGCGCTACGCCGACGACATCACCGACTTCGAGGCCCGCCGCCCCTCCTGGGCCGTCTCCGTCACCGACTGACCGCCGTCACCGCTTGACCCGCCGCCCCGCCCGTTTGGCGGCGATTCGGCGTCGATTCGCCGCCAACGTGCGGCGGAGGTGAGCTAGGGGGTGCGGCTGGCGGCGTGCACCGACGTGATGCCGTCGGCTGCGGCCAACGTCTCCACGACCTCGCCCGGCACCGGCTGGCTCGTCGCGATCACCATCAGCGCCGATTCGCCGGCCGGCGACTGCCCCACACCCATGTCGGCGATGTTCACGCCGGCGTCGCCGAGGATCGTGCCCACCTTGCCGATCACGCCCGGCCGGTCGTCGTTGCGGATGAACACCATGTGGGCCGCCGGTGGCACGTCGACCGCGTGGTCGTCCACCATCACGATGCGGGCCTCCCCCCGGGGTCCGGCCAACGTCCCGGCGATCGAGTGGTCGCCCGCCCGCAGCGTCACGAGGTTGACGAACTCCTGGCTCGACTCGGTCTTGACCTCCCGGATCTTCAGGCCACGCGACTCGGCGAGCTGCGGAGCGTTCACGTAGGTGACCGGCTCCTCGGTGAGGTTCGACAGCAGGCCTCGCAGCACCGACAGGGTCATGATCCGGGTGTCGTACTCCGCCAGGTTCCCCTGGTACTCGATCTCGACCGTCTCGGGCATCCCATCGGTCAGCCCGAAGAAGAGCGTCCCGAGCCGCTCGGCGAGCGGCAGGAACGGCTGGATCTCCTCGGCCGCCTCGCTCGCCTGGATGTTCACGGCGAAGGGCACGAAGTCGCCGGCGAGCGCCAGCGCCACCTGCTCGGCGACGATCACGCCCGCCTTGTCCTGCGCCTCGGTGGTGCTCGCCCCGAGGTGCGGCGTGGCGACGACGCTGTCGAGCGCGAACAGCGGCGACTCGGTCATCGGCTCCTCGGCGAAGACGTCGAGCGCCGCGCCCCCGACGTGGCCGGACTCGATGGCCCGGGCCAGCGCGGCCTCGTCGATGATGCCGCCACGGGCCACGTTGACGATCCGCAGGCCGGGCTTGGCCGACGCCAGGAGCTCCTCGCCGACGAGCCCGGTGCTCTCCTTCGTCTTCAGCAGGTGGATGGTCACGAAGTCCGACTCGGCGAAGAGCCGGTCGATCTCCATCATCTCGATCCCGAGCTGGCGACCCCGCTCGACCGACACCCACGGGTCCCACGCCACGAGGCGCATCCCGAACGACAGCGCCCGCTGGGCGACCAGCGTGCCGATGCGGCCGAGCCCGAGCACGCCGAGCGTCTTGCCGTGCAGCTCGGTGCCCTCCCACTTCGACTTCTCCCACCGGCCGTCGCGGAGCGCACCGTGCGCCTGGGGGATGTTGCGGGCCTGGGCCAGGAGCATCGCCATCGTGTGCTCGGCCGTCGACAGGCTGTTCGAGCCGGGTGCGTTGGCGACCATCACGCCACGGGTCGTCGCCGCCTGGACGTCGACGTTGTCGACGCCGAGGCCCGCCCGACCGACGACGACGAGGTCCGTCCCGGCCTCCAGCACTTCGGCCGTCACCTTGGTGGCCGACCGGATGATCAGCGCCTGCGCCCCGGCCACCGCCTCGAGGAGCTGCTCGGGCGAGAGCCCGAGCTGGACGTCGACGTCGTGCCCCGCCTCACGGAGCCGGTCGAGACCGGAGTCGGCGATCTTCTCGGTGACCAGGATGCGCGCCATATCCGCCCATCATGGGGCCTCGTCGCCGGGAGTCGCCAAACCGATGCGGACGCCGCCGGGACGAGCCGCTCAGGCGCCCCGCAGCTCGACCGGGTCGATCCGATCGGCGGGCTCGAACCCCAGCACGTGGCCGTAGAACCAGAGCTCGGCCTCGAGCACCCGCCGGATGTTCTCCGCCCGACGGAAGCCGTGCTGCTCGCCCTCGAAGGCGACGTAGGCGACGGGCACGCCCCGCTCCTCCAGCGCCGCGACGATCGCCTCGGACTGGTTCGGCGGCACGATCTCGTCCTCCAGCCCCTGGAACACGATGAGCGGACGGTCGAAGCCGTCGAGGTGGTGGATCGGCGAGCGCTCGGCGTAGACGTCGGACGACTCGGGGTACGGCCCGACCAGACCGTCGAGGTAGCGGGACTCGAACTTGTGGGTGTCGGCGGCGAGGGCCGCCAGATCGGCGACCCCGTAGCTGCTGGCGCCGGCGGCGAACGTGTCGCGGAACGCCAGGGCGGCGAGCGTCGTGAACCCTCCGGCCGAACCGCCCCGGATGAGGAGCCGGTCGCCATCGACGTCACCACGCTCGGCGAGGAACCGTGCGGCGGCCTCGCAGTCGTCGACGTCGACGATCCCCCACGCCCCGTCGAGCTGACGCCGGTACGAGCGGCCGTAGCCCGTCGAGCCGCCGTAGTTGACGTCGACCACGGCGAACCCGCGGCTGGTCCAGAACTGGGTCGCCAGGCTGAGCTGGGGCCGCGCCGCGCTCGTCGGACCGCCGTGGATCGTGACGATGAGCGGCGGCCGCTCCTCGGTCGACGCCGTGACCTCGGGGTTCGTGGGCCGGTACAGGAGGGCGTGCGCGGTGCGCCCGCCGCTGGTCGGGAACTCGATCGGTTCCGGTCGGCTGAACCACTCGGGGGCGAGACCCAGGTCGCGCGACGGACGGAGCACCTCGATCCCCGGCGACCCGGCGTCGGCGAGGTCGACGCGCACCACGGCGGGTTCGGCGTCGGGCGCGGCGGCGACCCCCACGACCCGCCCGTCGCCGTCGAGGCGCAGGGCCGACCAGGCGGTGAACGACGTCGGGACCTCGCGCACCCGACCCTGCTCGACGACCGCGAGGGCGTCGGTGCCGGCGCGGGTGAGGGCGGCGATGATCCGCCCGCGCGCCGGGTCGACGACGTAGCGGGACTGGCCGAACACCCACGGCGGGGTGGCGACCTCGGCATCGACGGGCCCGAGCGGTTCGAGGTCGCCGGTGCCGTCGACCCGGTGCACGTTCCACCACTCCGACCGGTCCGAGACGACGAGCAGGTGCCCGTCCTCGGTCCACTCCGGCTGGACGAGCGCCTCGTCGGGCCCACCGGCCAGGAACGACGGCTCGACGACGTGCGGCAGGGGGCCATCGAGGACGAGGGCCGCCGTCCACAGCTCGGTGCCGTCCCACGGCATGCGCGGGTGATCCCAGACGAGCCAGGCGAGCCGGGTGCCCGTGGGATCGAGCCGGGGGCTCGACACGAAGTCGGTCCCGGCGACGAGCACGACGGGTTCGCCGCCGCCGTCGGCACGGGCGGGGACGGCGACGATCTCGTTGCGGGCCTCGTCGAGGGCCGTCCCGTCGGCGGCGACGTGGCTCTCCCGCACGCACACGATCCAGCCGCCGTCGGAGCTCACCACGCCGTCGGCGAACCTCTCGCCGTGGCGCTGGGCCGGTTCGGGCGTGACCGGGACGGGGGCGTCGTCCCCGGGGCCTCGCCGCCAGATGCGCTGGTCGTCCCAGTTGGCGAACCACAACGTGTCGTCGGCGACCCACCACGCGGCCCCGCCGTACTCGTGCACCCGGGTGCGGGCGGAGTGGGTCGCCGGGACGCGCTCCTGGGCGACGCCCGTGGCGGGGTCCTGGCGGACCACGGTGATGCGTCCGCCCTCGTCGGGACGGCTCTCCGACCACCAGACCGCGCCGGTCGAGGGGTCGACCCGGACGTCCGACAGCCCTGCGGCGGCCCGCACGACGAGCTCGGAGCTGATCGGGGACGGCCAGGTGCCGTACGGGAGGGCGGCGCCGGCGGCCACCGCGGTCAGCTCCCGGCGAGGAGGTCGACGATGCGCTGGATGCCCTCGGCGAGGTCGTCGTCGCCGAGGGCGAACGACAGGCGGGCGTAGCCCGGGGTGCCGAAGGCCTCGCCGGGGACGATCGCCACCCTGGCCTCCTCGAGGAGGAGGTCGGCGAGCTCGAGGGTGTTCGACGGGGTCCGCCCGGCGATCGTGCGGCCGAGGACGCCCTCGAACGACGGGTAGGCGTAGAACGCGCCCTGCGGATCGAGGACCGTCACGCCGTCGATGTCGCGCAGCATCTCGACCATGCGCCGACCCCGTCGCTCGAAGGCCGCGCGCATCTCGGAGACGGCGTCGAGCGGGCCGCTCACGGCGGCGAGCGCGGCGGCCTGGCTCACGTTGGCGACGTTCGAGGTCTGGTGGGACTGGAGGTTCGCGGCGGCCGCCGCGACGTCGGGCGGCGCGATGAGCCAGCCGACCCGCCAGCCGGTCATGGCGTAGGTCTTGGCGACGCCGTTGAGGACGATGCAGCGATCGGCGAGCTCGGGGACGAGCGTCGGCATCGAGGCGAAGGTGTGCTCGCCGTAGGTGAGGTGCTCGTAGATCTCGTCGGTGACCACCCACACGTCGTGCTCGGCTGCCCAACGGCCGATGGCCTCGATCTCCTCCGCCGGGTAGACGGCGCCGCTCGGGTTCGACGGCGACACGAAGACGAGGGCCTTGGTGCGGTCGGTGCGAGCGGCCTCGAGCTGGTCGACGGTGACCCGGAATCCCGACGCCGCGTCGGTGGGCACGACGACGGAGGAGGCACCGGCGAGCGCGATCGGCTCGGGGTAGGTCGTCCAGTACGGCGCGGGGAGGAGGACCTCGTCGCCGGGGTCGAGCAGGACGGTGAAGGCGTTGTACACGGCGTGCTTGCCGCCGTTGGTGACGACGACCTGGCTCGGATCGACCTGGTAGCCGGAGTCGCGTGCGGTCTTGGTGGCGATGGCCTCGCGCAGCTGGGGCAGCCCGGCCGCCGGCGTGTAGCGGTGCATGGCGGGGTCGGTGCAGGCGGCTGCGGCGGCCTCGACCACGTAGGCGGGGGTGGAGAAGTCGGGTTCGCCGGCGCCGAAGCCGATGACGGGCTCGCCCGCGGCCTTCAGGGCCTTGGCCTTGGCGTCGACGGCGAGGGTGGCCGACGGGGCGATGGCGGCGACGCGCGCCGAGATGCGGTGGGGGGACATGATCGGATTCGCTCCTCTGATCGTCGCCCGCGATAGTGGCACGCGTGAGCGCGACCCTCCCCCAGATCGAGATCCCGGCCGACCTGCGACCGTCCGACGGGCGGTTCGGCAGCGGGCCCTCGCTCGTGCGTCAGGAGGCCGTCGACGCCCTGGCGGCGGCGGCTCCCACCTACCTCGGCACCTCGCACCGCCAGCCGGCGGTCCAGTTCGTGGTCGGGGCGCTGCGCAACGGGTTGGCGGAGATGTTCGCCCTCCCCGACGGCTACGAGATCATCCTCGGCAACGGCGGCACCACCGTGTTCTGGGATGCCGCGCTGTTCGGCCTGATCGAGCGTCGCAGCCAGCACCTGTCGTTCGGCGAGTTCTCGTCCAAGTTCGCAGCGGGCGCCGCCGCCGCCCCGTTCCTCGACGACCCGATCGTGATCTCCTCCGAGCCGGGCACCCACCCCGAGCTGGCCGCGGATCCGTCGGTCGACCTGTACGCGTTGACCCAGAACGAGACGTCGACGGGCGTGATGATGCCGCTGGCCCGTCCCGCCGGGATCTCCTCGTCCGACGCGCTGGTCGCGGTCGACGCCACGTCGGCGGCCGGCGGCCTGCGGTTCGACGCGCGCGAGGTCGACGTCTACTACTTCGCCCCTCAGAAGGCGCTGGCGTCGGACGGCGGGCTGTGGATCGCCGCGGTCTCTCCCGCCGCCATCGAGCGGATCGAGCGGATCGCGGCGTCCGACCGGTGGATCCCCACCTCGATCGACCTGAAGACGGCGCTCGACAACTCCCGCAAGGACCAGACCTACAACACGCCGGCGCTGGCCACGCTGTTCCTCACCGTGCAGCAGGTCGAGTGGATCAACGGCAACGGCGGGCTCGAGTGGGCGGCGTCGCGCTGCGACCGGTCGGCCGAGGCGATCTACGGGTGGGCGGAGCGGTCGTCGGTCGCGACGCCGTTCGTAGCCGATCCTGCCGCGCGGTCGCACACCGTGGCCACGATCGACCTCGACGACGCCGTGGATGCGACGACGGTCTCGAAGGTGCTCGCGCAGAACGGGGTGCTCGACACGTTCTCGTACCGCAAGCTGGGCCGCAACCAGCTGCGGATCGCGCTGTTCCCGGCGATCGACCCCGCCGACGTGGAGGCCCTGACCCGCTGCATCGACTTCGTGGTCGAGCGCCTGGCCTGACGGGGCGGAGCCCCCCCACCCCCCACCCCCCATCGCCACGCGCCGCCCGTTAGGCGGCGAATCGATGTCGAATCCCCGCCAACTGGGCGCTGGCTGGTGAGGGTCGGAGGTGGTCGGCAGGGCAGGCCGGTTGGGCGGGAGCGAGCGAGCGGGGCGCCCCCGCCGTCGCTGTCACACCCGCTCGGCATGATGTCCCTGTCGCTGCCGGCGCTCGCCGCCCGACCGGTCGACGCCCCCGGCGGGCGTCCCACGACGGAGCCGTCCCAGGCCCACGCCGGGACACCGACGCGAGGACCGCCCCCATGACGCCACCGCACGCACCGCGCCCCCACCCCGGGGAGTCGCACCGTCGCCTCGCTCCCAACCGACGCCACGCCGGGCTCTCGGTCGGCGAGCGTCGCCTCCTCCAGATCGAGCGGGACGCCGCGCTCCACGCCCTCAGCGAGATCGACGCCCACCTCGTCGCGCTCACGGACCGGCGCATCGCCGTCCTGGACCACCTCGGCACGGTGCGGGAGCAGCTCTGGCCCGTCGCCCCCCATCCGCACGGCCGACGCCCGCCGGCCCACGACCAGGCGCCCCTCGCACCCCTCCACCCCGACGCCCGGCCGCTGTGGGGGCGCCGGCTCCGCTCCACCTGCCTCGCCGTCCTGCGCCGCCACGGTGCGCTGTCCCTACGGGAGCTCCACGACCTCCTCCACCGGTACGGCTACGAGATCGACAGCCCCACAGCGGTGAAGGCGCTCGGCGACGCCATGGGCTACGAGGTCGACCAGGGGCGGGCCGTGCGCGTGCGCCGGGGCGTCTACGCCCTCCACGGCTCGTTCCGCCCACGCCCGGGCCGCCACGGGTCGATCCCGCTCCCAGGGTCAGGTGTGCAGGCGGCGACCGCGTGGCGCGATCCCCGCCCGCACACCGACCCCTCGCCGGGTCCGCCGCCGGACGTGGAGATCAGGGAGGACCCGGTCGGCGTGGAGCCGCCGGGCAGCGCGACGCCCTCAGGCGCCAGCTGCGGCCGCGAACCCCTTCTCGAGGTCGGCCAGGATGTCCTCGATCGTCTCGATGCCGACGGACAGTCGGACGAGCCCCGGCTCGACGCCGGAGAAGAGCTGCTCCTGCTCGGTGAGCTGGGAGTGCGTGGTCGAGGCCGGGTGGATGACCAGGCTGCGGGTGTCGCCGAGGTTGGCGACGTGGTGGTGCAGCTCGAGCGCCTCGACGAAGCGCCGCCCCGCCTCGCGCCCGCCCTTGATGATGAACGACGGCACCGAGCCCGTGCCCTTGGGGGCGTACTTCTGGCCCTTCTCGAACCACGGGCTCGACGCCAGACCGGCGTAGTTCACCGACTCCACCTGGTCGTGCCCGTCGAGGAACGCGGCGACGGCCTTGGCGTTCTCCACGTGGCGCTCCATCCGCAGCGACAACGTCTGGATGCCCTGGAGGAACAGGAACACGTTCTGGGGCGCGATCGCCGGCCCCATGTCCCGCAGCAGCTGGACCCGCGCCTTCGCGATGTAGGCGCCGTGGCCGAGCATCGGGAAGTACTGCAGGCCGTGGTAGCTCGGGTCGGGCTCGGTGAAGTTCGGGAAGCGACCGCTCGCGGCGTAGTCGAACGTGCCACCGTCGACGATCACGCCGCCGATGGCGTTGCCGTGGCCACCGAGGAACTTCGTCGCCGAGTGCACGACGATGTCGGCGCCCCACTCGATCGGGCGGATGAGGTAGGGCGTGGCCACCGTGTTGTCGATGATCAGCGGCACGCCGTTCTCGTGGGCGATCGCAGCGACGGCCTCGATGTCGAAGACGTCGTTGCGGGGGTTGCCGATCGACTCGCCGTAGAACGCCTTGGTGTTGTCCCGCACGGCGCTGCGCCAGGCGTCGAGGTCGTCGGGGTCCTCCACGAACGAGACCTCGATGCCGAGCTTCGGCAGCGTGTAGTGGAACAGGTTGTAGGTGCCGCCGTAGAGCGACGCCGACGAGACGATGTGGCTGCCCGCCTCGGCCAGGTTGAGGATCGCCAGGGTCTCCGCCGCCTGACCGCTCGCCACCGCGAGGGCGCCGGGGACCCCGGCTGCGGTCGAGGCGATCCCGCCCTCGAGGTCCGCCATCCGGGCCTCGAACACCATCTGGGTGGGGTTCATGATCCGGGTGTAGATGTTGCCGGGCGCCTGCAGCGCGAAGAGCTGCGCCGCGTGCTCGCTGTCGTCGAACTGGTACGCCGTCGTCTGGTAGATCGGCGTGACGACGGCACCCGTCGCCGGGTCGGGCGACTGCCCGGCGTGGATCTGGCGGGTCTCGAAGCCCTGGGCGCGGTCGGTCATCGGCACTCCTCGGTCGTGGTGGACAGGCGGGTCACGGTACCAAAAGCCGACCGAACAGGTCGGGTATTGCTCAGCCCTGGCCGCCGGAGGCGTCCTGCACGCGGGTCTTGCCCGCCGCGATCCACGGCATCATCGCTCGCAGCTCCTCGCCCACCTTCTCGATCGGGTGGTCGTGGCCCGCCTTCTCGAGCTCGTGGAACCGGGCGCGGCCCGAGCGGCTCTCCTCGATCCACTCCTCGGCGAACTTCCCGCTCTGGATCTCCGAGAGGATCGTGCGCATCTCGGCCTTCACGGCGTCGCCGATGATGCGCGGACCGCGGGTCAGGTCGCCGTACTCCGCGGTGTCCGACACCGAGTAGCGCATGCCGCCGATGCCCTGCTCGTACATCAGGTCGACGATGAGCTTCAGCTCGTGGAGGCACTCGAAGTACGCGGACTCGGGCTGGTACCCGGCCTCGACGAGGGTCTCGAACCCGGCCTGGACCAGCGCGGTCACGCCGCCGCAGAGGACGACCTGCTCGCCGAACAGGTCGGTCTCGGTCTCCTCCTCGAAGGTGGTCTCGAGCACGCCGGCGCGCGTGCCGCCGATGGCGTCGGCGTAGGCGAGGGCGAGGTCGCGGGCCGAGCCCGTCGCGTCCTGGGAGACCGCGATGAGGCACGGCACGCCGCCGCCCTCCTCGTAGGTGCGCCGCACCAGGTGGCCGGGGCCCTTCGGCGCCACCATGGCCACGTCGACGCCGGCGGGCGGGACGATCTGGTCGAACCGGATGTTGAACCCGTGGGCGAAGAACAGGGCGTCGCCGTCGGAGAGGTGCGGCGCGATCGACTCCTCGTACACCGCCTTCTGCTCGGTGTCGGGCAGCAGGATCATGATGAGGTCGGCCTCCGCGGCGGCGTCGGCGACGTTGAGCACCCGCAGCCCCGCCTCGGTGGCCTTCGCGACCGACGAGGAGCCCTCACGCAGGCCGACGCGAACGTCGATGCCCGACTCCTTCAGGTTCAGCGCGTGGGCGTGGCCCTGCGAGCCGTAGCCGATCACCGCGACCTTGCGGTCCGCGATGAGCGACCGGTCGGCGTCCTTCTCGTAGTACACGTTGGCCACTGGGGGGTTTCTCCTGTTCACACGGTCCGGTCGAGCTTCGGCAGGGCCACACGGCCGGTGCGCTGGAGCTCGACGATGCCATAGGGTCGCAGCAGCGACTCGAAGTCGTCCACCTTGACCGGGTTGCCCTCGAGCGACACCGTCATCTCGGTGTGCCCGACGTTGAGGATCTTGCCCTCGAAGATCTGCACCAGCTCGAGCACGCGGGCCCGGTTCTCGCCCGACGCCCGCACCGTCGCGAGGAGCAGCTCGCGCTCGACCGACTGCCGGGGGTCGAGCTCGCTGATCTTCACGACGTTGATGAGCTTGAACAGCTGCTTGACGATCTGCTCGAGCGGGGCCGACTCGACGTCGACGACGATCGTGATGCGGCTGAACGCCTCGTCGTCGGTCGGCGCGACGGCGAGCGACTCGATGTTGTACCCCCGGCGGGCGAACAGCGACGCCACCCGGGCGAGCACGCCGGCCTTGTTCTCGACGAGGACCGACAGCGTGTGGTGCGTCGGCTCGTGCGCCGCAGCGCTCATCGGGCCTGCCCCTGCTGGGTGGGGTCGACGACGACCTGGCTGTTCGTGGCCCCGGCGGGGACCATCGGGAACACCTTCTCGCGGGCGTCGGTGCGGAAGTCGATGACGACGGGGCGGTCGTTGATCGAGTTCGCCTTCTCGATCGCGGCCGGCACCTCCTCGGGCGACTCGACCCGCATGCCGACGCAGCCCATCGCCTCGGCCCACATCTTGTAGTCGGGCAGGTCGGGCGACAGGTACACCTCGGAGTAGCGCTCCTCGTAGAACATCTCCTGCCACTGGCGGACCATGCCGAGGTACGCGTTGTTGAGGATGGCGACCTTGACCGGGATGCGCTCGGCGGCCGCGGTGACGAGCTCCTGGGCCGTCATCTGGAAGCAGCCGTCGCCGTCGATCGCCCAGACCGTGCGATCGGGACGACCGACCTTGGCGCCGATCGCCGCCGGCACCGAGAAGCCCATGGTGCCGAGCCCACCGGAGTTCACCCAGGTGTAGGGGTGGTCGAAGCGCCAGTACTGGCTCGTCCACATCTGGTGCTGGCCGACACCCGAGATGACGATCGTGTCCTCGGGCGTGGTCGGCGCGTCGCGCAGCTGCTCCAGCACGTACTGGGGCTTCAGCAGCTCGCCCGGCTCGGACGGCTCGTAGGTGAGCGGGAAGCGCTCCTGCCACCCGCTGATCCGCGAGCGCCACTCAGAGCGGTCCGGCTGCGACTCGGCGCCGCCCATCTCCCGGAGGACCCCGACCAGCTCCTCGATCACGAGGCGGCAGTCGCCGACGATCGGGACGTCGGGCCGGCGGACCTTGCCGAGCTCGGCGGGGTCGATGTCGACGTGGATGATCTTGGCGTCGGGGGCGAAGCCGTCGAGCTTGCCCGTGACCCGGTCGTCGAACCGGCTGCCGAGGGCGATGAGCAGGTCGGACTCCTGCATGGCGGTGATGGCGGTGTAGGTGCCGTGCATCCCCGGCATGCCGAGGGCCAGCTCGTGGCTGTCGGGGAACGCACCCCGGGCCATCAGCGTGGTCACGACGTGGATGCCGGTGAGCTCGGCGAGCTCCCGCAGGGCCTCCGCGGCACGGGCCTTGAGGATGCCGCCGCCGGCGTAGATGACGGGGCGACGGGACCGCCCGATGAGCTCGGCCGCCTCGCGGATCTTGCGGTGGTGGCCGACGGTGGTCGGCCGGTAGCCCGGGAGGTCGACGGTCTCGGGCCAGTACCACTCCATCGCCGAGCGGGGGTTCGTCGGGTCGACGATGTCCTTCGGGATGTCGACGAGGACCGGGCCGGGCCGGCCGGTCGTCGCGATGTGGAACGCCTCGCGGATGACCCGGGGGATGTCGGCGGCGTCGGTGACCAGCTCGTTGTGCTTGGTGATCGACCGGGTGATCCCGACGGTGTCGACCTCCTGGAAGGCGTCGGTGCCGATCGACGCCGAGCCGACCTGCCCGGTGATGACGACCATCGGGACCGAGTCCATGAAGGCGTCGGCGAGCGGCGTGACGATGTTGGTCGCCGCCGGACCCGAGGTGACCATGGCGACGCCGGGGCGGCCGGTCACGTGGGCGTAGCCCTCGGCCATGTGGCCGGCGCCCTGCTCGTGACGCACGAGGACGTGACGGATCGGCGAGTCGATGATCGGGTCGTACACCGGGAGGATGGCGCCGCCGGGGAGGCCGAAGATGACCTCCACGCCCTCCATCTCCAGGCTCTTGATCAGGGCTTGTCCACCGTTCATCTGCATGGGGTCCTCGGTCCTACGTGTCGGTGTTGGTGGGCGCGAACAGGGGCGGAAAACGACGACGACCTCCCGTCGTGGGAGGTCGAGGAGCGCACGCGACGGGTGATCGGCGAAGCGTGCGCTAGATCACTACGAGGAGGTCGCGGGCGAAGGTCACGGGGGCAGTCTGCCAGCGGTCGGGTCCGAACCGCAAGGTGGTCTGTGGGAGCATCGCCGCCGATGGCCGAGACCCCCCTGCCCGCCCACGTCCGTCGCGCCCTTCCGGCGCTGGTCGGCGGTCGGCTCGCCGGGAACACCGGCATCCGCTTCGTGTACCCGTTCCTGCCCGCGATCGCCCGTGGCCTGGGCGTCAGCCAGGAGACGGCCGGCGTCGCCATGAGCATCCGGGAGATGTCCGGACTGGTCGCCCCGTTCGCCGGCGGGGTCATCGATCGAGGGCGACGGCGCCTTGGGATGCTCGCCGGCCTGGCGCTCAGCGCGCTCTTCCTCGCCGTGGCGGGCGGGGCGCCGGGGATCGTGACCTTCACCGTGGCGGTGACGGCGTTCGGGGCGGCGAAGATCGTCTACGACACGGCGATGTCGACCTGGATCGGCCACCACGTGCCCTGGCAGCGACGGGGCACGGTCGTCGGGATCGGCGAGGTGTCGTGGTCGCTCGCGCTCCTCGTCGGGGTGCCGCTGCTCGGGCTGGCCATCGACGCGTGGGGCTGGCGCTCGGCGTTCTGGGCCGTGGCGGGGGTGCACCTGGTGGCCGCGATCGCGGTGCTGCAGGGCGTGGTGGCCGATGACGACGGGGGCGGCGCCCGGGCCCCGCGGCTGCGCCTCCTGCCCGGGGCCGTCGGCATCTACGCGGCGATGAGCCTGCTGTCGTTCGCCATCGCTCTGGTCTTCGTCGCCTACGGGTTCTGGCTCGAGGACGACATCGGGTGGGACGTGGCGACGATCGGGCTGGCCTCGATCCTCCTCGGCGTGGGCGAGCTGGCGGGCACGGGAGGGGCGATCTGGTTCGCCGATCGGATCGGCAAGCGCCGCACCGTGCTCATCGGATGCGTCGGGCTCGTCCCGACGATGGCGCTGCTCGGCCCGAGCGGGGCCCGCGGGCTGACGGCGATCCTCGTGCTCGGCGCGGTGGTGACGGCCTTCGAGCTGGCGTTCGTCGCCGGGTTGCCGCTGATCACCGAGATCGATCCGGACGCTCGGGGGGCCGGGGTCGGGACGGCGCTGGCGCTCATCACCGTCGCCCGGTCGATCGGCACGTTCGGCGGGTCGTTCCTCTACGCCCGCCTCGGCATGGGCTGGACGGGGGTGGCAGCTGCGGTCGGCGTCGCCCTCGCCGGCACGATCATGCTCCTCGCCGTCCGAGAACCTCGCGCCCGGTAGGCGGCGAATCGACGCCGAATCGCCGCCAAGCGGGCGCCGGGCGGTCAGAGGGGGTTGGTGGGTGGAGCCAGTCGACGACGTGGTCGTGGCCGAGGACGCGGGCTCACTCGATCGCCGGCGCGCCGAATCGGGGATCCCCGAGCTCCTGGGTCACGGCCGCTCCTAGGGCTCGGTCACCGCGCCCTTCTCGGCGCCCTGGACCAGCTTCGCGAACTTGGCGAGCACGCCGCTGGTGTAGCGGGGCTCGGGCAGCTTCCAGTCGGCGCGCCGCGCCGCGAGGGTCTCCTCGTCGACGAGCAGGTCGATGCGGTGGTTGTGCACGTCGACGACGATGCGGTCACCCTCCTCGACGAAGGCGATCGGCCCGCCGTCCACGGCCTCCGGCGCGACGTGGCCGATGCAGAAGCCGTGCGTGCCGCCGGAGAAGCGGCCGTCGGTCAAGAGCGCCGCATCGGCGCCGCGCCCGACCCCCTTCATGGCACCGGTGATGGCCAGCATCTCCCGCATGCCCGGCCCACCCTTCGGCCCCTCGTAGCGGATGACCACGATGTCGCCGGCCTCGATCCGCCCGGCGAGCACCGCCTCCATCGCCGCATCCTCGCCGTCGAACACCCGCGCCCGACCCTCGAAGTGATCGACGTCGATGCCCGCGACCTTGATGACCGCCCCCTCAGGGGCGAGCGAGCCCCGGAGCACCGCGATGCCGCCGATGTCGTGGATCGGGTCGTCCCAGCGGTGCACGACCTCGCCATCGGGCGCCGGTGGGTCGATCATCGCCAGGTTCTCGGCGACCGTCTTGCCGGTGACCGTGATCTCGTCGCCGTGCAGCACCCCCGCCTCGAGCAGCATCTGCATGACGACCGGGACACCGCCGATCCGGTCGATGTCCCACATGTGGTACTTGCCGTGGGGCTTGGTGTCGGCCAGGTGGGGCACGCGAGCCGCCACCTTGTTGAAGTCCTCGAGCTGCAGCTCGACCCGGGCCTCGTGGGCGATGGCGAGCAGGTGCAGCACGGCGTTGGTGGAGCCACCGAGCGCCATGACGACGGCGATCGCGTTCTCGAGCGAGCCCTTGGTGATGATGTCGCGCGGCCGGATGCCGAGCTTCAGCAGGTTGAGCACGGCCGTGCCGCTGGCGTAGGCGTAGTCGTCGCGACGGCGGTCGACGGCGGCCGCCGACGCCGACCCCGGCAGCGACATGCCGAGCGCCTCGCCCACCGACGCCATCGTGTTGGCGGTGAACATGCCCGCGCACGCGCCCTCGGAGGGGCACGCGTTGCGCTCGATGGCGTCGAGCTCGGCCTGGTCCATCGTGCCGGCGGCGTAGGCGCCCACGGCCTCGAAGACGCTCGTGATGTCGAGCGCCTTCCCGTTGTGCTGGCCGGGCAGGATCGACCCCGCGTAGACGAACACCGACGGCAGGTTCACCCGGGCCGAGGCCATCAACATCCCGGGCAGCGACTTGTCGCACCCCGCGAAGGTCACCATGGCGTCGAGCCGCTCGGCGTGCATCACGGTCTCCACCGAGTCGGCGATCACCTCTCGGGAGACGAGCGACGCCCGCATCCCCTCGTGGCCCATCGAGATGCCGTCGCTCACCGCGATCGTCGTGAACTCGAGCGGGAAGCCCCCGGCGCCACGCACGCCCTCCTTCGCCCGCTTCGCCAGCCGGTCGAGCGGGAGGTTGCAGGGGGTGACCTCGTTCCACGACGACGCCACCGCCACCTGGGGCTTCGACCAGTCGTCGTCGGTCATGCCGACGGCCCGGAGCATGGCCCGAGCGGGGGCACGTTCGTACCCGTCGGTGACCTCGTGGGAGCGCGGCTTCATCGGGTCGGTCATGGGCCAACACTAAGAGCGCGGCGCGACCACCTACCATTCCGATCCAGTGTCGCTCACCCCTCCCCCACCTCCGCCGCTGGCGACGGCCGGACGGTCCGTCGCGATCCGTGGCCACGGCATCACGAAGACGTGGGGCACGACCCACGCCCTCGACGGCGCGACGTTCTCGATCGGGCGCGGCGTCACCGGGCTCCTCGGTTCGAACGGCGCCGGCAAGACGACGCTGCTCGGCATGGTCCTCGGCCTCCACCGGGCCGACGCCGGCACCCTCGAGGTCCTCGGCCTCGACCCCGCCTCGGCCGGACCGGAGATCCGGGCCCGGATCGGCTACTCGCCCGAGCACCACATGCTCCCTCCCGACATGCGGGCCCACGACCTCGTGCGCCACATCGCCGAGATCCACGGGCTGCCGAAGCGCGCCGCCACGACCCGAGCGAGCGACGCCCTCTGGCAGGTCGGCCTCGGCGAGGAGCGCTTCCGGGCCATCGGCACGATGTCGACCGGCCAGCGCCAGCGGGTGAAGCTCGCCCAGGCGCTCGCCCACGACCCGTCGTTGCTCCTCCTCGACGAGCCCACCGACGGCCTCGACCCGGTCCAGCGCGACGACATGCTGGCCCTCATCCGGCGCATCGGCACCGAGTTCGGCATCGACGTCGTGCTCTCCTCGCACCTCCTCGAGGAGGTCGAGCGGATCTGCGACGGCGTCGTCATCCTCGGCGGCGGTCGGGTCGTGGCCTCCGGACGGTTGGAGGAGCTGCGGGGCGACAGCACCGGGGTCGTGGCGGTGGTCGAGTCGGACGTCGAGGCCGTCGCCGCGCAGCTGCGCGACGTCGGTTGGGACGTCGAGGTCGAGGGCACCCAGATCGCCGTCGAGGTTCGCGGCGACGTCGACCTCACCCTCGACGCCGTGCGCGACGCGATCGCCAACGTCGGCGCCCCCCTCCGGTCGCTCGCCCCTCGCCGGGTGAGCCTCGAGCAGATCTTCCTCCGGGAGGCCGGATGAGCGACCAGGCCCGGATCCTCGACCAGGGCTACCGCACCTACGCCGAGGAGCGCGGCGGCGTCGGCCACGCGGTCCGCACCCTCACCCTCTTCAGCCTGGGGCGCGTCCTCGGCCTCCGCCGCGGGTTCTGGCCGAAGGTGCTGCCGATCGCCATCATCGTCATCTCCTGCCTGCCGGCGGTGGTGTTCGTCGGGATGGCGGCCCTGCTCCCCGAGGGGCTCGGCGACGACGTCGTCGACTACGGCGAGTACTACGGCTTCATCTCCTCCGCGATCTGGCTCTTCGCGGCCTTCGTCGCCCCCGAGCTCCTCTGCACCGACCGCCGCACCCGGATGATCGGCCTCTACTTCGCGTCGCCGCTCGATCGCATGACCTACCTGGCGTCGAAGGCCCTCGCCGTTGTCGCCTCCCTCGCCGTGGTCACGATCGGGCCGCCGCTGCTCATGCTCCTCGCCTTCACCATCGAGGGCTCGGGCCCCGACGGCGTGGGCGACGTCCTCGCCATCCTGTGGCGCATCCTGGTGTCGGGCACCGTCGTCGCCGGCGTCTACACGTCCCTCTCGCTCGCGATCGCCTCGCTGACCGACCGCAACGGCTTCGCCTCGGCCGCCGTGATCCTGGCCCTGTTCCTCAGCGGGGCCGTCGCCAGCGCCCTCGTCGACGGGGCGGGTGCCTCGGAGACGTTCCGGGTGGTCGACCTGCTCAACATCCCGCTCGAGCTGGTGCTCCGCATCTACGACACGGCGCCGCCGAACTTCCCGGAGATCGCCACCGGCACCCTGGTCGCCGCCAACGTGGCGTGGACCGCGCTGTTCCTCGGCATCGTCGTGTGGCGCTACCGGCGCCTGGAGGTCACCCGATGAGCGAACCGATGATCGCCGTCGAGGACGTGACGAAGTTCTTCGGCGACCTCGTCGCCGTCTCCGAGGTCAGCTTCCACGTCGGGCCCGGCGTGACGGCGCTGCTCGGCCCGAACGGCGCCGGCAAGTCCACGGTCCTGCGGATGCTGTGCGGGCTCACCGCCCCGTCCCGCGGCACCGTCCGGGTGCTCGGCCGCGACCCCCGCCGGGACCACACGCTGTCGCGCCACATCGGCCTCGTCCCCCAGCAGGACGGCCTGTTCGAGGGTCGCACCGCGCTCGAGTTCGTGCGCCTCGCCGCCGAGCTGCACGGCCTCGACGATCCCGACGGCGCCGCCCGCCGCGCCCTCGGCACCGTCGAGCTCGACTCCGACGACCATCGCCACGTCGCCACGTACTCGAAGGGCATGCGCCAACGGGTGAAGATCGCCCAGGCGATCGTCCACGACCCGCACGTCATCGTCCTCGACGAGCCCCTCACCGGCCTCGATCCCCGCCAGCGCCTCCACATGGTGGCCCTCTTCCACCAGCTCGGCGACGCCGGCCGCTGCGTCGTCGTGTCGAGCCACGTCCTCGAGGAGGTCGAGCGCTTCGGGTCGCGGGTGCTCGTCGTCGCCCACGGTCGCCTGGCCGCCGAGGGCGACTTCCGTGAGATCCGGGCCCTCATGGACGACCGCCCCCACCGGCTGCGGCTGCGCACCGACCGACCCCGCGAGCTCGCCGGCGCGCTGCTCGCGGCGGGCACCGCCATGGCCGTGCGGGTCGAGGGCGACGACCTCGTGCTCGTCGACACGACCGACATCGCTGCGTTCCGCCGGGCCGTGGCGCCGACCGCACGGGAGCTCGGTGCGCACCTCCGGGAGCTGCACGGGCTCGACGACGACCTCGAGAGCGTCTTCCGCTACCTGGTGAGCCGACGGTGATGCACGGACTGGGACCGATCTACCGCGTGGTGCTGAGCGCCATCGCCACCAAGGCACGCCTGGCGCTGCTCGTCGCGCTCGGCGCGATCGCCGTCCTGCTCGGGCTGGCGATCGGCTCCTCCGAACCACTCGACCGGGTGCAGTCCGCCGCCGACATGGTCAACGGCTACGGGCTGTCGGTGCTCGTCCCCGTCGTCTCGCTCGTGTTCGCCTCCGCGGCGCTCGGCGACATGACCGAGGACAACACCCTCGTCTACCTGTGGCTGCGGCCGGTGCCACGCGAGACGATCGCCACCGCGGCCACCCTCGCCGCGGCGACGGTCTCGCTCCCGGTCGTGACCCTCCCGCTCGGCCTCGCCGCGGCCCTCGCGAGCGGCGGCGACGGCGGGGCGGTCGTCGGCACCGTCGTGGCCGCGGCCGTCTGCTGCCTCGCGTACTCGGGTCTGTTCACCGCCCTCGGCCTGCGGGTGAAGCGGGCCCTCGCCTGGGGCATCACCTACATGCTCATCTGGGAGGGCTTCGTCGCCCGGGCCGGCACCGGGTCGGCCCGCCTGTCGGTCCAGGCCTACGGCCGGTCGATCCTCGCCGAGGCCGCCGACGTCGAGCTGCGCCTGGCCTCGATCGACCCGATCGCGGCGGTGGTGGTGCCGGTGCTGGTGGCGATGGTCGGCATCGCCCTCACTACGCGGTTCCTCCACCGCCGCGACGTGGCCTGATCAGTCGCCGCAGTTGGCGTCGATCCAGGCGTCGACGTTCTCGGACGCCTGCTGGTACTCGGGCGACTCGAGCAGCTCGAGGCGCTGGGCCAGCTCCGGGTCCTGCTGGGCGGCCATCCCGAGGGCCATGAAGTCGTAGTCGTACTCGGCCATCAGGCCGATGAGCTCGAGGAAGCCCTCGGAGACCAGGGCGAAGTCGGCGCGGATCTCCTCCGGTGCGATCTGGTTGGCCCGGGTGAGGAACGCGGACATGGCGTCGAACGAGGCCTGCATCTGCTCGGGCGTCGCAGGCTCCTCGGCGGTGTCGTCGAAGATCGCGTCGTCGATGTCGTCGCCGAACGACTCGAGCTCGCAGAAGTCGTCGACGTCGGCGAGGGCCTCGAGGTCGAGCGTGCCGCCGGTGGTCCCGCCGGCCTCCTCGGTGGTCTCGGTGGTCTCCTCGGAGGTGGTCGTCGTCTCCTCCTCGGCCTCCGAGGTGGTCGTCGTCTCCTCCTCGGCCTCCTCGGCGGAGGTCGTGGTGGTGGCGTCATCGCCGTCGTCGTCGCCGCCGCACGCCGCGGCGAGCAGCACGGCGGCGAGCACGGCCGCGAGGAGTCGAAGGGCTCGGGTGGTCATGTCGGGGGTCCTCTCGTGGTGGGGGGTGCAGCCGCCTCAGGCGTCGGCCTGGGACAGGAAGTCGCGGAGCTGGTCCTCGTGCTCGGCGATGAACTCGGCCTCGTGCTCGGCGAGCAGGGCCTGGTAGTCGGGGTTGTCGGAGAGGAAGCGGCCGTCGCAGTCGGCGACGGCGGTGGCCACCGCGATCTCCTCCTGCTGGATGGCAGCCAGCTCGGCCCGGGTCGCCTCGTCGAGGGTGCCGTCGGCGATGACGGGGTCGAGCGGCGCGAGGCGCTCCTCGATGGCGTTCAGGGTCGTCTCGTGGTCGACGTACTCGACGCCGGTCTCCCGCACGCAGGCCCGCACGTCCTCGAGGATCTGCTGGTAGCGGGGGTCGTCACGGACGGCGTCGTACATCGCGGCGAGCTCGTCCGCGAAGCGCTCGTTGAACGCGGCGGCGAGGTTCTCGGACTGGCTGTCCTGCCAGGCGCGGGCGTCGCAGTCGGTGCGCGCGGCGCTCCAGGCCTCCTGCTCGTCCTCGGGCAGGCCCTGCACGTACACCTGGTTGGGATGCGGCTCGGCGTCGTCGGGCTGGTCGTCGTAGCCGACGAGGTCGGGGCCGAGGACCGAGCTCGGGTAGCGCAGCGTGGAGGCGCCGAAGCCGTAGGTCGCGACCCACTCGTCGGACTCCCACGGGATGTCGGCGTCCCACGGCGACTCGGACAGCTCGGCGGGGTCGACCGGCACGTACTCGAAGCCGGCCTCGTCCATGCACGCCACCAGGGCCTCCTGCCGCTCGACCTCGCGGTCGAGGTACCACTGCTGAGCCGCCCCGGGATCGAGTCCCGGGCTCGGTCCCACGAGGTCGGCCAGGTTGTCCGGGAGGGGCTCCTCCGCCCCGTCGGCCTCGACCTCGGTGGTGCTGGTCGTCGTGTCGTCCGCGGGGTCGGCCGCGGGATCGTCGCCGCCGTCGTCACCGCACGCTGCGGCGATGACGCACAGCGTGAGGATCAGGGTGACCAGTCGATGTGGCATGGACCGCCTCCTCGCTCGGAGGACCATTCTTACCGGCCGAGCGGTCAGCGACCGGCGCGGGCCCGCAGGAGGGCGGTGAACGCCTTGCCGTCGGCCTGCCCCCGCGTGGCCTTCATGGCGTAGCCCACGAAGGCCCCCGCGACCTTGTCGTCGCCGGCCTGGTACTTCTCCCAGGCGGCCGGATCGGCGGCGATCGCCTCGTCGACGAGGGCCTCGAGAGCGCCGGTGTCCATGGCCTCGAACCCCCGGGCGGCGGCGATCTCGTCCGGTGCGGCACCGGTCTCGACCATCTCCGCCAGCACCTGCTTGGCCTGGGTGGCGGTGAGCTCGCCGCCGGTCTCCATCTGGACGAGGCGGGCGAACGCGGCGGGTGCGAGGGTGGTGGCCTCGGCGCCGAGGTTGTGCTCGACGTGGGTGAGGACCCGCTCGGGCGGCCCTCCGGCGTCGATGGCCGCGAGCGCCAACACGTCGAGCCCGCGCTCGACGGCGATGGCCGCGGTGGCCGGCGTGGTGCCCGACGCCTCGGCCAGGCGGTGGCGACGCTCGGCGGGGAGCGCCGGCAGCGCGTCGTCGATCGCCGCGACCTCGTCGGCGGTGGGGTCGAGCGGCACGAGGTCGGGTTCGGCGAAGTACCGGTAGTCCTCCGCTTCCTCCTTGCTGCGCAACGTGTGGGTGCGCCCGTCGGCCTCGTCCCAGTGACGGGTCTGCTGGACGACGCGGTCACCGGCCTCGAGGAGCGCGATCTGACGGCGGGCCTCGTAGTCGATCGCCCGCCCGAGCGACCGCAGCGAGTTGAGGTTCTTGATCTCGCAGCGCGTCCCGAACGGCTCGCCGGGTCGGCGGACCGACACGTTGGCGTCGACCCGCATCGACCCCTCCTCCATCTTGGCGTCGGAGACGTCGACGGCGAGGATGATCGCCCGCAGCTCCGCCACGTACTGGCGGGCCTGCTCGGACGTGCGGAGGTCGGGGCGACCGACGATCTCGACGAGCGGGACCCCGGCCCGGTTGTAGTCGACGAGCGAGTAGCCGGCCTCGTGGATGCGTCCGCCGCCGCCGACGTGGGTCGACTTGCCGGTGTCCTCCTCGATGTGGGCCCGCTCGATGCCGACGCGCGTGCCGTCGGGCAGCTCCAGCCACCCGTCGACGTTGGTGGGCTGGTCGTACTGGCTGACCTGGTAGTCCTTCGGCATGTCCGGGTAGAAGTAGTTCTTCCGGGCGAAGACCGACGGCCGCACCTCGCAGTGCAGCGCCCGGCCGAGACGCATGGCGTAGGTGACCGCGGCGGCGTTGAGCACCGGCAGCGACCCGGGGAGCCCGAGGCACACCGGGCAGACGTTGGTGTTCGGCTCCGAGCCGAAGTGGTTGGGGCAGCCGCAGAACAGCTTGGTGGCGGTCGAGAGCTCGCAGTGGACCTCGAGGCCGACGACCATCTCCCAGTCGCCGGGGAGCCCGGACTCGGTGGCGCTCATCGGCTCGCCTCCAGCGCCGCGGCGACCCGCAGCATCGTGCCCTCCTGGAGGGCAGGTGCCATCACCTGCACGCCGACCGGGAGCCCGTCGTCGCCGGTGCCGAACGGCACCGACACCGCCGGATCGCCGGCCAGGTTGGACGGGATCGTGCAGACGTCGTTGAGGTACATGGTGAGGGGGTCGGCGGTCTTGTCGCCGAAGGCGAACGCCGTCGTCGGCGACGTGGGCGAGAGCAGCACGTCGACGTCCTCGTAGGCGGCGGCGAAGTCGCGGATGATGAGCGTGCGCACCCGTTGGGCCTTGCCGTAGTAGGCGTCGTAGTAGCCGGCGGAGAGCGCGTAGGTGCCGAGCATGATGCGGCGCTTGACCTCGTCGCCGAAGCCCTCGGTGCGCGTGGCCTCGTTCATGTCCGGGGTGTTGCCGGCGTCGACCCGCAGGCCGTACCGGACGCCGTCGTAGCGAGCGAGGTTGCTCGACGCCTCGGCCGGCGCGATGAGGTAGTACGCCGACAGCCCGTAGACCGCGGCCGGCACGGACGACTCGGTGACGTGGGCACCAGCCGCCGCCAGCGCGTCCGCCGCCTCGCGGACCCGTCGGGCGACGTCGGGGGCGATGCCCTCACCGGTGAGCTCCCGCACGACGCCGACCCGCAGGCCCTCGACGCCGCGGCCGAGCTGACCGCGCAGGTCGCCCACCGGCTGGGGGATGGACGTGGAGTCGAGGGGGTCGTGGCCGCCGATGACCTCGAGCAGCAGCGCCGCGTCCTCGACGGTGGTGGCGAACGGCCCGATCTGGTCGAGCGACGAGGCGAAGGCCACGAGGCCGTAGCGCGAGACCGTGCCGTAGGTGGGCTTGACGCCGACGACGCCGCAGAGCGCCGCGGGCTGGCGGATGGAGCCGCCGGTGTCGGAGCCGAGCGACAGCGGGGCGAAGCCGGCCGCCACCGCCGCGGCGCTGCCCCCGCTCGACCCACCGGGCACCCGCGAGGGGTCGTGGGGGTTGCGCGTCGGGCCGAACGCGGAGTTCTCCGTCGAGCTGCCCATGGCGAACTCGTCGAGGTTCGTCTTGCCGACGACGACCGCACCCGCCGCGGCGAGCCGCTCGACCACCGTGGCGTCGTACGGCGGCCGCCACCCGTCGAGGATGCGGGACGAGCAGGTCGTCGGCACGCCACGGGTGCAGAGGTTGTCCTTCAGCGCGACGGGGACGCCGGCGAGGGGACCGAGGTCGTGCCCCGCAGCGCGAGCGGCGTCGACGGCGTCGGCCGTGGCCCGCGCCTCGTCGGCGGTGACCAGGTTGAAGGCGTGCAGCTCGGGCTCGCGGGCGTCGATGGCGGCGAGGTGCTCGTCGAGGACCTCCCGGGCCGTGCGCTCCCCCGCCCGGACGGCTGCGGCGATCTCGACCGCGGTGGTCACGGCGCCTCCCCGAGGACGGGCGGCACCCGGAACTGGCCGGCTTCGGCCGCCGGTGCCTCGGCGAGGACCTCGTCGCGGTCGAGCGTGGGCCGGACCTCGTCGGGCCGCAGCACGTTCGTGAGCTCGTAGGGGTGCGCGGTGGGTGGGACGTCGGCGACGTCGAGCCCCTCGACGTCGCGGGCGTGGTCGAGCACCGCGGCGAGCTGCTCGGTGAAGTGGTCGAGCTCGTCGTCGGTGAGGCGGAGCCGCGCCAGGTCGGCGACGTGCGCGACGTCGTCGCGCGAGATCGGATCGGGCATGCGACGCAGCCTAGAGGGCACCTCCGCGCCCCCGGGACGGCGTCGCCGGTCAGTCGTCGTCGCCGTGGGGGCGGTGCACGGTGACGTCCTGGGTGGTCGAGGCCACGGCGATGCCGGCGTCGCCGAGGCGGGCCATGACGCGCCGAGTGAGGTCGTCCTTCACCGAGCGCGCCGACCGCACCGGCACGACGAAGCGCGCCGACAGCTCCAGGTAGTCGTCGGTGGCGCGGAGGAACACGCGGGGCTCGACCTCGGCGCGGGGCACCGGGTAGCGGCGCGCCATGGTGCGGATGGCGTCCTGGGCCCCGCGGGACGCCGAGACCCGACGGACCTCCTCCTCGAGGATGCGCTCGGCCTGCTCCCAGTCGTCGCCGTGCGCGACCGGGACCGTCAGCTCCTCCCAGATGAACTCGAACGCCGCCGAGTAGTTGTAGACCGGCTCGGTGAACGTGGCCTTGTTGGAGATGGCCACGATCCGGCCCGTGTACTGGCGACCCTTCACCGGCGTGCTGCTCTGGTCGGCGGAGCCGATCTCCATCACCTTGGTGCGCAACGGCGTGATGTCGATGACGTCGCCCCGGACGCCTCCCATCTCGATGCGATCGCCGACGCGGAAGATGCGCCCCGACAGCACGTTGAACCAGCCCGCCACGGCACCGATGACCTCCTGCATGGCGAACGCCAGGCCCGCGGTGGCCAGACCGAGCACGACGCCGACCCGACCGGCGAAGGCGCGCCACACCACCGCCAGCACCAGCAGGACGACCAGGGCGACGACGTAGCGCGTCACCTTCCGGGCGTAGTAGCGGCTGTAGACGTCGTCGGCCCGTCGGGCGAGGGCGCGACCGGCCACCGCGGCCACGAGCGCACCGACGGCCACGACGACGGCGCTCGTCGCCAGGCGGCCACCCGGGGACCGGTTGTCGACGATCAGGTCCCAGACGTCCTGGAGCTCCATCGTCGGGCCCTACCCGATCAGGTGCCGGTGACCCTCCGGGCGAAGGCGACCGCCTGCTCCTCCACCAGCTCCTTGTCGTGGTCGAGCGTCGCGACGTGGTAGCTGCGCTCGAGGGTCACCCGTTCGACCTCGCCACCGACGTGGGCCGCGAGGTGGTCGCTGTTCGCGGGGTCGACGACGTGGTCCTCCGGACTGGTCATCAGCAGCAGGGGGCTGCGGATCGACCCGACCTCGGCGGCGACGTCCTCGGCGTTGCGCATGAGGCTGACGAGGCCGCGCAGCGGGACCTGCTCGTAGGCGAGCTCGCGAGCGTCGGGGTCAGCGATGTCGCCGCCGATGGCGTCCATCGTCTCCTGGCCGGACTCGAGGAGCGCCTCCAGCCCGGCGACGACCTCGGCGGACGACCCTGGGGGCGGGCAGGCGGGGTTGACGGCGACGAGGCCGGCGATCTCGGGGTGGCGCTCGGCGAGCCACAACGTCAACGTGCCGCCCATCGACAGGCCGGCGACGACGACGGACTCGCACCGACCCGCGAGGTCCTCGTACGCCGCCTCGGCCGCCGCCGACCAGTCGGACCAGTCGGTGCGGAGCATGTGGGCGATCGACGTGCCGTGGCCGGGGAGGAGGGGCATCTCGACGGTGAACCCCGCCGCCGCGAACGCCTCGGCGAGGCCGCGCATCGACTGCGGGTTGCCGGTGAAGCCGTGGAGGACGAGCGCCCCGGCCGGTCCGCCGGCCACCGACAGCGGCTCGGCGCCGGGGATGATCTCAGCGGCAGGGGCGTCGTCGGTGTGCGGGTCGGACGAGGGCGTCGGGTCCTCGGGGGTGGTGCCGTCGGTGGTCGTCGCGTCGGTCATCGTGGGCCTCCCACGTCGTGGCTAGCGGGCGGTGATCTCGTCGACCCGCCGGGCGATCTCCTCGGCCAGCGGGTCGGCGCCCTGCGCCTGCAGGGCGAGGAGCTTGGTCATGTCGCCGTCGACCGCGATGCGCCCCCCGAGGAAGGCCTCCATCGCGGCCTGCTGGTCCCCCTGGACGAAGACGCGGCGGGCCGTCTCGTAGTCGACGGTCACGGTGAGGTCGACGGGGTCGAGCACGCCCATCTCGATGATGAGCTCGCCGTCGGAGGTGTCGATGAACGCGCGGAGCGGCTCGGCGCTGAACGGGGCGTCGGTGACGACCAGGTTCGCCCTGATCGGCAGCGCCGGCGGGCTGACGCGCCCCCTGTACTCGTCGCGGATCTGCGTGGCCGCCGCGACCCACTCCGGGCTCAGGAACTCGTAGCTGGCCATCGTCCTCCTGTCGGACACGGGTGGGTCCGGCCGCACGCTACAAGACCCCCGCCGTGGTGGACCTAGCGGGCCGCGGCCGGGACCCGGACCGGTTCGTGGACCTTCTCGTCCTTGGTGGACCGGACGAAGAACGCGGTGCCGATCGCCAGGGCCGCCACCCCACCGCCGACGAGGTAGGCGATCGAGTAGGAGCCCGCCAGGCCGTCGGCATCGAGCCGCGCCGCCTGCACGGTCTGCAGGATCTGGGTGCCGGTGACCGCGGCGACCTGGGTCATCATCTGCTGGGCGGCGCCGGCGATGCCGAGGTCGCGCTCGTCGACGCTGTTGGCGATGCTCGCGGCCATCGACGGCGAGACGGCGCCCATGCCGATGCCCGAGAGGCCGAGCGCGGCCATGATGAACAGCTCGGTGCTGCCGGGTGCGACCATCGAGAGGCCGATCATCGACGTGACGACGCAGGAGACGCCGAACACGGCCGAGTTGCGCTCCCCCACGCGGATGGCGATGGCGCCGGCGACCGGCCCGGCGATCGCGAACAGCAGCGGGCGGGCGATCGAGACCAGGCTCGTCCGGGTCTCGCCGAAGTCGAGCACGTCCTGGAGGAGCAGCGGCGTGAGGATGAACCCGCCCATGTAGGCGAAGTTGGCGAACATCTGGGTGAGGATCGGCAGGGTGAAGTTGCGCCGGCCGAGGTACTCGAGCGGGATGAGCGGGTGGCTGATGCGCCGCTGCCGGCGGACGAACAGCGCGAGGCCGAGCGGCATCAGGGCGAAGCCCCCGATGACGATCGGGTGGGTCCAGCCGACGATCGGCCCCCGGTTGAGCGCGAGGAGGGCGAGCGTCGTGCTGCCGCCGAGGAGGGCGGACCCGAGGAAGTCGAACGGCGCCTTCTCGGCGCGCGGGCTCTCCGGGAGGATGGCGTAGGCGACGAGGAGGCCGGCGAGGAGGAACGGCACCTGGCCGATGAAGATCCAGCGCCACCCGAACGCCTCGACCACGGGACCGCCGGCGACGGCGCCGATCACCGGGCCGCCGGCCATCACGAGCGACCAGTAGCCCATCGCCTTGACGCGGGTCTCCCGGGTGAAGAGCCGGTTGATGATCGCCATCGACGCGGGACCGCACGCCGCGCCGAGCGTCGCGCCGATCACCCGGAAGGCGATCAGCGAGGACGGGCTCCACGCCAGCGCGGTCAGCCCGGCGAAGACCGTGGCGCCGACGAGGCCGCCGAGGAAGAACCGGCGGTGCCCGTAGAGGTCGGCGAGCTTGCCTGCGGCCGGACCGAAGATGGCGAACGCGAGCATCGGGCCGGTGACGACCCACGCCAGCGTCGCGGAGCTGGAGTCGAACTCCTCGGCCATGGACGTGACCGAGATGGCGAGGATGGTGATGGTGAAGCCGACGCCGAAGAGGCCGAACAGCGCGGTGGCGAGCACGATCCACGGGTAGCGGTCGCTGTCGGCGACCCGACCGCGCAGGCGGTCGCGCAACAGGAGCGGCCACGGGACGACACCGATGGGCTCGACACCGGGTCCGTCGAGCGCCAGATCGGTGGCCTCGCCGTGCTCGGCGGTGGTCCTGCTCGCTCCCCCGGTGCGTCCGGTCTGGGGTTCCGACGCACCTTCTTCCACGATGGCGCAGCCTACTGACGGCCTGTCAGGGACGGGCCGGGGACCGTTGAGACATGCGTCACAGTCCCCTGATCGAGGGCCGAAATGCGCGGCGAGGCCTGTTCTCGCGCCACCCGCGACCGATCACCGGGGCATGTCCGACCGCCGGCCCCGCACGCGCTTCCGCAGCCGCAGCCGACGACGCGTGGCGGAGGAGGCGCCGGCGACGCCCGACTGGACCGATGTCGTCGCCGAGGCCCCCCTCCACCCGATCACCGTCGGCGACGCCGGTGGCGGCACGACCTACATCGGCCGCGCCCCGGTCTTCGACCGACGGCTCGACGTCTGCGGGTACCACCTCATCGTCGACCGCCTCGACGACGACGGGCACGCCGCGGGCGACGCCTCCCGACAGCTGCTCACCCGGGCGCTGCTCGAGGTCGGCCTCGACTCGCTGATCGGGGGCCGCACGGGGTTCGTCGAGGTCACCGTCGACCTGCTCGCCGAGGGCCTGCACCACGCCCTGCCCGCGCACCGCATGATGATCGAGGTGGCCGGCCGCATCGACGCCGCCGGCGAGGAGGTCCTGCGGGCCGTGCGCGACGAGGGCTACCCCCTCATCGTCGGCTCCCTCGCGGCGTGCGAGCGACCGGACCGCGTCCTACCGATCGCCGGCGGGCTCCGGGCCGACGTCCGCGTCGGCGAGCTCGAGGCCGCGTCCGAGGCCCTCGCCCGCCACAACCCCCGGGGCAAGCTCCTCGTCACCGGCCTGGCGCACTCGGCAGAGGTCGAGCCGTGCCGGGCGGCAGGCGCGACGTGGCTCCGGGGCGACGTGCTCCGCCCCGTCGAGCGGATCGACGAGCCGACCGTGCCGGCGAACCGCGTCGCCGTGCTGCAGCTCCTCGCCGAGCTCGAGCGGCCCGACGTCGAGGTCGACGACATCGACGCCCTGATCTCGATCGACCTCGGCATGTCGTACAAGGTCCTGCGGATGGCGAACTCCAGCTACCTGGCGCTCGAGCGGCGGGTCGAGCGGACGAGGGACGCCGTCGTCTACCTCGGGATCGACACGGTCCGGGCCGTGGCCGCGCTGCTCGCGCTGTCCGAGGCGACCGACCACCCGCCCGAGATCGTGCACCAGTCGTTGCTGCGGGCGCGCCACTGCGAGGAGATCCTCCTCCTCACCCACCCCTCGGCGGCCCACGCGGGGTTCACGACCGGGCTGTTCTCGGCCCTCGACCTGCTGCTCGGCCTGTCCGTCGAGCAGGTCCTCCACCGCATCCCGGTGTCGGACGAGATCGCCGAGGCGCTGCGCTCCCGGCAGGGTGTGATCGGCAGGACGCTCGACGTGGTCATCGCGTACGAGCGCCACGACCTCGACCGCCTCGCCCGGGGCCGGATCGAGCCGGCGACCGTGGTCAGCGGCTACCGCAACGCCCTGGCGTGGGTGAGCCGGATCACGAGGGGCCTGGAGCCCGCCCCGGTCTGACCGGGGCGGTCCGGATGTCCGTCGATCGAGGGACCTAGGCGTTGACGGCGGTGTCGGCCAGGCCGTCGATGCCGAGCTCGCGGATGGCGTCCATCGAGCGGGTGCCCGGATCGAGGCGGGTGCGCCAGTCGGCGTGCGACGCGATCTCGGCGGCGAAGCGGGCCTGGCGGATCGCCACCCGACCGACCGGCTTGGCGTCGTCCTTCGGCCGGTACTGGGCCTCGATGCCGTCCTTGATCATCTCGACGGCGTCGGCCCGCAGCTGCGAGACGCGAGAGGGGGTGACCCCGAGGAAGTCGGCGAGCTCGTCGAAGGAGCGCTGCTCGAAGTAGTGGCCGACGACGACGATGCGATGACGCTCGGGAAGGTGCTCGAGGGCGGAGCGCAGGTAGCCCCGCAGCTCCTCCTGCTCGAGGTGCTCGTCGGCACCGGAGGCCGAGCGGTCGAAGAGGCGGTCGAGGGGGTTGGCGCCCTCGTCCTGGCCGGCGCGGGGCTCGAGCGACTGCACGACGCCCCGGTGGACGCGCCCCCGCATCTCGGCCAGCTCGGCGGCCTCGATGCCGAGCTCGTCGGCGAGCTCCTCGTCGGTCGGGGTGCGCCCGGTGCGGGCGGCGAAGGCCTGGGTCGCGGCATCGGCCTGGCGGGCGAGCTGCCGGGTCGAGCGCGGCGCCCAGTCGGCGGCGCGGACGGCGTCGAGGACGGCGCCGCGGATGCGACGGGCGGCGTAGCGACCGAACGGGACGCCCCGGTCGCCGTCGTAGCGCATGGCGGCCTCGACGAGCCCGAGGCTGCCGGCGGCGATGAGCTCGCTGCGGTCGACGTGTCGCGGGAAGTTCGCGGACACCCGCAGGACGAGGTGCTCGACGAGCGGCAGGTGGCTGTCGACCAGTTCTCGCTGCTGCGCCGTCATCTCCATGTGGACCACCTACCTGCGACCGATTCCGACTGGGTACAGCCGTTGCATCGGGATGGTTCGGTCCTGAACTGGAGGGGTTTTCGCCGACGGCGGCCGAAATGATCCGGCCGTCCCATGCCGTTCGGCCCACCTCGTTGCCAAACTGTCAATAGGCCCGTGACGCCCGTCGCACGAGGGTGGTGGGCGCCCCGGCGTCGACCGGTCGGACGTCCTCGGACGGGTGGCTCAGGCCCCGGCGGAGGGCTTCGGCAGGCGGCCGAGGTCGACGTCGCCCACCACCGCTGCGGAGCGGTTCTCCCGCTGGATCTCGGCGTGGATCTCCTCGCGGTGCACCGTGACGTGCCGGGGGGCGCGGATGCCGAGGCGCACCTGGTCGCCCTTGATCTCGAGCACGGTGACGACGATCTCGCCGCCGATGACGATCGACTCGTTCGTGCGGCGGCTGAGGACGAGCATCAGATGGCGGCCAGCGGGGCGCGGGTGGGGAGGTCCCCGTCGAGCACCACCTGGCGGCCGGTGCGGGAGACGGCGTTGACGACGAGCGGGCCGAGCAGGTTCGCGGTGACCGCGTCGTCGGAGATCGTCAGCAGGCACAGCACCATGGCGTCGCCCGGGTCCTGCAGGTCGAGCGCGTCCTGGTCCGAGTCGGACAGGACCGGCTCGTACTCGGGGAAGAACGGCCAGGGCACCGTGGCGAGGAACGCGAGCTGCGGGTCGTCGAGGGACTGCAGCCAGAAGTACGTGGCATCGTCGCCGGCGTCGACCAGCGCGAAGCGGGTGACGTCGGGGAACCCGAGGAGGCCGTCGGGGAAGCTGAGCACCTTGGTGTCGTCGATCTCGACGGCTCCCAGCTGTTCGGACTCGATGAGCACGACCGGAGCCTACCGACTCGCCGCGGCCGCTTCGGGGTCCCCGTCCGCACCCGCACGGCGGTCGCCGTCCTCGACGGGGACGGGGGCGGCGAGTGACAGCGCGCCGGCGACGAGCCCGACGACCACCCAGCAGCCGGCGATGGCGGCCACGTAGAGCCCGAGGGCACTGGCGACGTCGCGGCGACCGCCGAGGGCGGCGAGGAGGACCGGGGAGGCCACCACCGTCCCCGCCAACAGGGCGATCGCCGAGTGGGCGTCCTCGAGCAGCGCCTCCACGGCGCCGCTCACGTGCACGTCGTCATGCCGTCGCATCGTGCCTCCGTTCCATCATCAGTGCGGCCCACATCTCGCTCGTCGCCGGGCGGCCGTCGATGCCGACCACGGGCAGGTCGAGGGCGAGGAACGCCTCGGGCTCGGCCGCGGCCTCCAGCTCGACCAGCTCGATCCCGTCGACACCGCCGAGCACGGCGGCCTTCGGGGCCAGCTCGTCGGTGACCTGCCAGGCCCGTGCCACGAGCCGGACCTGATCGGCGTCGAGGGCCTCGAGGACCGACGCCGCCCAGGCGTGGCCCTCCCGGCCGGGCGTGAGGTCGACGGCGACGACGACGGGGTGCTCGCCGCGCCGCCAGCGTGCGGCGCGCGCCGCGGCCACGTCGGGTCCGTCGATGCGCAGCCACGGCGACACGGCGTCGCGGGCCTCGGGGGTGGCGATCATGACGTCGGCCTCGCCCGCGCCGAGGCGCACGGCGAGGGCCGCAGCAGCCGCACGGGCGACGCGGAGGTCGCCGACGACGGCGATGACGGCTCCTGCCGCCGTGGGGAGCGTGGTGCGGGGGACCAGGGCGTCGAGCCGGGCGAGCATCTCGCCGAGCGGCAGGTCGCGGAGCGCGACCTCGGCGGCCTGCGCGACCGGCGCGACGGGCGCGGGCATCGCGGACGCCACGGGGGCTGTGGGCAGCGCCGGGGCGGGCGGCGCGGTGAGGGACGACGTGCCGGGCGACAACCTCTCCCCCACGCCGGCGCGGGCGAGCACCTCGGCGAAGGTCTCCTCGCGCACGGGCTCGGGGGCTGGCGACCGGCGTGGCGCTACCTCGTCCTGCACGGCGTCGGCCAGGGCGAGGAGCGGGTCCTCGATCGCCAGCTCGTCATCGGTGGCGGCGGGTTCCTCGGCCGGCGCCGCGACGACGACCTCGTACCACTCCTTGCTGAAGAAGCCGCCGACGCCGCCGCGACGGGTCTTGTTGGCCTCGACGATCACGGCGCGGGGGCCGAGCTCGCGCCCGACCCGCTCCAGCACCTCCTCGAGGTGGGGGCCGTCAAACTTCAAGTGCGTGCTCAAGGGACACCGTTCCGAGGGTCTCGATGGTCAGGTGGTCGGACAGCTCCTCGTAGGAGAGGAGCGGCAGCTGCGGGAGGACCCGGCTGAGGTAGCGGCGCAGGGCGGGCCGGAGGGCGGGGGCGCAGACGAGCACCGGCGCACGGCCGGTCTGCTCGGCGGCCACCAGCCGCTCGGCGCACGCCCGCCCGAGGCGCTCGGCCTGGTCGGGGTCGATGGCGAGGAAGCGGCCGTCCTCGCCCTGCTGGACCGAGGCGAGGAGGGCCTGCTCGAGCATCGGGTCGAGGGTGAGGACGGCGAGGACGCCGTCGGGGGCGTGGGCGACGGCGATCGCCGAGCCGATCGCGGTGCGCGCGGCCTCGACGAGCTGCTCGGTGTCGCGGGTGTGGCGGGCCCGCTGGCTGATGCCGTCGAGGATGCGCACGAGGTCGCGGATGCTCACCTGCTCGGCGAGCAGGCCCTGGAGCACGAGCTGGATCTCCCCCACGCCGACCTGGGCGTTGGTGAGGTCCTCGACGACCGCGGGATCGGTGCGGCGGACCACGTCGAGCAGGCCCTTGACCTCCTGGCGGCTGAGCAGCTCGGGGGCGTGGCGGCGGCAGATCTCGGCCAGGTGGGTGGTGATGACCGAGGCCCGGTCGACGACGGTGCCGCCGACCGCCTCGGCGTGGGCCCGGTGGCTCGTCGGCACCCACTTCGCGGGCAGGCCGAAGACCGCCTCGCGCGTCTCGACGCCCGGCAGCGCGGCGAGGTCGTCGGCGAGCACGAGCACCTGCCCGGGAGGGGCGGTGCCACGGCCGACCTCGACGCCGTGGACCCGCACGACGTAGCTGCCGAGGGGCAGGTCGAGGTTGTCGCGGGTGCGGACCGGGGGGACGATCATGCCGAGCTCGAGGGCGAGCTTGCGGCGCAGGCCCCGCACGCGGTCGAGGAGGTCACCGCCGGCCGACACGTCGACCAGGTCGACGAGGTCGACGGCGAGCTCGAGGCTGACCGGCTCGACCCGCATCGAGCGCATCAGCTCGTTCGGGTCGTCCGGGTCGGGCGGAGGCGGGATGCGGTCGTCGTGCGCCGCGGCCTCGACGGCGGCGGCGCGGGCGGCGAGCCGCCGGCTGACGACGAGCGTCGCCCCGCCGACCACGACGAACGGGACGGTCGGGAGCCCGGGGACGAAGCCGACCAGGACGAGGGCGATCCCTCCGGTGCGCAGCGCGTGGTGCTGCGCGGCGAACTGGGCGAAGACGTCGGAGCCGAGGTCGGACTCGCCGGCGGAGCGGGTGACGATGAGGCCGGCGGAGATCGACACGAGCAGGGCCGGGATCTGCGAGACGAGTCCGTCGCCGACGGTGAGCAGGCTGTAGCGCGACACCGCCTCGCCGACGGGCACGCCGAGCTGGACGACGCCGATGACCAGGCCGCCGACGAGGTTGATGATCGTGATGATCACCGAGGCGATGGCGTCGCCCTTCACGAACTTGGAGGCGCCGTCCATCGCACCGTAGAAGTCGGCCTCGGAGCTGATCTCCTCGCGGCGGCGACGGGCCTCCTCGTCGTCGATCACGCCGGCGTTCAGGTCGGCGTCGATCGCCATCTGCTTGCCGGGCATGGCGTCGAGGGTGAAGCGAGCGCCGACCTCGGCCACGCGGGTCGCGCCGTTCGTGATCACCACGAACTGGATGACCACGAGGATGAGGAAGACGACGAGCCCGACGACGAGCGAGCCCGAGATCACGAAGTTGCCGAAGGCCTCGATGACCTCGCCGGCATCGCCCTTGCTGAGGATGAGGCGGGTCGAGCTGATGTTCAGCCCGAGGCGGAAGAGCGTGGCGACGAGCAGCAGCGACGGGAAGACGGCGAGGTCGAGCGGCTTGCGCACGTTCATCGACGCCAGGAGGAGGAGGACGCCGGCGGCGATGTTCAGCGTGAGGAGGAGGTCGAGGAGCTGCGTCGGCAACGGGATGACCATCATGGCCACCACGAAGATCACCGCTGCCGGGAAGATCGCTTGTCCGAGACGTCGGTCGCTCACAGAGCCGTCATGCCTGTCGCCGGGCGTCCCTGCCGGTCGAGCGCCGCCCGTCGTGGGCAGCTGGGTGCACCGACCGAGTCCGTCCGGTCAGCGTGATCTCCACGACGATCGGCGGTCGCGTCGCCCAGATGAGGGTTCGCCCGCAGATCGGCGTCAGGCCGCGGCCGGGCGCCGACGGCGGCGCGAGGCGCGACGCCGGGCGCGACCGGCGCTCGAGTCGAGGTCCGAGAGCTCGGGGTCCCACGAGACCGGCACCTCGTAGATGTGGTCGCCGCTCAGCGTCGTGCGTCGGGCGACCCGCTGGACGAACGCGAGGACCATGGCGACGCCCTCGAACAGCTCCCGGGGGATCTCCCGGTCGACGTCGCAGCTGGCGTACAGCGCACGGGCGAGCGGGCGGGACTCGACGATCGGGACCTCGGCGTCGCGGGCCGCGGCCCTGATGCGCATGGCGATGCCGTCCGCGCCCCGGGCGACGACGCGGGGCGCTCCGGTGCCCGGCTCGTAGCGCAGCGCCACCGCGACGTGCGTCGGGTTCGTGACGACCACGTTGGCGTCGGCCACCGAGGCGATCATCCGGTTGCGGGACGCCGCGAGGCGGATCGAGCGCTGGCGGGCCTTCACGTGCGGGTCGCCGTCGCTGTTCTTCATCTCCTGCTTGATCTCCTGCTTGGACATGCGCATGTCCTTCTCGGTCTTCCACCGCTGGAAGCCGTAGTCGGCGAGGGCGATGCACACGCCGACGACCGCCGCGATCCGCACCGCGGTCAGGGTGGCCGAACCGACGAGCGACAGGCCCGCCGACAGGTCGAACTGGGTGCCGCCGACCATGTCGCGCGAGACCCCGACGAGCATCGGGATCGAGACCAGGCCGATCGCGACCATCTTCACGATGCCGGTCAACGCCTGCCACGCGGTGCGCACGGAGAACAGCTGCTTGAAGCCCTTGATCGGGTCGAGCCGCTTCAGCTGCGGCTTCAGCGGCTTGCCGGTCATCACGAAGCCGACCTGGGCCAGCTGGGTGACGAGCCCGAGCAGGAAGGCGACGACGAGGAACAGCGTGACCGCACCGCCCACGCCGACGAGCGTCTGGCGGGCCACCTCCGACATGACGGCTTCCTCGGGACGGCTGATGACCCGCCGCCAGTCCTCGATCGACCCCTGGAGCGAGCCGCCGACCGAGCCCATCATCGCCGGCACGACGAAGGAGCCGACGAGCACGGCGATCCAGCCGTACATGTCCTGGGTCTTGGCGATCTGCCCTTCCTTGCGGGACTCCTTCCGCTTCCGGGGTGTCGCCTTCTCGGTCTTGTCACTGGTGTCCGCCACGTCTCACCCCCCGAGCCAGCCGGCCTGGGAGCCGAGGATCTGCTCGACGAGCCGCTCGACCGCCCCCGGGAGGATGGTCAGGGCGAAGCCGCCGAGGAGGAGCAGCAGGAGGATCTTCACGTTGAAGCCGATGACGAGGATGTTGATCTGCGGCGCGGCCCGGCTGAGGAGCCCGAGGACGACCTCGGCGAGGAACAGGGCCGCGAGCATCGGGAACGCGATCTGGAGGGCAGCGACGAAGAAGGTGCCGACGTCGCGGATGAGGAACGCCGCGAGCGAGTCGAGCCGCAGCCCGCCGAGCGGAGCCGCCTCGAAGCTGGCGAGGAGCCCCTGCACGAGCATCAGGTGGCCGTCGATCACGAACAGGATCGTGATGGCGAGGATCTGGTAGAGCCGCCCCATCGGCGTCGAGGCGGCGTTGGAGAACGGGTCGTAGAGCTGGGCGCTCGAGAACGCCGCGGACAGGTCGATGAGCTGCCCCGCGGCCTGCACGGCGGAGAAGAGCAGGAGCACGGCGAACCCGAGGGCCAGGCCCACGCCCACCTGGTAGACGAGCCCGGCGACGAACGCCGTGGTGTCGAGCGCGTCCGGGCCCCCCTCGAAGCCGGGGGCGAGGACGAGTGCCAGGCACACCGAGATGGCGATCTTCACCCGCACGGGGATCGCCGAGGACGAGAACGGCGGCGCGATCGCGATCCACGCCCCGGTGCGCACCAGGGCGTAGAGGAACCCCACGAGGAGGGTCGGGTCGATCGAGAGCGTCACCGGATCGCGCTCAGGCGAGCAGCGTGGGCACGAGGTCGAACAGCGCCTCGGTGAAGCCGATCGCCTCCCGCAGCATCCACGCCCCGCCGAGCAGCAGGACCGCACCGGCGCCGAGGAACTTCGGGACGAACGTGAGCGTCGGCTCCTGGAGCTGGGTCACGGACTGCACGAGCCCGATCGTCAGGCCGAGGCCGAGCGTCACCGCGAGGATCGGCCCGGCGAGCTTCACCGCCAGGAGCATGGCCTGCAGGCCGATCTCCACCACCATCGAATCGGTCACGAGGTTCCCCTCACCTGTAGCTCTCGAGGAGGGTCCGGGCGATCAGCGACCACCCGTCGACCATGACGAACAGGAGGATCTTGAAGGGCAGCGACACGAAGACCGGCGGCAGCATCATCATGCCGAGCGACATGAGGACCGCCGAGACGACGAGGTCGATGACCAGGAACGGCACGAAGATGACGAAGCCGATGATGAAGGCGCTCTTCAGCTCCGAGAGGACGAAGGCCGGCGCGACGGTGGTGAGCGGCAGGTCCTCGATCTGCTCGGGGACCTCGTCGCCCGCGGCACCGGCGATCATCTGCAGCTCGCCCTCGCGGGTGTTGGCGAGCATGAACTCCTTGAGCGGCGCCGACGCGGCCTCGAAGGCCTCGCCCTGGCTGAGCTCGCCGGCGAGCAGCGGCTGGAGGCCCTCCTCGTTCATCTCCGAGAGGGTGGGCGCCATCACGAAGAGGGACAGGAAGAGCGCCAGGCCGATGACCACCTGGTTCGGCGGGATGGTCTGGACGCCGAGGGCGTTCCTCGTCAGCGAGAGGACGACCACCATGCGGGTGAAGCTGGTCGTCAGGATGAGGATCGACGGGGCGACCGACAAGACGGTGAGCCCGAGGATGATGACGATGCTCTGGCTCGGGGCCTCGCCCTGGCTCAGGTCGATGTCGATGGTCGCGCTCGGCCCCTCGGGTTCGTCGGGGGTCGGCGCGCCCGGCACGGGCGGTGCGGGGACGTCGGGTCCGGGCACGTCCTGCGCGGCCGCCGGGGCGGCGGGTAGCACGAGGCCGAGGGCGAGTGCGATGACGACCGCGGCGATCAACGCCGGGATGCGTCGGGACATGGATGCCACCTCAGGGCGGCGGGACGGTCACGACCGACGGACGGTCGCCTCCCGCAGCGCCTCGACGAAGTTCATCCGTGTCCGACCCGGAGCGTCCTGCTCCGCGGGAGGCGCAGTCCGTTCGGCCTCCTGTTGCTCGTACTTCACGACCAGCTCCGGCGCCTCGGCGAGGAGCGTGACCTGCTGCTCGGTGACGCCGACCACGAGGCCGCGCCCGCCGACGCGCACCACGGCGACCGACGCGTTGCGGCCCACCTGGGTGCGGTCGAGCACGTCGACCTTCGGCCCGTCCCCGGTGCGACCGAGCCCGAGGCCCGGCCGGTTCCTCACGAACTTCGCGGCGACCACGATGATGGCCACGACGAGCCCCATCGAGATGACGAGCCGGAGCATCAGCTCCAGCACGTTGACGTCGGTCGCCATCAGTGGCCCTCGGTCCCGTCCACGATCTCGGTGACGCGGAGGCCGAACTCCTCGTCGACGACCACGACCTCGCCACGGGCGATCAGCGTCCCGTTGACGAGGAGGTCGATGGGGCTGCCGGCGGCACGATCGAGCTCGACGACCGAGCCCGGAGCCAGGCTGAGGAGCTCGGCGACGGTCATGCGGGTCCGACCCAGCTCGGCGACGACGCTCATCTGCACGCCACCGAGGAGGTCGAGGCCCCGACCGCCGGGAACGCGGGAGGTCGCCGGCGCGGCGGCGGACGGGGCGGGCGCCCCGGCGCTGACCGCGGGGAGGTCCATCGCCTCGGGCTCGGCGCTCGTCGCGCTCGGCTCACCGTGGACGGCGACGCCGACGGTGGCGACGTGGTCGACACCGGCGAAGACGCCTGCGGCCACCATGGTCGACCCGGGCGCGGCGCCGTCGACGGGGAGGCCGACGAGCGCGTCCGCACCGGCGCCGAGCCGGCCGTTCGCCTCGTCGATGGGGTCGCCATCGGCCAGCTCGAGGATCGTGCGGGCCACCGCTCCGGGCAGCTCGGCGGCGTCGTTGACGCCCATCAACGCGAGCAGCGCGGGTGCGACGATGACGAACAGGTCGCGCGCCGGGCCGCCCGCCGCGGGCACGACGAGGACCAGCGCGTCCTCGGCGGGCAGCAGCTCGTCGAGCGTGCTCTGCACGTCGGCGGGCCCGGCCTGGAGGCCGACCGCCGGGAAGTCGTCGGCGACGGTGCCGACCAGCTCGGCGAGCGACTCGGTCGACACGGTCGTGGCCGTGGGGGTGGGGGTCATCGGAGCTCTCCCGTGCGGAGGGTGGCGGCGGCCGCAGCCGCCCGGCGTGGATCGATCTCGTCGACGACCTGGCCGGCGAGGCGCTTGCCCGAGCGCGCCGGGCGGACCCGGAACGCCGGCGTGCCGTCGACGGTGCCCGTCAGGGGCAGGTCGGTCGGGTGCCCGAGGGGGATGACGTCGCCGACCTGGAGGTCGACGATCTGGCCCGAGGTGAGCGTGACGGGCGCGAACTCGACCGCCAGGTCGACAGGCACGTCGAGCATGCGGTGCGCGACCCGCTCACGGGCGATCTCGAGGTCGTGTCGGCCCACCTGGCTGTGGGCGGTCGCCGCGGCGATCGTGTCGAGGATCGGCTGCAGCGCCGAGTAGGTGAAGCACAGCGAGGCCACGTTCTCGACCGCACCGATCTTCATGTCGAACATGATCACGACGGTCATGTCCGACGGTGCGGCGACCTGGGCGAACTGCGGGTTCGACTCGTAGCCGATCACCGCGGGCTCGATCGTGGCGACCGACTCGAAGGCGTAGGCCAGCTCGGCGAGGACGCGGTCGATGATCGTGCGGACGAGGCCCCGCTCGATGTCGGTGAGCGGCCGCTCGGGCCCGGTGGTGGCACCGTGGCCGCCGAGCATGAGGTCGACGATCGTCATGGCGGTCTGCAGCGGGAACTGGAGCACCGCGACGCCGGGCAGCGGCTCGACCGAGAGGATCGACATGTGCGACGGGTTCGGCGTGTCGCTCACGTACTCGTCGTAGGCGAGCTGCTCGATCGACAGCACCGACACCTGCGAGACCACGCGGAGCGTGCTCGACAGGACGGTCGTGAACTGGCGCGCGAACGTCTCGTGGACGATCTGGAGGCTGCGGACGTGGTCCCGGCTCAGCTTGTTCGGGCGCCGGAAGTCGAACGGGCGCGCCTTGTGCGTGAGCTCGGGATCGACGTGTCGAGGAACCGTGACGGGCACGGCGAGGTGATCGGCCCTGCCCGGTTGTCGATGAGGCTTGACCCCCGAAGAGGGGCCGTTCGACCTATTCGCCCTCGTCGACCTACTGGATGACGAACTCGGTGAAGTAGATCTCCATGACCGACCCGTCGAAGACCTCGTTCAGCTCGGCCTCCAGGGCCTCCTTCACCTCGTGGCGGCCCTCGGCGGTGCTGAGGCCCGCGGCGTCACGTCCGCCGAGCGAGGAGATGAGCAGGTCCTGGACCCGCGACGCGTCGTGGTGGGCGAACTCCTCGCCACCGTCCTCCCCCTCGACGGCGTCCTCGTAGGCGTCGGACATCTGGAACGACGCCGCCATCCGCAGGTAGCGGCCGTTGGCGAGGTTGACCGTCATCGGCTCGACGCCGAGCAGCGGACCCTCGACGACCTCGGGCGCGACGGTCGTGTCGACGGTGGCCGCGCCGCTGTCGGACCCGCCCATGAAGTAGCCGCCGGCGGCGATGCCCACGGCGAGGATCACGGCGGGGACGACGTTCGACCGTCCACCCTTCTCCTTCTTGCCCTTCTTCCCCTTCTTGGCCTTCGCGTCGGCCTCGGCAGGCGCCGCGGCCGAGACCTCGGGGTTCTCGGTCATGGTCATGGTGTCGCTCCGGTCGGTGCGGCGGGGGTCATGGAGAGGACGGCGATGTCCACCCGGCGGTTGCGGGCCCGGCCCGTGGGGTCGGCGTTGTCGGCGACGGGGTGCTGCTCCCCGTAGCCGGAGGCGGTGAGGCGCTGGGGCGGGAAGCCGTGCGTCGACAGCAGGTACTGGAGGACCGACGTGGCCCGGGCGGTGGAGAGCTCCCAGTTGGAGGGGAAGCGCGCCGTCGCGATGGGCACGTCGTCGGTGTGGCCCTCGATGGCCACGTGGTTCGGCAGGGCGACGAGGGCGTCGGCGAGCCCGTCGAGCACGGCGCGCCCCTCCGGGCGGAGGTCGGCCGAGCCGGGCTCGAAGAGGACCTGGTCGCTCACGATCGAGACCACGAGCCCCCGGTCCTCACGGCGGAAGCCGACGACGTCGGCGACACCGGTGGCCGCGGCGTGGTCGCTGATGGCCTGCTCGACGGCGTCGAGCTGCTCGTTCTCCTCGGCGCGCGCCTCCTCGGCGTCCTGCTCGCGCTCGAGCGCGCCGACCGCCTCCTCGATGCGCTCCTCGGTCATCTCGACCCCGTTGACGACGAGGGGCTCGGGGAAGCCGCCCTCGAGGACGCCGTCGGTGCCGTCGAGGGCGCCGTCGCCGCCCGCCGCGGACTCGCCGCTCGGCGTCATGCCGAGCGACCCCGCGAAGCTGGTCTGGAGGGCCTCGAGCTTGGCCATGTCGGCCGAGCTGATGGCCCAGAGGACGACGAAGAGGCCCATGAGCAGGGTGAGCATGTCCGCGTAGGGGATGACCCACGCCTCGTGGTTCTCGTGCTCCTCCTCGTGGTGGGCGGCGTGCTTCTTACGCACTCTGCCGCTCCTCCATGCGGGCCAGGCGCGCCTTCGGCGCCAGGTAGGACGTGAGGATGTCGTCGAGCATGCGGGGGTTCGAGCCGGCCTGGATCGACAGGACGCCCTCGATGATCAGCTGCTTGTGGGCAAGCTCCTCGGCCGACAGGCGCTGCAGCTTCTTGCCGATGGGCAGGAAGATGCCGTTGGCCATGAAGACGCCCCAGAAGGTGGCGATGAACGCGGCCGCGATGCCCGCGCCGAGGTGGGCCGGGTCGTCGAGCTTGCTGAGCGTGGCGATGAGGCCCACGACGGCGCCGATGATGCCGAAGGTCGGGGAGAAGATGCCGACGCTCGTCATGAACTGCGAGCCGACCTTGTGGCGCTCGCGCATGGCGTTGACCTCGGTCTCCATGACGTCGCGGACCATCTCCGGGTCGCCGCCGTCGATGGCCATCTGGAGGCCCCGCCGCATGAAGGGGTCCTCGACCTTGTCGATCGAGTCCTCGAGGGCGAGGAGGCCCTCGCGACGGGCCCGCTCGGCGAACTCGACGATCGTGTCGATCGAGGCGCTGGGATCGCCCGTGTCGCCGGGCTTGAACGCCTTCATGAACGCCTTGGGCATGTTCTTCACGTCGGCCATGGCGTTCGACATCATCGTGGCGCCGATGGAGGCGACGACCACGATGAGGAACGCGGCGGGGACGCCGAAGTAGGCGCCGATGCCGACGCCCTTCAGCGTCGACCCGATGAAGGTCCCGACGAGGACGAGGACGAGGCCGATGAGGGATGCCGGTTCCACGTCAGATCTCCTCGATCGTCTCGGGCACCAGGCGCAGCGGCGACGCCGGGGTGGCACCGGACCGCTCGTACACCTCGGCGGTGGCCAGGATGCGGGCGCGGAAGTCGATGATCTTCTCGATGACCTCGTCGACCGGCTCGGCGACGACGTACTTGGTGCCGTCCACGAGGGTGACGACGGTGTCGGGGGTGACCTCGAGACGTTCGATGAGGTCGGCGTTCACGCCGAACTCGCTCCCGTTGAGGCGTCGCAAGAGGATCATCGCGTCCGTTCACCTTCCGTGTGCTGGATCGAAGCGACGCCCGGGTGATCGGTCGGACCGGCGTCGGCATGAGGACTGGAGGCGCGAAACGGCGCGGGGTCGGGGCGATCGGCTCACCCCTCCCCCGCGCCGCGCGCGACTCGACGCTGGATCAGCGCTTGAGGTTCACGACCTCCTGGAGCAGCTCGTCGGAGGTGGTGACCACCCGGGAGTTGGCCTGGAAGCCGCGCTGGGCGACGATCAGGTTGGTGAACTCCTGGGCCAGGTCGACGTTCGACATCTCGAGCGTGCCCGACGACAGGAGCCCCCGGCCGCCGGCGCCGGCGGTGCCGAGCTGGGCCAGGCCGGAGTTCATGGTGGACCGGTAGTTCGAGCCGCCGACCTTCTCCAGGCCCTCAGGGTTGGCGAAGCTGGCGAGGGCGATCTGGCCGATGGCCCGGGTGCGGCCGTTGGAGTAGGACCCCACGACGAGGCCCTCCTGGGACACGCTGAACGACTGGAGCGAACCGGCGGCCGAGCCGTCCTGGCTGAGCACGGCGACGGTGGAGAGCTCGCCGTACTGGGTGAGGCGGTTGGCGCCGCCCGGGTCGCCGAGGAACAGGTCGATCGTGCCCGCGGGAGCGGGGATCGTGTTGAGGGGGTTGATCGTCGACGCACCGGCATCGATCTCGCCCGCGCCGTCGAACACGATCGTCGAGTCGGCACCGGCCGCACCCGTCGTGCCGTCGGCGAGGGTGTACTCGCTGGCGACGGTCCAGGTGTCGGCGGCGGTCTTGGTGAAGGTGTGGCGGATCGAGATCGGGTTGCCCTGGGTGTCGAACACCTCGACCGAGTTCACGATGCTCGCGCCGACCGCGGCGTTCGACGGCAGGTTGCCGCCGAGGGCGATCTCGGTCGAGGCGACCGGGGCGACGAGGTCGCCGACCGGCACCTGGATCTGCCCGATGGCGCCGTTCGAGTTGACGTTGCCGGCGGCGTCGCTCTGCCAGCCCATGACGAACGCACCCTCCTGGGTGACGAGGCGGCCGAGGGCGTCGATCGAGAACGAGCCGGCCCGCGTATAGAGCTCCTGGCCCGCCTGGTTGACGACGAAGAACCCGTCGCCCTGCACGGCGAGGTCGGTGGCGCGACCGGTGCGCTGCAGCGCGCCCTGGCCGAAGTTGGTGGTGATGGCGGCGACGCGGGAGCCGAGGCCGACCTGGGCGGGGTTGGTGCCGCCGAGCTCCTGGTTGGCCGCGCCGCCGCCCCGCAGGACCTGGCTGAGGACGTCCTGGAACACCGTGGTGCTCGACTTGAAGCCGGTGGTGTTGACGTTGGAGATGTTGTTGCCGACGACGTCCATCATCGTCTGGTGGTTCCGGAGGCCGGAGATGGCCGAGAACATCGAGCGGATCATGAGGTGCTCCTCTTCGGGCGGGCGATCGGTGGGATCGGGTGGTGCGAACGGGGGGTCAGGGCTGGACGGGTGCGATCTGGGTGATGGCGCCGAGCGGGACCTGCTCGTCACCGATGTTGAGGATGATCCCGTCGGGCTCGGTGAGCGCCGAGGTGGCGACCCCGGTGCCGGTGGTGCCGTCCTCGCGGAGGAACGTCACCTCCTTGCCGACGAGGGTGCTCGCCGTGTTCAGCGCGATCGCCCAGGTCTGGTCGGCGCTGGCGGCGGCGATCTCCTCGAGCTTCTCGACCGTCGTGAACTGAGCGGTCTGGGCGAGGAACTGCTGGGGATCCGCCGGCGACAGCGGATCCTGGTACTTGAGCTGGGCCACGAGGAGCTTCAGGAACGTGTCCTTGTCCATCTCGGTCGAGCTCTTCACCTCACGGCTCTCCGCGCCCCAGGTCTCGGGAGTGGCGCTCGGGGCGGTGACGGGAGGGATGTAGGTCATCGGTGCTCCGGTTCAGAGGGCGAGATCGAGCCGGCCGGGGCCGGCGGGGTGGGAGGTGGGGCCGGAGGCCACGGCGGCGGGGCCGGCGGTCGAGCCGCCACCGACGACGCCGCGGCGCCCGGGGACGCCGCCGTGGTCGTCGGCGCGGTCGGCGTCGGTCGAGCCGTGGCCGGTCTGGTCGCCGACGTCGACGCTGCCGAGGTCGATGCCCGAGCCGGTCAGCTCGGCCCGCAGCTCGGGAAGGGCGGCGACGAGGGCGTCGCGGCTCATGACGTTTTCGGCGACGGCGCGGATGCTGAGGCGGCCGTCGGTGACCCCGACCTCGAGGTGCACGGTGCCGAGCTCGGCGGGGCGGAGCTGGAGCGAGAGCCGGTGGGTGCCGTCGGGGGCTGACCGCAGCGGCCGCACGACCGTGGCGACCTGCTCCCACGGGTCGGCGTCGGGGGCGTCGAGCAGCCCGGAGGGCGTCGCGGTGTCGACCGGCGCGGACTCGGCGGCGGGGGCGGTGGACGCGGCGGGCGCCGGCCCGTCACCGACCGAGGTGGTGGCCGCCGTGGTGGACGAGCTCGACGCGGGGGCAGGAGCGGGTGCCGACTCGGTGCGAGCGGTGGATGGAACCTCGGTCGCGACCTCGGCGTCGGCGTCGGTGCCCGCATGCGCCCCTGCGTCGGTGGGGGTGTCGATCGCGACCTGCGGCTCGGTCGCCTCGCCCGCCGGCGGGGCGAGGGGCGCGGCGCCGGTGGTCGGCTCGGAGGGCGCGGCGGCGGCCTCGATCGGGACGGAGGGTGCGCCGGTCTCGGTCGCCGTCGGGGCCGCCCCCTGAGCGGCGGGCGCGGCGTCGGCCTGCTCCCCCGTCGTCGGCGACGGGGCCGCCGCGGCGGCGGCGTCGGGGGCGGCGGGCGCGACGACCTCGGCGACGAGCGCCTCGGGAGCGGGGGTCGCCGGCACCGTCGCCTCGGCGCCGTCGACGCTGAGCGCCGTGGCCGGCGCCCCCGCGGGCAGGGTCACGACCGGCACGACGGCCGCGAGGGTCGCCGCCTCCTCACCGGTGGCCGCGGCGTCCTCGCCGTCGACCGACTCGACCTCGGCCTCTTCGGCCGTCTCGGCGGTGTCGGCGGTACCGGTGTGGGCGGCCTCGAGGCCAGCGACGACGGCGGCGAACGCCTCCCCCTCGGGGGTGTCGCCCTCCGGGGCCTGCCGGCCGGCCGGTGGGGTCGCCGGGGTCGGCGCGGCCACGGGCAGGGCCGTCATGACGTGGCTCATCAGCGGGCTCCGTTCAGGATCGACATCACCTTGGTGACGTAGTTCTGGGTCTCGGCGTAGGGCGGGATGCCGCCGTGGCGGCGGACCGCACCAGGGCCGGCGTTGTAGGCGGCGAGGGCGAGCTCGAGGCTGCCGAAGTCCCGCAGCTGGCTGGTCAGGTAGCGGGCCGCCCCGTCGATCGCCTGGGCGGGGTCCATGGGGTCGATGCCCATGCCGGCGGCGGTCGCGGGCATGAACTGCATGAGGCCCCGGGCTCCGGCCGGGCTGACGGCGGTCGGGTCGTAGCCGGACTCGACGCGAGCCACCGCGGAGAGGATGCGAGGGTCGATGCCGTGGCGGGCGCCGGCCGCGGCGAAGAGGTCGCCGAACGCCGCCTCTCCCCCGCCGGTGGGGGCCCACCCGGCACCACCGATCGCCGGAGCGGCCACGGGGGCAGCCGGCGTGTAGCGCCGGATGGCGGTGATCGGACGATCGATCGGCTCGTGGGTGACGACGTCGCCACGGCGCGGCGCGTGGACCATCATCCTGTCGCCGGTGTAGATGGCCACGTGGTTCACCGGCTCGCCGAAGGCGAGCACGTCGCCGGGGCGGGCCTCGGCGAGCGAGGCGACGGGCTGGCCGCCGCGGGCCTGGTCGCGGCTCACGCGCGGCAGCTCGATCCCGAGGTCGCGGTGCACGCGCTGCACGAAGCCCGAGCAGTCGAGGCCCACGTTCGGGTCGGTGCCGCCCCAGAGGTAGGGCACACCGAGGTAGGTCATGCCCTGGCGGACGACGGCGTCGCCGAGACCGGCGCCACGCCCGGCGAGCGCGGACGCCAGGTGGGTGCGGCCCTCGGGCAGGAGCGGGCCGGTGAGGTCGACCCCGGCGGACCGGAGGAGGGCGGCGAAGTCGTCGGACCCCCTGGGGGCGGTCGACGTGGGCGTGGCCGTCGCAGGGGCGGCGGGCTCGAACCGGGCTCGGATCCGGTCGATGCGGGCCGCGACGTCGACGGTGCCGATCGCAGGAGCGGGGAAGGTCACGGCTGCACCTCCCGAGGCGTGGCAGCGCGTCGGGTGGTCACGAGGTCGTCGAGCTCGATCTGGGTGTCACGGGCGGCCGCGACCTCGTGCTCGGCCCGGGCGCGCTCGTCGAGCCGCTCGAGGGTCGAGACCTCGCGTGCTGCGGCGGCCCACTCGTCGACGCGCTGGTGGACGAGGAGACGGGCGTTCGACTCCGCGAGCCGGGCGGCGAGGACCGCCCGCGCGAGCAGCTCCTCCTCGGTGCGCTCGGCACGGAAGCGCCCGGGGGTGAGGTGCCCGGACGAGCGGGGCTTCCCGTCGAGGCGCTCGATGCTCTGCGACAGGTCGGCGCCGGCCTCGATGAGGCGCTGGCGGGCGCGCATGACCTCGGCGCGGGCCTGGTCCTCCTGCAGCTTGCGGACGCGCGCCACCTGCTCGAGCCGGAACCGGTAGCGCTTCACGACGCCGCTCCGATCCCGAGGAGGGCAGCGAGCTCCATCCAGGCCTCGCCGGGGGCGACCCGCTCGTCCATCCCCTGGCGGAGGAAGGAGTCGATGGCGTCGCGACGGGCGACGGCCTCGTCGACCTGGGGGTTGGTGCCGGCCTGGTAGGCGCCGATCTCGATGAGGTCCTTGGCCTCGCGGTAGGCGGCCATCAGGCGTCGGCACGTCGTGGCGACAGCCTGCTGCTCGGGGGTCGTGACCGCCGGCGCGACGCGGGAGATCGACTCGAGCACGTCGATCGTCGGGAAGTGGCCGGCGGTGGCCAGCTTCCGCGACAGGGCGATGTGGCCGTCGAGGATCGACCGGGCCGAGTCACCGATGGGGTCGTTCAGGTCGTCGGCCTCGACGAGCACGGTGTAAATGCCGGTGATCGAGCCGTCCTCCGACGCGCCGGCCCGTTCGAGCAGCCGGGGCAGCAGGGTGAAGACCGACGGCGGGTAGCCGCGGGTGGCGGGGACCTCGCCGGCGGACAGGCCGATCTCCCGCTGCGCCATGGCGAAGCGGGTGAGGCTGTCCATGAGCAGGTTGACGTGGGCACCCCGGTCGCGGAACCACTCGGCGATGCGCGTGGCGGCGAAGGCCGCCCGCAGGCGGACGAGGGCGGGGGCGTCGGAGGTGGCGACGACGACGACCGAGCGGGCGAGGCCCTCGGGTCCGAGGTCGCGCTCGATGAACTCGCGCACCTCCCGGCCGCGCTCGCCGATCAGGGCGACGACGGAGATGTCGGCGTCGGTGCCGCGCACGATCATCGACATGAGGCTCGACTTGCCGACACCGGAGCCGGCGAAGATGCCGATGCGCTGGCCGCGGCCGACCGGCACCATCGTGTCGAGGGCCCGGACGCCGAGGTGCACGGGCTGCTCGACCGGCGGACGGCGGAGCGGGTGGGGCGGTTCGCCCGCGAGCGCGGCGCGGGCGAGACCGGAGAGCGGGGGTCCGTCGTCGAGGGGGCGGCCGAGGCCGTCGAGCACCCGGCCGAGCAGCTCCTCGCCGACCGGCACGGAGATCGAGCCGCCGGCGGCCTCGACCGGGGCGCCGGCACGGACGCCGTGGAGGTCGCCGAGGGGCATGGCCACGACCGAGTCGGGGCCGATGGCGACGACCTCGCCGAGCATGGCGTCGCCCGAGGTCTCGACCCGCACGACGTCGCCGATCGCCGCCTCGACGCCGGCGACCTCGAACGTGAGGCCGACGACGCGGGTCACCCGACCGGTGCGGCGCGTCGCCGCCACCGAGAGGGCGGCATCCACGCGACGACCGAGGTCGGTGCCGTCGAAGGGCCGGGCGAGGGTCGCCGTCGTCACGCGATCACCGTCTCGGCCGACTCGGAGGTGCCGAGCAGCACGGCACGGGCCCGGGACAGGGCCGTCTCGATGCGGGCGTCGACCTGGGTGGCGTCGTTCTCGATCAGGCAGCCGCCACGGGCGACCGACGGGTCGGCGACGACCTCGAGGGCGCGACCGGGGCTGAGCTCGGCCAGGTCGCCCAGGTGGGTGATGTCGTCGGGGTGCAGTCGCACCAGGAGCCCGCCCCGCTCGGGGGCGAGTCGGAGCGCGCGGCGCACCGCGTCGCGGGCCGCGTCGTCGACGGATCGGACCTCCCGCTCGATGATCGCCTCGGCGAGGGCGAGGGCCAGGTCGACGACCTCGGCCTCGATGTCCGCGAGCACCACGGCGTCGCGGGCGTCGGCGGCGGCGGACGCCGCGTCGAGCGCCCGCAGGGCGCCGGCGAGGTCGCGCACGGCCTCGATCCGGGCCTCGTCACGGCCGGCGGCCAGGCCCTCGGCGTGCCCGCGGGCCAGACCCTCGGCACGGCCGGCGGCCAGGCCCTCGGCGTGGCCCGCTGCCCGACCCTCGACGCGACCCGCGGCGTACCCCTCGTCCCACGCCGCGGTGCGCAGCGCGTCGGTGTGGGGGTCGCCCGTGCCGGACGGACGCGTGATCGTGACCGTCGGAAGGTCGGTGACGTCGGCGAACGGGAACACCGTGGCGCTACTCGACGTACTCATCGCCCGACCTCGTCAGCACGATCTGGCCCGCCTCCTCGAGAGCGCGGATGACGCGGACCACCGCGCCCTGCGCCTCCTCGACCGCCGTGAGGCGCACGGCGCCGAGCATGTCGATCTCCTCCTGGAGGTTCTCGGCGGCGCGCGAGGAGATGTTGTCGAGGATCTTGCGCTTGACCTCCTCGCGCACGCCCTTCAGCGCGAGGGCGAGGTCCTTCGAGTCGACCTGGCGCAGCACCTGCTGCACCGAGCGGTCGTCGAGGGTGAGGATGTCCTCGAACACGAACATCATGCTGCGGACCTCGTCGGCCAGGACCTCGTCGTGGTTCTCGAGGCCCTCGAAGATGAGGCGCTCGGTCGCGCGGTCCGACCGGTTCAGCAGGTCCACCAGGGTCTGCACCCCGCCGACCGACGACAGGTCGCCCTGCTGGATCACCGACGAGAGCCGACGCTCGAGCGCGGACTCGACGGTGGCGACGATGTCGGGAGTGGTGCGGTCCATCGTCGCCACCCGCACGGCGACCTCGCGCTGGAGCTCCTCGGGGAGCCCGCTCAGCACCATGGAGGCGGAGTCGGCGGTCATGTAGGCGAGCACCAGGGCGATCGTCTGGGGGTGCTCGTCGCGGATGAAGCCGAGCACGAGCCGCGGATCCGCCTTCCGGAGGAACTCGAACGGCGCGCTCATCATCGACATGTTGAGCTGCTCGAAGATCTCGTCGGCTCGGCGCTCGCCGACCGTCGCCTCGAGGAGCTCCCGAGCGACGTCGACGCCGCCGATCGCGACGTGGCGGCGGGCGGACGCCGTGACGGCGAACTCGCCGAGCACCTGCTCGACGACGCGGTCGTCGACGTTCGCCATCCGCGCGACCTCGGCCATGATCTCGGTGACCTCGGCCTCGCGCATCGACTTGAGGACCTTCGCCGAGCGCTCCTTGCCCATCGTCATGATGAGGATCGCCGACTTCTGCGCCCCTGTGAGCTTCTCGATGTTGTGCGTCTCCATGAGGCTCACCGGCCACCCGCCCGTCGGTCACCCAACCAGCCACGCAGGAGCTGCGCGACCTCGTCGGGCTGGTTGTCGATCATGTCGGCGACGTCCGAGGCCACCCGCGAGGCGGGGTCGTCGCCCCCGAGCGGGAAGGCCGGGGCCTCGTCGAAGGCGTCGAGGTCGAGGGCGTCGACCGGTGCGAGGTCGATGTCGGCGGGCGCCGGCTGGGTGAGGGCCGAGGTGGCCTCGCCGACGGTGAGCCCGGCGGGGACGAGGGCGGCCTCGATGGCCCGGGCCTCGATCGCCTGGGCCTGGCGCCGGCGCTTGGCGGCCTTGCGCATCTTCAGCCACGAGACGAGGAGGACGAGCCCGACGAGGAGGCCGAGGCCGATCGTCTGGTAGAGATCGTTGCGGGCCTGGGCCGCGGCGTCGGCCTCGGCGGCCTCCGCCTCGTCGGCCATCGTGTCCTGGATGCTGGTGTCGAACGGCAGCCGGCTGACGGCGAGCGTGTCGCCCCGATCGGCCCGGATGTCGGCACCGGCAGTGACCAGCTGCTCGATCTCGGCCATCATCGCCGGCGTCGTCGACGCCTCGTCCACGATCACGGCGATGCCGAGGCGCTCGATCGTCCCCGGGGCCCGGTTGATCGACTCGACCTCGCGGTCGACGGCGTTGGTGCGGTCGGACTCGTCGAGGTTGTACTCGGTGGCGGCCCCGCCGGCCTCGCCCCCACCGTCCTCGGCGCCGAGGACGCCGGCGGCCCCGGTGCCCTCGCCCGTGTAGGTCTCGGTGCGGTTGCTCTCGGTGAGCGGCAGCGGGTTGCCGGCCGGATCGGTCAGCGGCTGGGTGTAGGTCTCACGGGTGATCGTCGCCTCGTCGAAGTCCAGCTCGGCGCTGACCGAGACGACGGCGTTGTTCGGACCGAGGACGGAGGTGAGCATCGAGCGGATGTCGGCAGCGACGCGCTCCTCGAACGCCGCGGCCTGGCGCATGTTGAGGTCGTTCCCGGCGTAGTCCACCGACCGCTGGCCCGGTGCGGCGAGCACCATGCCGGAGGAGTCGGCGACCGTCACGTCCGACGGCTCGAGCTTGTCGACGCTGGAGGCGACGAGGTTGACGATCGCCTGGACCTGCATCGAGTCGAGGGTGGTGCCGCCCCGGGTGCTGATGAGGACCGAGGCGCTGGCCTCGGTGTCGTCGAGGGCGAACGCCGTGTCGCGCGGGAGGGCGAGGTGCACGGTGGCGGACTCCACGCCCTCGATCGAGCGGATCGTGCGGGCCAGCTCGCCCTCGAGGGCCCGCTGGTACCCGACCCGCTGGCTGAACTCGGAGGCCGTGATGCCCTGCCCGTCGAGGATCGACCACCCCTCCTGCCCACCGCTGGCCACGCCGTCGGCGGACAGCTGCATGCGGGTCTCGTACAGGACGTCGCGGGGGACGCGGATCGTGCCGCCGCCGTCGGCGAGCTCGTAGGAGACGCCGTCGGCGTCGAGGCGCTCGGTGACCGCCGCGGCGTCGCCCGGCTCCAGGTTGGCGTAGAGCGTGGCGTAGTCGGTGCCGCCGGCGAGCTTCGTGAACACGACGAGGCCGACGACGACCGCCAGGGTGCCGCCGATCATCAGGGCCTTCTGGCCCTTGGTGAACCCGGCGTTGACGGTGGAGGCGCGCTCCTTCAGAGCGGCGAGGTCGAACCCGGCCATCAGACCTGCATCCTCATGATCTCGTTGAACGACTCGACCGCACGGTTGCGGACGGCGACGGTCAGCTGCGTGGCGAGCTGGGTCTCGGTGGCCATGACCATGTAGTCCTCGACGGCCCGCAGGTCGCCGGTGGCCGCGGCCTCTGCGAGGCGATCGGTGGTGGCGTGGGAGGCCTGGAGGTTCTCGAGAGCGTTGACGACGGCCGTGCCGAAGTCGACGCCGTCCTTCTCGTCGGCCGAACCCGGGGAGGTGAGCGGTCGGACCGCTGGTTCGAAGGCGACCGCCGGGGAGGCCCCGACGGCACCGAGGGGCGGGATGATGGCCATGGTCAGCGTCCGATCTCGAGGCCGCGCAGGTAGGCGTCGCGTGCCCGCTCGAACACGGTCACGTTCGCCTGGTAGGCGCGCTGGGCGATGATGAGGTTGGTCATCTGGTCGCTGAGGTTCATGTCGGGGTGGCGGACCATCCCCTGCTCGTCAGCGAGCGGATGGGCGGGGTCGTAGACGAGGCGGCCCTCGGCGTCGCCGAACAGGACGCCGGCGACGCGAGCGCCGTTCCCGATCTGGCCGGCGCCGTTCTCGGCTGCCGCCGAGACGACGAAGCGCTGCTGGAAGGCGGCCTCGTCGGTCGACCGGACCGTGTTGACGTTGGCGACGTTGTCGGCCGTGGCGTCGATCCAGGTCTTGTAGACGCCCATGCCGGAACCGGCGATGGCGATCGAACCGAACAGAGCGCTCATCACTGCCCCACGATCGAGGTGCGGAGGAGGCGGAACTTGGTGTTCATCCCCTCGACGACCAGCTGGTGGCGGAGCGCCGTCTCGGTGAGCCCGACCATCTCCTCGTCGATCGCGACGTTGTTGCCGTTCATCCGGGTCGGCGCGAGCGACCGGGTGACGGAGATGTCGACGGCGCGGGGCTCTCCCCGCTCGATCGCGGTGCGCAGCGAGTCCTCGAAGTCGACCTTCTTCGCGGTGTAGCCCGCGGTCTCGACGTTGGCGATGTTGTCCTCTGCTGCCTGACGTCGGGCGTTCAGCCCGGTCAGAGCGGTGTGCAGGGCTCGCATGGTGGCGTCGGAGACGATCATCGATCGGTCGTCCGGAAGGCAGCACCGGCAGAGCCGGCAGGGAACAGGGGCATCGTCAACCTCGCGCGTCGACAGGTGTCTTGGGCTCGCCGTTCCCTGGCGATGGCTCACGAGCGCTCCGTGCTCAGGCGATGCGATCGGAGGCCGCCCGCCTCCGCTGAGGCTTCGCCGCGCCAATGAGCCGTTCGACCCACCGGGTTCGACTCCTCGGGCGCTGTGCCCCTCCCTCGTTCTCGGACCCACGGGGACCCGTGCCACCCCACGACGTGCTGCGCCTCCCCATGGAGAGCCCTCGGGGAGCCGGGCCACGGGTGGCGGTGCTGCGCCTCCCCATGGACGAGGAGCCGGGCGCGACGGAGGGGCCGGGCGGGTCGAACGCGCCGGCGGGGGCGGCGGTCAGGCGGAGTGGTCGACGAGCCGGGGAGCCGGGGGCTCGCCGGCGGCGACCGGCCGACGGCCGGGTGCCCGGGCGGCCTCGGCCAGCTCCGCGAGCTCGGCCGCGGCCCGCTCGCGCGCCTCGACGAGGTCGCCGTGCACGGCCTCGAGCGACGCCATCACGAGGCGGAGGCGCGGTGCGAGCTCGGCAGGGAGCGGGCCCAGCTCGGCCGGCGCGATCCACGCGGGGACCTGGAGGTCGGCCTCGCCCCGAGCGATGCGGTCGGCCACGCGCAGTCCCTCCTCGACCTCGTCGAGGGCGGCGCTCCAGGCGGCGACGGACGAAGCGGCCATCAGCCGGCCACGTCCAGGCCGCCCGCGGGGCGGGAGGCGGCAGCGACGGGTGCAGCGGCCGCGGTGCTGGCGTAGGCCTCGGCCCACGTGTCGCGCAGCGGGGCGATCACCGAGCGGGCCTCCGCCACCAGTGCGGCGGACTTGGCCATGTTGGCCCGACCGAGCAGCTCGGCGAGGTAGGCGTAGAGCCCGGCCATGGCGTCGGCGCCGTCCCAGCGGGTCGGGTCGAGGGCGCTGTGCAGCTCGGCGACGATGTCCTGGGCGTGGGTGAGCGCGTCGTGCGACGCGCCCACGTCGGCGCGCTCGATGGCGCCGGTGGCGTCATCGAGGTCGCGGAGGAGCCGGTCGTAGAGCATGACGAGCAGCCGCTCGGGCGGCGTGCTGCCCACACCGTCGCTGACGAACTTGTGGCGGGCGCTGGTGGCGGTGGCGTACATCGGGAACCCGTTCCCTTCGCTACTTCGGCGAGTTGGCCTGGAGGCTGCCGAGCTGACCGGCGAGCCACTGGCCCTGGTTGGCGAGCTGGCCCATCATCGTCTCGAGGGCCGTGTACTGGCGGCGGAGGCCGAGCTCGCGCTTCTCGAGGCGCAGCTCCCAGGCCTCCACCTGGCGGTTGATGTCGTCGATGCGGGCCTTGCGGGCGTCCTCGGCGCTCGTGAGCAGGCCGTCCACGGCGTCGAGAGCCCGGTTGGCGACGGTGCTGAGCCGACGGGCGGCGCCCGGGTCGTAGGTGATCGACCCGACGCCGGAGGGCACGCCCTCGACGAGGGCGGCGGTGGCGTCGGTCGAGAGGGAGACGGTCAGACCACCCAGCCGGGAGTGCACCGAGTCGGCGGCGATCTTCAGGGATCCGTCGTCGTTGACGGTGACCGCGGCGGTCTCGCCGTCGATCGTCGCGGTGTAGGTGTCCGCTCCGGTGCGGGTGACCTCGACGGCGTAGGTTCCCGGCTGGGCCCGCCAGCCGGCGTAGGTCCAAGCCAGGTCGGCGCTCGTGCTCGTACCGCCGGCGACGAACAGACGCTCGACCGCTGCCGGGTCCGCGGCGTAGGCGGCCTTGAACTCCGCCTCGTCGAAGGTGACCTTGCCGTCGCGGGTGAGCTCGACACCGGCCAAGCCGACCGAGCCGAGGCTGCTCGCCGCGACGGGGTCGGCGAGGGCGCCGGTCAGCAGCCCTGTGAGCTGGCGCACGGTCGCATCGCCGGTGAGCGACGACCGCTGGTTCGTCTCGGCGTCGTAGGCCGTGCGGATCTTCATCTCCGCCAGGGCGCCGTTGACCGCCTCGACGAGTGCCTTCACCTTCTTGGTGATCCCGTCGGCGTCGCGCGCCACGTTGACCGTGACGGGACCCGTCGTCTCGGCCTTGAGCGTCAGGGTCACGCCGCCCACGAGGTCGTCGATCGTGTTCGTCGGGCGGGTCACCGTGATGCCGCCGTAGTCGAGGACGGCGTCCTCGGCCGTGCGGGTGACAGCGAAGCCGCTCGTCCAGCCGGAGTCGGCGACGGTGAACCCGTTGGCGACGCCGGACGTCGCGGCGGTGAGGACCAGCTGGTGCTCGCCGGGGCGGACCTGGACGGTGGACGCCGTCACACCGAGCTCGCCGTCGGCGTTGATCTCCGCCACGAGCTCGTCGAGGGTCGTGGCCGTCGAGGAGAAGGTGTGGTCGCCGCTCGTGATCGAGAGAGACCTGCCGTCGAGGGCGGCGTCGGTCGATGCGAAGGCGTCGGTGCTCGAGCGCTGCATCGCCTGGGCGAGGTTCACGACGCTGAACGTCGCGGCGCCCCCGGCAGCACCGCTGCGTGCGGTGACGCCGACGGCGTCGGGGTTCGAGCTGGTGGCGGCGAGGCCCCGCCAGCTCGACGAGGAGTGCAGGGCGTCGGCCGCGGTGCGGACGGACGAGAACTTGGTGCGGATCGCCGCGTAGGCGTCGAGGCCTGCCTTGACCGTCGTGGCCTTGTTCTTCAGCAGGGTCTGGGGGATCGCCTCGACCTGCATGAGCTGGTTGATGATGTCGGTGGTGTTCAGCCCGGAGGCGATCCCATCGATGTAGCTCACGGTCGCTCCCTCGTACGGCGGTCGTCAGGCGGACTGCGTCCGAACCGGCAGGAGGGCGAGCGGGCGCCGTTGCCCGCTCGCCCTCACCGGTGCGGTGGGTACTAGCCGAGGAGACGCAGCACGCCCTGGGGCAGCTGGTTCGCCTGGCCGAGCATCGCCGTGCCGGCCTGGGTCAGGATCTGGTGGCGGGTGAACGACACCATCTCGAGCGCCATGTCGGTGTCACGGATGCGGGACTCCGAGGCGGCCAGGTTCTCGGTCGTGACCTGGAGGTTGTTGATGGTCGACTCGAAGCGGTTCTGGACCGCACCGAGCTGACCACGGAAGCCGGAGACGTCGGCGATGGCGTCGTCCATGGCGGAGATGAACGCCGTGGCGTTCGCCGCCGTGGTCACGTCACCGGTGATCGCCGTGGCGACCGCAGCCAGGTCGATGCCCTTGACCTCGATCGTCTCGCCGGCGTTGGCGCCGACCTGGAACAGGGCAGCGTCGCCGTCGGCGGCGGTGATGGCACCACCGAGGCCGAGGGCGGCCAGCGGGTTGTTGGTGCCCTCGGTGAGGGTGAAGGTCTCGCCGTCGGCGAGGCCGCTGATCTCGAGGGTGAGGCTCGAGCCGGTCCCGACCGTCTCACCCGTGACCGTCACCTTGTCGGCGAAGGCCTGGATGTCGGCGTCGCCGCTCGCCGCGAGGGCGGAGCGGATGGCCGTCTGGAGGGCGGAGGCGGTGTCGGTCGCGTTCGCGCCGGTCAGGGCCGAGAGCTCGACGGTGACGGCGCCGGTGCCGTTGATGTTGAGGGTGAAGTCGTCGTTGGCGGCGACGGTGTAGGCACCGTCGGCGTCGACGCCGGTCACGCTCGCCGGGGTGGCGCCGAACGAGCCGTCCAGCAGCTTCTGGCTGCCGAACTTGGTCTGGTCGGCGATGCGGGCGATCTCACCCTTGAGCTCGGTGATCTCGTTGTTGGCCGCGGTGCGGGCATCGCTGTCGTTCGACGCGTTGACCGACTGGACGGCCAGGTCACGCATGCGGTTCAGCATGCTGTGGACCTCGTTCAGGGCGCCTTCTGCGGTCTGCACGACCGAGATGCCGTCCTGGGCGTTGCGGGTGGCCTGGCGGAGGCCGGAGACCTGGGCACGCAGGCCCTGGCTGATGACGAGGCCGGCGGCGTCGTCGGCGGCCCGGTTGATGCGGAAGCCCGAGGAGAGCTTCTCGAGCGACTTGCCCATCACCGTGTTGGTGTTGGACAGGTTGCGGTACGAGTTGAGGGCCGAGATGTTCTGGTTGATGCGCATTGTTCCGATTTCCTCCGTGAAAGTTGGAACGAGGTCACCAACCCATCTGGAGCTGGGACCGCTACCGCTTCCTGCGGCAGCCAGTCGATCGGGAACGGGGTCGCCCGGATGAGGGTTCGAGCCGCGGATCTGGCGCGATGAGCCGAACGACCCAGTTCGCGACGCCCTCGAGCGTCCTTGTTCCTGTACGTGCCCCCGTCGGCGCCACTTCTGCGTGACGAATCCTCATCGGCGGCATGGGGCGGCCGAACCATCCGCCATGTCCACGACCCGCGCCGACGAGCGACTCAGCCAGCTGAGCCAGACGCTGTGGCGTCAGCGTGCCCAGGTGGAGCTCCTCCTCTACCGCCTGGAGGTGCAGCAGATGGTGCTCGCCTCGGGGCGGAGCCGCTGGATCGACCAGTCGGCTCGCGACGTGGAGGACGCCATCGACGACCTGCGCACCGAGGAGATCCTGCGGGCGGCGCACGTCGCCGCGGTGGCCCCCGGCTACGGCCTCGGCCCGGACGCGACGCTGTCGATGCTCGCCGATGCCGCCGGCGAGCCGTGGGGGCAGATCCTCCGCGACCACCAGGCGACCTTCCTGTCGCTCATCGGCTCGATCGAGTCGGTGAGCCGCGACAACAAGGAGCTCCTCGCCAAGGGGCTGCGTGACACGCAGGACTTCGTCGCCCAGATCGGCGACGGTCCCCGCCTCGACGGGTACGCGCCGAACGGCGGCGGCACCCGGTCGCTCGCCCGGCCCACGCTCGTGGATTGGGACGTCTGATGTCCAACTTCTCCGCGCTGCAGACCGCGCTGTCCGGCCTGATCGCCCACCAGCGGGCGCTGCAGACCGCCGGTCACAACGCCTCGAACGCCGCGACCAAGGGCTACAGCCGTCAGCGGGTCGACCTCGTGTCGGCCGGCGCCGGCGTCGTCCCCGCGGTCTGGAGCAAGACCGACGGCATCGGCAACGGCGTGCGCGCCGCCGGCGTCGTGCGGATCCGCGACGAGTTCCTCGAGGCCCGCGCCCTGCGCGAGGCCGGCAGCCTGTCCCTGCTGCGGACCCAGGCGACGTCCCTCGGTCGGGTCGAGATGATCTTCCCCGAGCCGAGCGACGTGGGCCTCGCCCACCAGCTGTCCGAGCTGTGGGGCGCGTTCGACGACCTCGCCAACCAGCCCGGCGCGAGCGCGCCGCGCGTCGCCCTGCTCGAGCGGGCCCGCACCGTGGCCGACGAGCTCAACCGGGGCGCCGCGGAGCTGACGAACCTCCACCGCAGCGCGCTGGAGCAGGCCGAGGCGCTGACGAGCGAGGTCAACGCCACCGCCGCCCGCGTCGCCGAGCTGAACGGCGCGGTGCGCAACGCGACCGCCGCCGGCCTCGACGCCCACGACCTCGCCGACCAGCGCGACCTGCTCATCGAGCGGTTGGGCGAGCTGGTCGGCGTCACGACGCGCCAGGGCGAGCTCGGCACCACCGACGTGTTCCTCGGAGGGTCGAGCCTCGTCCGTGGCGACCGCTACGAGCAGCTCCAGGTGGTCGAGACCACCGATCCCACCGCGCACCCCGACTTCACCGAGGTCGAGGTCCAGTGGGCGAAGGACGGCTACCGGGCGAACGTCGCCGACGGCGAGGTCGGCGGCCTCCTCGACACGACCAACCGGATGATCCCCCACTACCTGAGCGAGCTCGACGCCGTCGCTGCCACGCTCGCGTCCACGGTGAACGCCGTGCACGAGGGCGGTTTCGACCTCGACGGCGCCGCCGGTCTCGCCTTCTTCACCGGGACCACGGCGAGCGACCTCGCGGTGAACGCCGTCGTCGCCGCCGACCCGCGTCGCGTCGCCGCCGCCGGATCCGACGGCGGCGCGCCCCCGGCGTCGGCCGGGCCGCTCGACGCCGGCAACGCCACCCTCCTCGCCCGCCTCGGCGAGGGCCAGAACAGCGCCGACGCCGTCTACAAGCGGATGATCGGCGGTCTCGGCGTGGAGACCCAGGCGACGAACCGCCGTGAGCAGATCCAGACCGAGGTCGTCGTCCAGGTCGACGCGGCACGCGACAGCGTGAAGGGCGTCAACCTCGACGAGGAGATGACGTCGCTCGTGCAGTCGCAGCACGCCTATGCCGCATCCGCACGCCTGATGACCGCCGTCGACGAGATGCTCGACACGCTCATCAGCCGCACCGGCCTCGTCGGCCGCTAGGAGGCCCCGTGAACCGCGTGACCAACACCAGCGCCAGCCGCACGATGCTGGCGTCGATCCACCGCAACGCCCGCCAGCTCAACGACTCGCAGGAGCGCATCGCCACCGGCAAGCAGGTGCGGCGCCCCTCCGACGGGCCGGCCCAGGTCCTCTCCGCCCTCGACTACCGCGCGCAGCTGCGCCGCAACGAGCAGATGAAGCGCAACTCCCTCGATGCCCGAGCCTGGCTCGACAACGCCGACAGCTCCCTCACCCACGCCGTCGACCGGCTCACCCGTGCCCGGACCCTCGTGGTCGGCGCCATCAACGGGTCGGCCGACGCGCAGAGCCGCGCCGCCTACGCGGCCGAGATCCGCGCCATCCGCGAGGAGCTGGTCCAGACGGCCAACACCCAGTACCTGGGTCGCCCCATCTTCGCCGGCACCTCCGACGCCACGTCGGCGTACGCCGCCGACGGCACCTACCTCGGCAACGAGGGCCAGGTGCAGCGCAACGTCGCACCGGACGTGTCGATCCGGGTGAACCGGACCGGTCCGGAGGTGTTCGGCACGGCTGCCGACCCCGACGGCAACGTGTTCCAGGTGCTCGAGCAGATCGCCGCAGCCCTCGACGCCGGCGACACGGGCGCGGCGAGCGCGGGCCTCGAGGCCATCGGACGGGCCGCCGACCGCATCGAGCGGGCCCAGGTCGAGATGGGTGCCCGCTCGAAGCAGGTCGAGGAGATCGGCTTCCGCAACGCCGAGGTGGACGTGGAGCTGAAGGCCTCCCTCTCCGAGGTCGAGGACGTCGACATCGCCGAGACGCTCATCGAGGTCCGGATCCAGGAGATGGCCTACAACGCCGCCCTGTCGGTCACCGCGAAGGTGATCCAACCGACCCTCCTCGACTTCCTCAGGTGACCCCGGCTCCGGCCGATCACATCCCCGTCCCTCCCCACGCACCGGAGTCGAAGTGAACAAGATCCTGCTCGTCGACGACAGCAAGACGATCCGCATGCTCATCAAGCGCAACCTGCGCCAGGCCGGCTTCGACCAGGCCGAGATCCTCGAGGCCGAAGACGGTGCGCAGGGCCTGGCCGTCGCCAAGGCGGAGAACCCCGACCTGATCCTCTCGGACTGGAACATGCCCGAGATGAGCGGCATGGAGTTCCTCCAGGCGCTCCGTGCCGACGGCATCCAGACCACGTTCGGGTTCATCACGTCGGAGACGACCCCCACCTACAAGGAGCAGGCGCTGGCGGCGGGCGCGTCCTTCCTCCTCTCGAAGCCCTTCAACGCCGACTCCTTCGCCGAGGCCCTCGGCGTCGTGGCGTGAGGCCACCGGTCGACGTCGCGGGCCCACCGGTCCCGATCCAGGAGGCGGTCGGCGAGTTCGTCACCGCCCTCGTCGGCCGTGGTTGCGCCGCCTCCAAGGTGGCCCTCACCCCCATCGAGCCCGACGGCGCCCACGTGGTCGCCGCCTACCGCGACACGCAGGGCCGCGTCCTGGCCCTCTCGGTCGCCGACCTCGACTTCGCGGCCGGCACCGGTGCCTCGCTCGGCATGATCCCCGCCAACGCGGCCCACGAGTCGGTCGCCGCCGGCGAGCTCGAGGAGACGCTCTTCGAGAACTACCAGGAGGTGGCGAACATCATGATGTCGCTCCTCAACTCGCCGACATCGCCGCACCTGAAGCTCGATGCTGTGTGGTCGACCGCCGACGAGGCGGTGCCCGACGAGGTGTGGGACCTCGTCCGCAACCCCGGGAAGCGCCGCGAGTTCGCGGTGACGATCGAGGGCTACGGCAGCGGGCGACTCGGCATCATCATCCGCTAGGTGGAGCGGGTGTAGATCGTCACCTCGGTGCCCTGCCGCACCGACTCGCCGGCCGGCGGGTCGGTGACGAGCACGCTGCGCCGCGGCGGGCCGACCCGGGTGCCGACCGTGAGGCCGGCGTCCTCGAGCCGCTCGATGGCCTCGTCCTCGTCCATGCCCGCCACGTCGGGGACGGTGACGAACGGCAGGCCGCTCGACACGATGACCCGGACCGTGCTGCCCCGCGGCACCTGCTCGCCCTCGCCGGGTTCGGTGCGGATGACCGCGCCCTCGGGCACGGTCTCGCTCGCCTCGGTGACCCGCTCGGGCACCAGGCCGTCGGCCTCGAGGTCGGCGGCCACCGAGTCGTAGCTGGCCCCCTCGGCGACGCCGGGCAGCGTGCGAGGGATGGGGCCCGCCGACACGAGGAGGCCGATCGCCGTCTCCTCCGGGAGCTGGCCCTCGACCAGCTGGTCCTCGGGGATCCTCACCTCGATCACGTGACCGGCTGGGACGTCCTCGCTCCAATCCTCGGTGACCTCGCCCACGGCGAGACCGGCCTCGGCCAGCGCGGCCTCGACCTGCTCGCGCGGCGCGCCGACGAGGTCGGCGGGCACATCGGTGAGCTCGTTGCCCTCGGCGACGACGAGCCGCAGGACGCTCTCGGCGCCCTCCTCCAGCTCGGTGTCCGGGGCGGGGTCCTGCTCGAGGATCGTGCCGACGGGGACGCCCGTGCGGCGCTCGAGCTCCCGCTCCACCGTCCAGCCGTACTCGGCGACGATCTCCTCGACGTCGTCGGCCAGGGCACCGACGTAGTCGTCGACCGGGTAGAGGGTGGGCTCGGTCAGGTTCCGCACCGCGACGGCGGTGCCCACGCCCACGACGGCGGCGACGAGGAGCGCCACGAGCACCCACGGCCAGCGTCGACGCCGGCGGCCCTCGTCCGCCTCGGCCGCGGCGAGCGTCGCGGCCTCCTTCGAGGCCTTCTTCGCCGCCTTGGCCTCGGCGCGGGCTGCCTTGCGGCGGGCGCGCGGGCTGAGCGCGTCGGCGGGGACCGCGACGGCGGTGGTCGGGTCCGGGGCCGGCACGTTCACCACCGGTGACGCGAGGGTGGGATCGGGCTCGGCGCCGTGGATCGTGGCGTCGGACGGGTCGGCGCCGACGACGTCGCCCTCCACCGCGCCGACCAGGGGCAGCGTCTCGGGTCGAGGCAGCTTCTCGGCGGCGGCCATGAACGCCACGGCCAGCGCCCCGGCGTCGGGCCGCTCGGCGGCGTCGGGACGACACGCACGCTCGAGCACGGGCCGCAGCGGGCCGAAGCTGTCGTCGAGCTCGACCTCCTTGTCGACCCGGGCCATCAGCGTGGCGATCGTGGTGTCGGCGGCGAAGGGCACCTGGCCGCTGACCGCCTCGATGAGCGTCAGCCCCAGTGCGTAGACGTCGGCCTTGCCGTCGACCATCTCGCCGCGCGCCTGCTCCGGCGAGGCGTAGCGGGCGGTGCCGAGGACGGCGCCCGACGGCTCGGTCCACCCGGCCTCGGCCAGGGCCCGCGCCAGGCCGAAGTCGGCGATCCGCAGCCGCTGGTCGTCGCCGAAGAGGATGTTGGCCGGCTTGACGTCGCGGTGGACGAAGCCTCGACGGTGCGCGTAGTCGAGGCCGCGGGTGGCCTCGAGCCCGACGAGCAGGGCCTGGGACACCGTGAGCCGGCGCCCCTTGTCGAGCATCGCCCGCAGGCTGCCGCCGCCGAGGTACTCGGTGACCAGGTAGGGCACGTCGTCGCGCCCCCAGTCGTACACCGCCATCACGTGGGGGTGGTTGAGCGCGGCCGCGGCGTGGGCCTCGGCCTGGAAGCGGCGCAGGAACGACTCGTCGTCGGCGAGCGAGGGGTGCAGGACCTTCACGGCGACGCGCCGGCGGAGCCGCACGTCGTCGGCGAGGAACACCCGCCCGGACGCGCCCGTCCCGATCGGCGCCACCAGCCGGTAGCGGCCGTCGAGGACCCGCCCGATGAGGTCGCTCATGCGCGAAAGGGCCACGGTCGGAGGCTAGACGGTGGCCCGGTCGGATCGGTGACAGCGACCCGAGTGGGACGCGGCCCCGGGGGACGGCATCATGGCGCCGTGGCCTCCTCCCCCTTCGCCGTCCTCGACCGGACGATCCCCCGCCGCATCATCTTCGGGTTGCTCCTCCTCGGCGCCACCGCGGCGATGGTGGCGGTGTCGATCGACAGCACCCGCTCGACCCGCGCCGCCCCCGACCGGGACCCCGCCATCGAGGCGCTGATCCCCACGTCGGGCGCCGACGTCCTGCGCCAGTCCGAGGTGGGCGTCGACCTCGCCGACGGCTACGCCGCCACGCTCGCGGTCAACGGCACGCCGATCCCCGACGACCAGATCACCGGTGGCGGGGCGGGCATCCCGTCGCTCGGCCGCTACGTGTTCGCGCCTGGGCCCGACAAGGTGCTCGAATCGCTGCGATCCGGCACCAACTGCGTCACCGTCGAGTTCTGGAAGGCCCGGACCCCGAACGAGACTGCCGTCTACAGCTGGTGCTTCGAGGCGGCCTGAGCCGCAGCGATCACGTGGGCGGCGCCTCGACGGGCCGCACCTCGCCGGTGGACAGGAGGCGCTCGAAGCCCTCGCCGTCGAGGATCGGGACGCCGAGGTCGACCGCCTTGCTCAGCTTGGAGGCCCCCGGCCCCTCGCCGACGACGACGGCGGTGGTGCGCGAGGACACGCTGCCCGGCGACTTGCCGCCGCGGCTGGTGATGGCCTCCTCGGCCTCCTCGCGGCTGTAGCCGTCGAGCGTGCCGGTGACCACGACGCTCATGCCGGCGAGCGTCTGGGGCACGTCGGGGGTGGCCGGACCCTCGAGGTTCAGCCCGGCGGCCCGCAGCTTCTCGACGACGGCACGGTTGCGGTCCGAGGCGAAGTGGGCGTGGACGCTCTGGGCGATCGTGGGGCCGATGCCGTCGACCGCGGCGATGTCCTCCTCGGAGGCCGCCATGAGGGCGTCGAGGTGCCCGAAGGCCTGGGCCAGCGCCCGAGCGCCGGTGGGCCCCAGGTGGCGGATGTTGAGCCCGACCAGCAGGTTGGCGAGCGGACGCTCCTTCGAGGCCTCGATGGCGTCGCGCAGGTTGCGCACCGACGTCTCGCCGAAGCCCTCCCGCCCGAGGAGCCGATCGAAGTCGAGCGAGTAGATGTCGCCGACGTCGGAGAGCAGGCCCATCTCGACGAAGAGGTGGACCCGCTGCTCGCCGAGGCCCTCGATGTCCATGGCCCCGCGCGACGCGAAGTGCTCGATGCTGCCGGTGCGCTGGGCCGGGCAGTCGATGTTCGTGCAGAAGTGGTGGCCCTCGCCCTCCAGCCGCACGAGCGGACCACCGCAGCGCGGGCACGTGTCGGGGAACGTCCACTCGGCGAGGCCCTCGGGACGCTCGGACAGCACGGGGCCGACGACCTCGGGGATGACGTCGCCGGCCTTGCGCACGACGACCGTGTCGCCCGGCCGGACGTCCTTGGCCGCCACCTGGATCTGGTTGTGCAGCGTGGCCAGCCCGACCGTGGACCCGCCGACGAACACCGGCTCGAGCACGGCGAAGGGCGTGGCCTTGCCGGTGCGACCGATCGAGACCTCGATGTCGCGCAGGAGGGTGGTGCGCTCCTCGGGTGGGAACTTGAACGCGATGGCCCAACGCGGCGCCTTGGACGTGAACCCCAGGGCGGCGCGCCGGGCGAGGTCGTCGACCTTCACGACGACGCCGTCGATCTCGTAGTCGAGGTCGTGGCGGTGCTCCTCCCACCGGCGGCAGAACGCCTCGACCTCCTCCTGCCCGGTGAGGGTGCGGATCTCGGGGTTGACGGGCAGGCCGAGCTCGGCCAGGTACTCGAGCGTCTCGGCGTGGCGGTCGAAGCTCGGGCCGCCCTCCGCCTCGCCCAGCTGGTAGCACCACAGCCGGAGGCCGCGCGAGGCGGTGATCGACGGGTCCTTCTGGCGCAGCGAGCCGGCCGCGGTGTTGCGGGGGTTGGCGTAGCGACGCAGGCCGGCCGCGTCCTGGCGGTCGTTCAGCTCGTCGAAGGTGGCGACGGGCATGTAGACCTCGCCGCGGACCTCGAGCCGGGCCGGCGGCGACCCGCCGAGGCGCTCGGGCACGTCGGCGAGGGTGCGGACGTTCTCGGTGATGTCCTCCCCCACCCGGCCGTCGCCCCGGGTGGCGGCCTGCACGAGGCGGCCGTCCTCGTAGGTGATCGACACCGCCACCCCGTCGATCTTCAGCTCGCACACGAACGCCACCGGCGGGTGGTCGGCGCCCTCCTCGTCGACGAGGCGGCGCTCCAGCCGCTGGCCCCAGGCGCGCAGCTCCTCGACGTCCATGGCGTTGTCGAGCGACATCATCGGCACCCGGTGGACGACCGGGGCGAAGGTGGCCGACCGGGGGCCGCCGACGGTCTGGGTGGGCGAGTCCGGCGTGACGAGGCTCGGGTGGAGCGCCTCGAGCTCGTTGAGCGCCCGGACGAGGGCGTCGTAGTCGGCGTCGGGGATCTCCGGCGCGTCGAGCTCGTGGTAGAGCCGGTTGTGGTGGCGGATCTGCTCCCGCAGGGCCTCGACCTCGGCCACGACCTCCGCGGGGACGTCGTCGGGCACCACGGACCCGGCGTCGGGCGGGACCTCGGGGTTCTGGTCGGGGCTCACGCCTGCGATCCTACGAACCCCCTGTGACGGCGCGAGGACGTCGGCCGGACCGGAGGGTCAGGCGCCGACCGCGAGTCGCACGCCGATGGCCTGGTCGTGCAGCCGCGCCGCCACCTGCCGGGTGAGGCCGAGCACGCGCTCGGCCTGCGACGTGCCGTGGTTGGCGAGGCCGCAGGCCGGGGTGACCAGGGCGTGGGTGCGCAGCAGCACCGGGTCGCACCCGCCCTGCACCAGCTCGCACCACGCGGCGGACAGCTGGCGCCACAGGCGGCCGGGGCTCGAGCCGATCGGCTCGTCGGTGGGCACCGCGCCCCAGGCGATCCAGCCGCCGTCGTCGAGGTAGCGGCCGAGAGTGTCGGCGGCGTCGGCGAGCCCGAGCCCGAGCGGGGCCGAGAGGATCTGCGGGCCGGACTGGATGACGAGCTTCCAGTCCGTGGGGCCGCAGACGTGCAGCCCGGTGATCGCCCCGCGCTCGAGGACCGCGAGCGCCGAGGACGTGAGGTCGATCGCCGCCTCGCGGTCGATCGGCAGGTCGGGGTGGAGCAGACCGGTGAGCCCGGGCTCGTCGAGGAAGACGACCGGCTCGCACCCCGGCGCCGCCGACCGGGTCAGATCGAGGAGCGCTGCGGCCCGGGAGCGCACGGCCCGCCCGGCGACCGCGAAGGCCCGGTCGGCGTCGGCCCCGGCGGCGTGGAGGGCGAGGCCGAGCGTGACGGGGCCGGTCAGCTGGAGCTTGATCGGCCCCTCGCGCCCGGCCACGGCGTCGAGGAAGAGGCGCAGCGTGTGGAACGGCTCACCGGCGAGGGCGTCGTCACCCGGCTCGGCCTCGGGGTCGAGCTGGTCGAGGTGCAGGTCGAGCGAGCCGTCCGCGGCGACGTCGACGCCCGGGATCCCCCACGCGGCCTGGGCCACCATGCCCTCGAGCGGCGAGCGCTGGGGCAGCGAGGGGGCGGCAGGCAGGCGGGTCTGGCGGGAGAGGACCAGGTCGACGGCCGCCGCGGCGTCGCGGTGCGGCAAGCTGCCGATCGACGTGTCGACACCCGGGACGAACCCGATCACCCGAGCCTGGGCTGCCTCGTTCCCCACCTGCTGCGACTCCTGCCTCGACGGCCCGGCGTGGTGCCGGTCCCCTGTTCCCCCGGGCTCTGGAATAGCCAGCGGCGACCCCGATGGGCAAATCTCGGAGCCGTGAACCTCGGTGGTGCCTGGCCCGTCCGCGTCCTGTGGCTGACGCTTCCGCTCACGCTCGGTCCCGCCCTCGAGTCCGCGCTGTCAGATCGGAGCGGTCCCGTCGCCGTCGTCGCCGCCGTGCTCGCGTGGCTGGCCTGGACGGCCGGGGCGGTCGCGACCTTCGTGCCCCGCACAGTCGGTCTCACAGCGCTGCGGGTCACCGCACCGGTCACCGTGCTCGCCGCGGGCTGGGCCGCCACCGCCGACGGCGTCGGCACCACGGCTGCGGTCGCCGGACTCGTCGCTGCGGCGCTGGCCGTCGTGGTCGCCTTCTCCCCCACCACCGGCGACGCGTTCGTCAACGGGTCGGCCTACGGGCCCGAGCGCCGCTTCGCGCTCCGGGTCCCCGGACCGCTGGTCCTCGGGCCGGTCCCCCTCCTGTGGGCGGTCGCCGTCGGGGGCACGCTGACCGGGCCGCTCCTGCTCGCGGCGCGGCAGTGGGCGCCGGGCGCCGTCGCGCTCGTCGTGGGCGCGCCCCTCGCCGTGCTCGCCGTGCGGTCCCTCCACCAGCTCGCCCGGCGCTGGCTGGTCTTCGTGCCCGCCGGCGTCGTGGTGCACGACCCGGCGGCGGTCGGCCCCCAGCTGCTCCGCCGCCAGACGATCCGCTCGTTCGGACCCGCACCCGCCGACACGGCGGCCCACGACCTCACCGCAGGCGCGCTCGGGCTCGCGCTCCGCATCGAGCTGGTCGCACCGGTCACCCTGGAGCTGCGCCGGGCGCGCGGGGCGCCGCCACCTCCGGTGGAGACCTCCGAGCTGCTCGTCGCCCCGACCCGTCCGGGGGCCGTGCTGCGGGAGGCCGCGTCGCGGCGCCTGCCCGTCGCGACCCCGGCCTAGGCGTCCGGGTCGGGGGCCGCCACGGCGGAGCCGACGACCTCGTCGCCGTCGTAGAGCACCACGCTCTGCCCCGCGGCCACGCGGCGGTGCGGGGCGTCCCAGTACACGACGTCGCCCTCGACCCGCGCCGCCGCCGGTGCGCCGTGGGCGCTGACCTGCACGTCGACCGGTCCGTCGATCGGTGCGTCGACCCAGGCGAGGTCGGCGACGGGACTCGTGGCGACGAGGAGGTCGTCGGCCGCGCCGACGGTGACGCGACGGCGGGGGACGTCGACCGCGACGGCGAAGCGCCGCTCGCCCGTGCCCGCCACGCCGAGGCCCTTGCGCTGGCCGACGGTGACCAGCTCGACGGCATCGACCCGCCCCACCGTCACCCCGTCGCGGTCGACGACGTCGGCGGCGTGGAGCGGGATGCGGTCGCCGAGGAACGTCCGGCGACCACCGGTGGAGGTGATGAAGCAGACGTCCTGGCTGTCGGCCTTCGACGCGGTGCGCAGACCGAGTCGCCGGGCCTCGTCGCGCACCTCGGCCTTGGTGCGATCGCCGACGGGCAGCAGCACGCGGGCCAGCTGGTGGCCGGTGAGCATGTGCAGGACGTAGGACTGGTCCTTCGCCCGGTCGGCGCCACGGGCCACCCGCCGGCGCCCGACGGGACCGACGCCGATCCGCGCGTGGTGGCCGGTGGCGACGGCGTCGAAGCCGAGGGCGTCGGCCCGCTCGAGCAGCCGGTCGAACTTCAGGTGACGGTTGCACTCGACGCACGGGTTCGGCGTCCGACCCGCGGCGTGGGCCTCGACGTAGGGGGCCACGACCCGGGCCTCGAAGTCATCGCCGAAGTTGAACACGTGGTGGTCGATGCCCAGCTGCTGGGCGACGCGGCGGGCGTCGTCGACGTCGGCGACCGAGCAGCAGCCGGAGTCGGACGCACCGCCCCACAGCTTCATGGTGACGCCCACGACGTCGTGGCCCTGCTCGAGGAGCAGCGCGGCCGCGACCGAGGAGTCGACGCCGCCCGACATGGCGGCGAGCACCCTCATCGGCGATGGCCCCGGAGGCGCTCGACGGCACGGACGACGACCTCCACCGCGTGGTCGACCTCGGCCTCGGTGGTGGTGGGACCGAGCGTGAGGCGCAGCGACCCCTGCGCCCGCTCGCGCGGGACGCCGAGTGCCGCGAGGACGTGGGAGGGGTCCATCGCCCCGCTGGCGCAGGACGATGCCGCCGATGCCGCCACCCCCTGCTGGTCGAGCAGGAACAGGAGCGCCTCGTTCTCGACGCCGTCGATGCACACGTGGCACGACCCCGCGACCTTCCCCGACCGGTCGGGCCGACCGTCGGCGTCGAGGGGCACCGCCGTCTCGGTGACGCCGTCGAGGCGAGCGGTGAGAGCGTCGCCGAGGCGGTCGCGCAGGCGGGCCACACGGTGCACGACCTCGTCGCGGTCGCGCAGCGTGGCGGCCGCCGCGGCGGCCATGGCACCGATGCCCGCGACGTTCTGCGTGCCCGAGCGCCGTCCCCTCTCCTGCCCGCCCCCGCGCTGCAGAGGTGTGAGCGGCGTGCCGGTCCGGACGACGAGCGCGCCGACGCCCTGGGGTCCGCCGAACTTGTGGGCGCTGATCGAGACGAGGTGCGCCGGGGCCGCCAGCTCGGCGACGTCGAGCCAGGGGAACGCCTGCACCGCGTCGGTGTGGACGACCGCTCCCGGTGCGTGCTCCTGGACGACCGCGGCGACGGCGGCGAGGTCCTGCACGACCCCGATCTCGTTGTTGGCGAGCATCACCGAGACGAGCACGACCGACCCGTCGAGCGAGGCGGCGAGGGCGTCGAGGTCGACCCGCCCGCGGGCGTCGACGCCGACGACGCGCCCGCCGAGCGCCTCGACGGGGTCGAGCACCGCGTGGTGCTCGATCGCCGAGCACACGACGACGCCGGGCTGCGCCGCGTGGACACCGGCGACGGCGAGGTTGTCGGACTCGGTGCCGCCGCTCGTGAACACGACCTCGCCGGGGCGGCAGCCGAGCGCCGCAGCGACGACGTCGCGGGCCTCGTCGACCACCCGCCGCGCCGTACGGGCGGCCCGGTGCGTCCCCGACGGGTTGCCCGCCTCCTCGTCGAGCAGCGCCACGAGCACCTCGCGCGCCTCGGGGCGTAGCGGCGTGGTCGCGGCGTGGTCGAGGTAGGCGCGATCGGTCACACCGCCAGGCTAGAGGCGCGACACGGCCCGGGCCCCGCCGGAGCGGGACCCGGGCCGTGCGGGAACGTCAGGTGCTGCGGTCGGTCAGACCTCGTTGAGGTTCTGCTCGACGTGGTCCCAGTTCACGAGCTGGTCGAAGAAGTTGTCGATGAACCCGGGGCGCGCGTTGCGGAAGTCGATGTAGTAGGCGTGCTCCCACACGTCGAGGGTGAGCAGCGGCTTGGCCTCGTGGTTGATCGGGTTGTCGGCGTTGAGGGTCTTCATGACCTTCAGGCCGGACCCGTCGTGCGCGAGCCACGCCCAGCCCGAGCCGAACTGCGTCTTCGCGGCCTCGGTGAACTCGGCACGGAAGTCGTCGACCGAGCCGAAGGCGCTCGACAGCTTCTCGGCCAGCTCGCCCGAGGGGGCGCCGCCGCCGGTGGGGCTCAGGCAGTTCCAGAAGAAGGTGTGGTTCCAGACCTGGGCGGCGTTGTTGAAGAGGCCCTCGTGGGTGGGCGCCTCCTTGATGAGCTCCTCGAGCGACTTCTGCTCGTTCTCGGTGCCCTCCACCAGGCCGTTCAGGTTGTTGACGTAGGCCTGGTGGTGCTTGCCGTAGTGGTAGTCGAGGGTCTCGGCGCTCATGCCCCGCGACTCGAGGGCATCCTTGGCGAACGGAAGCGGCGGCAGTTCGAAGGCCACTGTGGGGTCCTTTCTTCGTCCTCTTGTGTCGGTTCGGAGGCTACCGGAACGCCCGAGGAAGGAAACTGGGGCGGTGAGCGACCCGACCGACCCGACGCCCGACCCCGACTACGGCGCGTCCTTCGCCGACGTGTACGACGACTGGTACGCCGACGTCACCGACGCCGCAGCGACCGCCGACCACGTGGCCCGGCTCGTCGAGGCCGCCGGCGGCGGACGCGTGCTCGAGCTGGGGGTCGGCTCCGGACGGCTGGCGCTCGCGATGGCCGACCGGGGGCTCCGGGTCGCCGGCATCGACGTCAGCCCCTCGATGCTCGACCTGCTGCGCGCCAAGCCCGGCGCGGCGCGCGTCGACGTGCACGAGGGCGACATGGCCGAACCCGACGGGGTCGTCGACGGCCCGTTCGCCGTCGTCCTCGTCGCCTTCAACACGTTCTTCAACCTGGCCGACGAGCGCCGCCAGCGGCGGTGCCTGGAGGGGGTGGCGCGCCTGCTGGTCCCCGGCGGCTCGCTCCTCGTCGAGGCCGTCGTCCCCGGCGATCCGCCGCCCACGGTCACCCGCGACCTCTCACCGTCGCGGGTCACCCTCGACCGGGTCGTGCTCACCGCCACCGAGCACGACCCGGCGACCCAGACCGTCACCGGGCAGCACGTCGACATGGGCGTCGACGGCTCCGTTCGCCTGCGGCCCTGGCGGATCCGCTACGCGACGCCCGACCAGCTCGACGCCATGGCGGCCGCCGCCGGCCTGCACCTCCTCGACCGCACGGCCGGATGGGACGGCGAGCCGTTCGACGACGACAGCGCCGTGCACGTCTCGCGCTACGGACCTCGACGAGCGGTACCGTCACCGGCGTGACCGGGCCCTCGAACGAGCTGCGCCGCAACCCGCTGACCGGTCGGTGGGTCACGATCGCGAGCGGCCGGGCCATCCGCCCGCAGGACTTCGCCACCCGCACGCTCGCCGTCGAGGCCGAGCGCACCGGACCGTGCCCGTTCTGCCCCGGCAACGAGGAGCTGACGCCGCCCGCGCTCGCGACCTACGAGGGGTCGACGGGTGGCTGGCTCGTCCGCGTCGTCCCCAACCGGTACCCGGCCTTCGACGGCGACGGCACCATGCGCCCGGCCGTCGACGGGGTGCTGCACCAGGCGGTGCACGCCGCCGGGCGCCACGAGGTGCTCGTCATCGGACCGGAGCACGAGGGCGACCTCGCGCTCCTCGACGACGAGCGCATCGACGTGGTCGCCACGGCGATCCGCGAGCGGCTCGTCGCCCACGCCGCCCTGCCCCAGGTCGCCTACACCCAGGCGATCGTCAACTTCGGCCGGGAGGCCGGCGCCTCGCTGGAGCACCCCCACGCCCAGCTGCTCGGCATCCCGTTCGTCCCGCTCGAGATCGACGACGAGCTCGTCGGGTTCCGCCGCTTCGCCAGCGCGCGCCACGACCCGGCGGTGTGCCTGCTCTGCACCACCCTCAGCGTGGAGCTCGCAGCCGACCAGCGCGTGGTCGAGGCCGACGACGACGCCGTCGCCGTCGCCCCCTACTGGAGCGGCGCCCCCTACGAGATGCTCGTCGTCCCGAGGGTCCACGACCCACGGCTGCACACCGCCCCCGTCGCGTCGCTCCGCGGCGTGGGCCGCCTGCTGCGCACCGCCATCCACCGCCTGCACCGGGTGCTCGGCGACGTCGCCTACAACGTCGTCATCCACACCGCCCCGCACCACCACGACGTGCACTACCACTGGCACATCCACCTGCTGCCCCGGACGAGCACCCTCGCCGGGTTCGAGCAGGGCACGGGCGTGCTCATCAACACGATGAGCCCCGAGGACGCCACCGTCCAGCTCACCGATGCCGCCCGTGTGGGCGGCCCGCCGCCCTCGGGGCGTCGCACAGGAGTCGCCGGCTGATGCCATCGATCCGCACCAGCATCCGCATCCCCGCCCCACCGGCGCGCGTCTGGCAGGAGCTGGCCGACATCTCCACCCACGTGGAGTGGATGGCCGACGCCGTCGCCATCCGGTTCACCACCGACCAGCAGGAGGGGGTCGGCACCACGTTCGAGTGCGACACCAAGGTCGGCCCGCTGCGACTCGTCGACGTCATGGAGGTGACGTCGTGGGAGGACGAGCGCCGCATGGGCGTGCGCCACGTGGGCCTCGTCACGGGTACCGGCGAGTTCACGCTGACCCCCGCCGGCGCGGACGGCGGGCTCACCGACCTCACCTGGACCGAGTCGCTCGTGTTCCCCTGGTACCTCGGCGGGCCGCTCGGCGCGCGGGTCGCCACACCGGTCCTGCGCCGGATCTGGGAGGGGAACCTGCGGCGGTTCGCTCGCCGGATCTAGAGGACGCTCGGGTACTGGCCCGACGCCCAGATCGACGCCACGACGCTCGCCGCCGCCAGCGCGACCACGAGGACCACCGCCGCCACCGACGCCGTCCGCCGGCTCCCCGGGGCCGCACGCCGTGGGAGCTCGATGAGGAGCGCACCCACGAGCAGCCCGCCCGCCAGGCCACCGAGGTGGCCGCCGATCGAGATGTTGGGGATCGCGAACGTGGTGATGACGTTCAGCCCGACGAGAACGCCGATGCCGCTCTGCCAGATGTCGATGCCCGCGGCGCGCTGGGCGACGACCATGGCACCCATCAGTCCGAACACCGCGCCGGACGCACCGACCGTGAGGGCGTCGGGATCGAGGAGCATCACACCGAGGGAGCCGGTGAGCAGCGACGCGGCGTAGAGCAGCCCGAACCGCAGGCGCCCGAGCGCGGGTTCGAGCGCCGATCCGAGGACCCAGAGCAGGAACATGTTGAGCCCGAGGTGGATCAGGTCGGCGTGGAGGAACCCCCCGGTGACGAGGCGGTACCACTCGCCGGTGTCGACGCCGACGAACCCCTCGCGCGTGAACCCGTAGCCGACGAGCCCGAAGTCGATCTGCACGTCGGCGCTCGGCTCGAGCAGCCCGCCTCCGCGGAGGCCGGCGAGCACGAACACGACCACGTTGACGCCGACCAGCGCCTTGGTGACGATCGGGTCGCGTCGGGCGGCAAGGGTCCGCGGCGTGTGCACCTGCTGGCGTCCCTGACGTGAGCACTCCGGGCAGTGGAACCCGACCGAGGCCGTGCGCATGCAGTCCGGGCAGATCGGACGACCGCAGCGCTGGCAGGAGACCCCCGCCCGGCGGTCGGGGTGGAAGGCGCAGACGGTCTCGGGCAGGGTCACCCGGCGCTACCGCCCCTCGAAGCGGGCGTGACCGGGCCCCTTCTCGAGGAACGACGCCACCCCGGTGCGGGAGTCGGCGGTCGTGAACACCTCGGCGAACTGGTCCTGCTCGATGGTGAGACCCTCGGCCAGCGGGCGGTCGAGCCCGCTGTCGATCGCCCGCTTGGCGAGGCCCTGGGCGACGACGGCGCCGCGCGCCAGCTCGGCAGCGCGTTCGCGGGCGCGGGCCATGAGCGCATCGGGTGCGACGACCTCGTCGACCAGCCCGATGGCGAGGGCCTCCTCGGCCTTCACCTGCCGTCCGGTGAGGATCATGTCCTTGGCGCGCGAGGGACCGATCAGGCGTGGCAGGCGCTGCGTGCCGCCGCCCCCGGGGATGATCCCGAGCAGGATCTCGGGCTGGCCGAACACCGCCCGGTCGGACGCCACCCGGAAGTCGCACGCCACGGCCAGCTCGCAGCCGCCGCCGAGCGCGTAGCCGGACACCGCGGCGATCGTGGCCCGAGGGATGGCAGCGACGGCGTCGAGGGCGTCGCGGAACGCCCCACCCACGCGCCGGGCCTCGGCCGGCCCGCCGAACTCGGAGATGTCGGCGCCGGCGGCGAAGAGCCGGTCGCCGCCGGTGAGCACGACCGCTCCCGGGGGCTCGGCCGACAGGTCGCGCGCCACCTGGTGGAGCTGGCCGAGGAGGGTGGTGGACAGCGCGTTGACCTTGGGGTGGTCGAGGGTGACGACGGCCACGCCGTCGTCACCGCGCTCGACGCGGACGAGGGTCGGTTCGGACATGGGCGACACCGTACCGCCGGGGCCCGCCGTGCCCGGGAGCGCCCCCGGGTGCCATGCTCGCCGCCGTGCCCCGTCCGTCCCGTGCCCGCCTCGTCGCGCTCGCCCTCGTCGTCGGGCTCGTCGCCGGGTGCTCGTCCGGCGACGACGGTGAGCCGGACGCAGGGCCCTCGACGACCCGCCCGGAGGTGACGACCTCGACCGCACCGCCGTTCGTCCCCGTCACCGCCGGCACCGACGAGGAGGGCGACCCGCTGCCGCCCCCGGTCCACGCCGTGTTCTCCGTGGTCGTGCGCGGCGACACGAGCTGGTCGCCCTACGCGAGCCGCGAGCTCACCGGGCTCGATGCCGAGGCCGCCGACGCGGTGGTCGGACGGGTGCGCCAGATCGAGCAGGTGCTGCGCGACGCCGGCGTCGTCGCCAGCTTCGAGCTCGCCTACGGAGCGGTAGCGGCGATCTGCGAGCGGGCGCCCGAGCTGCTCGACGAGCTGGAGTCGCGCGGCCACGCCATCGGGCTCCACGCCCGGACGCTCGGGGAGTCGTTCCGGGCGGTGAGGTCCCTCGAGGAGGGGTGCGGGCGGACGACGACGATCGCGTCGGGCCTCCCGGCGATGGCCGACCCGGTGGGCCCCGATCCGACCACCGCGGAGACCCTCTTCGACGCCGTGGCGGTGCTCGACGTCCACGGGATCGATCAGGTCGTCGGCGAGATCTCGCCGCTCTGCGAGGGGCTCGGCCTGGCCGGCCACACCAACGAGTACGGCACCGACGCCTTCACGGCGCCCTGGCGGTCGGCCTGGTTCGACGGCAACGCCTGCATCGACTCGCCCGCCGGCGAGATCGTGCTCGTCGACCAGGTGGCGCTGACGCCGGCGCAGGGCGCTGTCCGAGTCGGTCCCGACGCCGTCGACCAGCTGGCGTCACCGTTCACCCAGACCCTCGGCTGGGCGGCCGATCACCGCTACGACGAGCCGGAGGAGTACCCGGCCCCGGGCGTGTTCACCTGGGGCGTCACCGTGCGCCTCGACGACCTGCTGCCCGAACCCCCCGACCCCGAGGCCGAAGCCGAGACCGAGGGCACCGATCCCGAGATCGAGGGCACGGATCCCGAGACCGAGGACGAGGCTGCTCCGCCACCCGACCCCCGGGTCGCGCCGCTCTCGACCGAGGTCCTGACGGCCCTCGCCGAGCTGCTGGAGGAGTGGCGCGAGGCGCTCGACGACGGCCGGGTGACGTGGGTGCTGCCTGCGGACATCGCCGCGATCCTGCGACCTAACGCGGCCACAGCTCCTTCGACTGACGGCTGAACACCAGCGCGTAGACGACGAACGCCGCGGCGACCATCGAGGCCAGCCCGAAGACCGGGAACACCAGACCCAGGGCGGCGGCGGCCACCGAGACGTTGCGCATCCAGCGGCGGCCCCGGACGAGCACCAGCACGCCGCCGGTGACCTGGGCGAAGCCGAAGGCGAGGATCGCGGTGAGCTGGAACCGCAGCTCTCCTGTGCTCGGGATCCAGACCGTGTCGACCTCGTCGCCCTCCTCGACGTCAGCAGGGTCCTCGAGGGGGATCTGCTCGGCGAGGGCGACGGCGTCATCGCACGCGAGGTCGTCGACGTCGTCGACGTCCAGCTGGACGTCGTCGTAGTCCTCGTCGTTGTCGTTCGCGGCCTCGATCTCGGTCCGTGCCGTCGTGCAGCGGGCGGCGTCGATGTCGAGCGACGGCGGGAGGGCGACGAGCGTGAACAGCAGTCCGTTCAGCAGCAGCACCGCGGCGCCGGCGCCGACGATCGAGGCGAGCTTCGGCGGACCGGCCACGGCCCGCGCCCTCGTCGGCTCGCCGACCACCTCGCCGGAGACGACCTCCGGCTCCCGGTGCTCGTCGTCCGGCGTGTCGTCCTGGGGTCGTTCGTCGCTCATCGGGCGTCCTCGCTCACGGGGTGGTCGTCGTGCTCGCCGAGCAGCCGGTCGGCGGCCGACCACGGGTCGAGCCCGCCGTCGACGACCTGCCGCTCGACCTGGTGGAAGTCGGGGCCGTCGCGCAGCGCGTCGGCACGGATGCGGAGCCGCTCGGCGCGATGACCCGCCCCAGCTCGTCCCGCGCCCGGTCGGCGCGGCGGCGCTCGAGCTCGCCGGTTCCGGTGATGTGCCGCCGGTGGTCGGCGATGGCCCGCCACAGCTCCTCGCGCCCGGTGCCCTCCGTGGCGACGGTGGCCACGATCGGCGGCCGCCAGTCGCGGTGCTCGGTGAGGTCGAGCATGGACTCGAGGTCGCGCCGGGTCTCGTCGGCGCCCGGACGGTCGGCCTTGTTGATGACGAACACGTCGGCGATCTCGAGCAGGCCGGCCTTGTTCGCCTGGACGGCGTCGCCAGCCGGGGTTGACGACGACGACGGTGGTGTCGGCCGCCCCGGCCACCTCGACCTCGACCTGGCCCACGCCGACGGTCTCGATCAGCACCCAGGGGCGCCCGGCGGCGTGGAGGACCCGCACCGCACCCGGCGTCGCGACGCCCAGCCCGCCCAGGTGGCCCCGGGTCGCCATCGAGCGGATGAAGACGCCAGGGTCGAGCGCGTGCTCCGACATGCGCACCCGGTCGCCGAGGATGGCGCCGCCGGTGAAGGGGGACGACGGGTCGACCGCCAGCACGCCGACGACCTCCTCGGCGGCCCGCATCGCGCCGACGAGCGCGCCGGTGAGGGTGGACTTCCCCGCGCCGGGAGCGCCGGTGATGCCGACCGTGTAGCCGTCGGTGGCCGGTCGGGCGGCCGCCGCCCGGGCCGCGGCGCGTGCGTCGGCGCCGCCGCGCTCGACCATCGTGAGCAGTCGGGCCAGCGCCGGCCGGTCGCCGCCGGCCGCCGCGTCGAGCAGGCGCGCCGCCTCGTCCCCCACCCGTCGTCCGCTCAGAGCGAGACGGCCGTGCCGTCCGACGAGGGAGCGGTGGCGTCGACCACCTCGGTGACGCCCTCGACGCGGTCGCGCAGGATCCGCTCGATGCCGGCCTTCAGCGTCTGGGTCGAGGCGGGGCAGGTGACGCAGGCGCCGGTCAGCTCGACGGTGACCACGCCGGTCGCCTCGTCCACGTCGTGCAGGGTGATGTCACCGTTGTCGGCCTGGATCGCAGGCCGGATGACCTCGATCACCTTCTCGACCTTCTCCCGCACGACCACTCCTCGATCACGTCGACTCGACGCCGCAGCGACGCGGGCCACGGCCCCACCAGCATGCCCGCTGGCGAGGCGGACGCCCACCTCGCGCCCCGTACGATCGGCTCCCGTGCCACGCGTCGTCCTCCGCCACCGCGTCGACGACGCCGGCCTCGCCAGGCTCGCGGCGCCACGCCGCGGGCTCGTGGCGGAGGAGCCCGACGGCGACGGTGCGTGGATCGCGGCCGAGGGCCCGGTGCGTACCTACCGCCGGACGCTCGACGTGTCGCCCGCCGACGACGGCACCCACGACGTCGTCGAGGAGCTCGACCTCACGCTCGCCATCCCCTTCTTCGCACCCCTGTTCGTCCACCCGGTGCGCGCCGCGCTGGCGACCGAGTCCCGGCGCCTGGCAGCGGGCGAGCCGCTGCCCGACGCCCAGCCCTGGTGGGCGCCGCCGGACCGGGTGGACCGGCGGGCTGCGACGGTGCTCGCCCTGCTCTCGGTGCTCTCCCTCGTCGGGGGCTACCTCGGGACGCTCATCACCCAGACGATCACCTTCGCGGTCGACCGGTTCGACGGGGACCGCGCCGACCAGTCCTTCGTGCTCGCCGCGGTGCGCGTCGGCGTGCTGCTCGCCCTCGTCATCGCGGCGGCGTCCGACCGGCGCGGCCGCCGCACGCTCCTGCTCGGCACCGCCACCGCGGCCATCGCCCTCGCCGCCACCGGTGCGCTGGCCCCGAACCTCCTGTGGCTCGGCACCAGCCAGACGATCGCGCGAGGGCTCTCGACCGCGCTGGCCCTGCTCGTCGGCATCGTCGCCGCCGAGGAGCTGCCGGCGGGGTCGCGGGCCTACGGCGTCAGCGTGATGGCGCTGGCCGCCGGCCTGGGTGCCGGCATGTGCGTGTGGGTCCTGCCCCTCGCCGACCTGGGCCCCGACGCGTGGCGGCTCCTCTACCTCATCCCGCTCCTCGCGCTGCCGCTCCTCGTGCGGGTCGCCCGACTGCTGCCCGAGACGCGCCGCTTCGCCGTCCACCGCGGGGAGGCGCCCGCGGCGGTCGACCGCGGCCGACTGGGGCTGCTCGCGGTCTCCGGGTTCCTGGCGTCGATGTTCCTGGCCCCCGCGTCGCAGTTCCAGAACGAGTTCCTGCGCACCGAGCGGGGGTTCAGCGCGGCGCGCATCTCCGCGTTCACCCTGCTCACGACCACCCCCGCCGGCATCGGGGTCGCCGTGGGCGGGCGCCTCGCCGACGTCCGAGGCCGGCGTGGCATCGCGGCGATCGGCCTCGTCGGCGGCGCGGGGTTCACCCTCGTCTCGTTCCTCGTCCCGGGGTGGCCGATGTGGGCGGCGTCGGCGGTCGGTGCGGTCATCGCTGCGGCCACGGTGCCCGCCCTGGGCGTCTACGGACCCGAGCTGTTCCCGACCTCCGGCCGGGGACGGGCCAACGGCATCATCACCCTCGTCGGCGTCGCGGGCTCCAGCGCGGGGCTGCTCGTCGTGGGTCAGCTCTCCGACCCGCTCGGCGGCATCGGCGGCGCGCTGGCCGTCCTGCTCGCCGGTCCGCTGGCGCTCGCCGTCCTCGTCCTCGCCCGCTACCCGGAGACGGCGCACAAGGAGCTGGAGGAGCTCAACCCCGCCGACGCCCCAGCCGGTCGATCCACGCCGCCACCACCTGACTGATCTCCGCGTCGCGCCCCTTGGCATCGTGGCCCGCCCCCTCGAGCCAGTGGATCGTGACCGGACCGGGGATCGCCGCCACCTCCCGCTCGAGCTCCTCGGGCGTGCCGAACGGGTCCTTCGTCCCGGAGACGAACAGGCACGGCACGTCGAGCTGCGGGAGGTGCTCGATCCGCAGCTTCTCCGGCTTGCCCGGCGGGTGCAGCGGATACGACAGCAGCACCAGACCGGCCGCGGGCAGCCCGCCGGCGACCGCCATCGAGCACATCCGACCGCCCATCGAGCGCCCGCCGAGGACGACGGCGCGCGGGTGGAGGTCGTGCTCCGCCGCGAACGCGGTGGCGTGGTCCACGACGGACCCGACGAGGACCGGAGCCCGGTCCGGAGCACGCCGCCCGGCGAGGCGGTAGGGGAAGTCGCATCGGGCGACCGGCAGCGGGGCGAGCGCGTCCTCGAGGGCCACCAGCGTGTGGTGGTCCGACGAGGCGCCCGCGCCCGGGAAGAGGACGAGCCCACGGGCCCGCCGCAGCGGGCTCACGTCAGCAGGATCCGCCGGGCCTCGGCCAGCTCGGCGATGCGCAGCGCCGCGCCCTCCGACGCCGCGCCGTGATCGGGGTGGGCGTCACGCAGGAGCTCGCGGAACCGCTGCTGCACGGCTCTGCGGTCCTGCGCCGCCGCGGCGTCGAGAGCGAAGACCCCGAGCGCCCAGCGCCGCGGGTCGGCCCCGACGGGCAGGCTCGGCCCCGCCGGACGTCCGGAGAGGTGGGCGATCAGGCGGTCGTCGACCTCGCCGGGCCACCGCAGCGCCCGACGCACGACCTCCATGGCCCGTGGCCGCACGGCCAGCGGCAGCGTGCCGACGGCGTAGACCGCCCCGAGCACCTGCGGGATCGGGGCGTCCCGGTCCTCGATCTGCGGGATGATCCGCTCCCCCTCCCCCACCAGCCGGTGGGTCGAGCGCAGCAGACCGACCCGGTCGTTCTGGAAGCGGTGGCGCAGGCGGGGCTGCACGATCCGTCGTCCCCGCTCGACCTCGTGCATCAACCGCACGAGGTCGTCGCGAAGGTCGGGGTCGAGGGAACGGACGTGGGCTGCGGCGACGCACCCGAGCAGGAGGAGCCCGAAGCCGGGCTCGGGCTCGGTGGGCAGGTGCATCTCACCGAGGGCGACGCGGCGGGTGGGTGCGATCGCTCGGGAGTGGACCACCACCAGCTCGGCCAGCACCATCCGGCCACGCTAACGGCGGCTGGCCGGTCAGACGACGTCGCGCAGCAGGCCGCGCAGGCGGGCGGCACGGTCCCGGACGGCGTCCTCGTCCATGCCGGAGGGGACGAACGACTCCGCCAGCTCCTCCGCCGCGCCGAGGATCATCCGCCACTGCGTGCGCTCGAACCCGAACGGCAGCCGCAGCGCCCGCAGCTGCGCCTGGGCGTCGATCACGAGGGTGGCCGCGGTGCCGTCGACGGGGTTGTGGAGCAGGCGGTCGGCGCCGACGAAGAGGTCCGACAAGGTCTCCTGCACGAGCAGGCCGTCGTCGTCGAGCAGCGCATCGTCGTCCTCGAGGTCCTCCTCGAGCTCGCCCGCCGCGCCGGCTCCGAGCTCGCCGACGCCCTCGGTGGTCAGCCGGTCGAAGACGGCGTCGACGCGCCGCTCGTCGGCGGCGTCGACGACGAGGTCGCCGTCCTCGTCCCAACCGTGCTCGATCCCGGCCTCAGCCAGCGCCGCGACGAGGTCGCCCCGTGCCAGGTCGGTCCAGCCCGACAGGTCGTAGCCGACCTCCCCCTCGCCGACGTCCTCCGCGTTCTGGTCGACGCCCTGCTCCTCGACCCCGACCTCGTCGGCGGTGTCGCCGGCGTCCGGCGCGTCGGTGGGCGCCACGTCCTCCTCGGCGCCGACCTGCGCATCGCCGACGCCGACGAGCTCCACCATCTCCTCGACGCGGTCGTGCTCGACGTCGGGCGTGATGAGCGTCGACCCCTGCCACGTGCGGGGGATGCCGGAGCGCTGCAGCATCCCGTCGAGCAGGCGCCGGCCCTCCATCGTCCACTCGTGCAGCTCCCGGCGCTCCTGGGCGACGTCGGGGCGCACCGGTGCGTCGTCGGCGCCGCGACCGGCGTCCCGCTCGAACGCCTCCATCGACGCCCCGCAGCCCGGGCAGACGTCGCTCCGGGACAACGACAGCTCACCGCAGGAGGGGCAGCGCATCACCGACATGGCCGCATCCTGGCACGGCCCGACCCACCAGGTGGCCCGATGGGCCCCCGACCACCCCGATGGCTAGGGTCCTGCGCCATGAGCGACCTGCGACCCGAGGCCCCCGACCGGAACCTGGCGATGGAGCTCGTCCGCGTCACCGAGGTCGCGGCGCTGGCCGCCGCCCGGTGGGTGGGCCGGGGGGACAAGGAGGGGGCCGACGGCGCCGCCGTCGACGCCATGCGCGTCCTGCTCGGCACCGTGCCGATGGACGGCGTCGTCGTCATCGGCGAGGGCGAGAAGGACGAGGCGCCCATGCTCTACAACGGCGAGAACATCGGCGACGGCTCGCCGCCCCAGTGCGACATCGCCGTCGACCCCATCGACGGCACCACCCTCACCTCGAAGGGCCTCCCGAACGCCCTGTCGGTCATCGCCGTCTCCGAGCGCGGCACGATGTTCGACCCCGGTCCCTGCGTGTACATGGAGAAGATCGCCGTCGGGCCGCGTGCGGCGGGGATCATCGACATCCGTCGCAGCCCCACCGAGAACCTGCGTGCGATCGCGAAGGTGAAGAACGCTGACGTGCGCGACCTCACGGCGGTCATCCTCGACCGCGACCGCCACGCCGAGCTCATCGCCGAGGTGCGGTCCACCGGCGCCCGCATCCAGCTGATCTCCGACGGCGACGTCGCCGGCGGCATCGCCGCCGCGATGCCCGACTCGGGCGTCGACGTGCTCTTCGGCATCGGCGGCACCCCCGAGGGCGTCATCACCGCCGCGGCGCTCAAGGCGATGGGCGGCGAGATGCAGGGCCGCCTGTGGCCACGCGACGACGGCGAGCGCCAGGCGGCGGTCGACGCCGGCTACGACCTCGACGCCGTGCTCACCACCGACGACCTCGTGCGCGGCGACAACTGCTTCTTCGCCGCCACCGGCATCACCGACGGCACCCTCCTGCGGGGGGTCACCTACCGGGAGTCGACGGCGACGACCCACTCCCTCGTCATGCGCGCGAAGTCGGGCACCGTGCGCTCGGTGACCGCCACCCACCGTCTCGACAAGCTGCGCCCCTTCAGCTCGATCGCCTTCGACTGAGCGACCGGCTCCTCAGCGGTCGAGCAGCGCGTCGAGCACGTCGCCGGCCGTGTAGGCACCGCCGTGCGCTACCGCGAGGGCGGCGACCGCCTCGGTCGCCGCGCCGAGGGTGACGAGCGCAGGCTCCGTCCCGTCGCGCCGCACCTGCCCGAGGCCGATCGTCGCAGTGAGTCCGTTGCACAGGCAGACCTTGCCGTCGGTGTCCTCGGCCTGCCCGCCCTTGCGGACGTAGGCCCCCACCGGTTCGCTCGGGCACCGGTACTCGATCGAGCCGTCGGCCCCGACGACCGGCACCCGCAGGTAGCCGAGGTCGCACACCCGCCGTCGGCCGTCGCGCACGGCACGGTCACCCACGGTGCCGTCGACCTCGGCCACCTTGAAGGGGAAGCCCGACGGGGAGGCGTCGGGGTCGGTGCGCACGGGGACGCCGCCGCCGGTCACGCCGTCGAGCAGCTGGCGGCGCAGCGTCGCGGCGATGCCCGACTCCTGGGCCAGCGCGAACGCCGTGCCGACCTGGACGCCGCACGCCCCGGCCGCGAGCGCGGCGTCGAGACCCGCCCGATCGGCCCGGCCGCCCGCGAGCCAGAACGGCAGGTCGAGCTCGGCGACGGCGGCGAGGTCGACCTCGTCGCGCGGCCCGTAGACCGGCTGTCCGGATGGATCGAGCCGCCGCCGCCCCCTCGGCGGTGCGTTGTGCCCTCCAGCGACGGGGGCCTCGACGACGAGGCCGTCGGGTCGGGTCGCGTCGTCACGAGCGAGGAAGCGGGCCAGCGACACCGACGACACGACGGCCACGAAGGGCGGGCGACGACGGTGCTCCACCGGTCCCAGAGCGGCCGGATCGAAGCGGCTCAGGAGCTCGGCGCCCTCAGCGGTGCCGACCCCGTCGACGCGCACCTCGACCGGTCGTCCCTCCGCCAACCGGTCGAGGAGCCGCGGGATGGCCGACGGGATGCCCGCCCCCATGAGCACGGCGTCGGCTCCGGCCAGGACGGCGCCGTACAGCGACGGCCCGATCGCCATCTGGATCTTCTCCAGGTGGTTGACGCCGACGAGGCCGTCGTGACCCTCCTTCGCCAGCCAGACCTCGGCGAAGTTGGCGGCGACGAGCAGCTCCGCGTGGGCCGGGTCGAGCTCGAGGGTGAGCATCGGGTGGGCGCGGTAGGGCCGCCCCGGCGGGCGACGGCCGTCTCGGTACCACCGACGGAGAACCCGGTCGCCGACGCCGGGGAGGGGCAGGGCCTCGTAGGCCCGGCGCAGGTGGCCGCCAGGGTCGCCGTCCTGCAGCAGCCGGGCGTGCACGGCGTCGATGGCGGTGCCCGAGACCACGCCGAGCTGTCCCCGCTGCGACACCGCCCGCGCCAGGCGCCAGCCGGACACCCCGACACCCATCCCGCCCTGGATGACCCGGCAGTCCCTGATCCCCATCGCACACCCTTCCTTCGGCTTGCCACTCAACGTTGAGCATGTTAGTCATGGTTCATCGGTGCACGCCCCCTGGAGCGACATGACCCTCACGACGGCCCACCCCATCCGCGAGCTGCACCAGGACGTCGAGGCCCGCCCCTTCATCGTCATCTGGGAGGTCACCCGGGCCTGCCAGCTGGCCTGCCGGCACTGCCGGGCGACCGCCATCCCCCACCGAGACCCCCTGGAGCTCACCACCGAGGAGGGTCGAGCGCTCCTCGACGACCTGGCGGCGGTCGGCGCGCCGCGGCCGATGGTGGTGCTCACCGGCGGCGACCCCTTCGAGCGCCCCGACCTCGTCGAGCTCGTCCGCCACGGCACCGAGCGGGGCCTGCACGTCGCCGTCTCCCCGTCGGTCACCCCGCGCCTGACCCGCGACGCGCTCGTCGAGCTGCGGGACGCCGGCGCCAAGGCGGTCTCGCTCTCCCTCGACGGCTCCGACGCCGCCTCCCACGACGGCTTCCGCGGCATCCCCGGCGTCTTCGACGCCACGGTCGACGCGGCACGCACCGTGCGCGAGCTCGGGATCCGCCTGCAGATCAACACCACGGTCACGGCCGACAACGTCACCGAGCTGCCCGACGTGCTCGCCCGGGTCGTGCTCGCCGACGTGAGCCTGTGGTCGGTCTTCTTCCTCGTGCCGACGGGTCGGGGCCAGCACCTCACCGCCCTCTCGCCCGGCGCGACCGAGGAGGTCCTGCACTGGCTGCACGACGTCGGCCACCTCGTCCCCGTGAAGGCCACGGAGGCCCCGCACTTCCGGCGGATCGCCCTCCAGCGCGCCGGTCTCGACGACCTCGACCGGCGCTTCCCCCTCGGTCCGCTGCGCACGGTCCTCCGCGCACGGACCGACGAGCTGATGGGCGGGGTGTCGCCAGGTCCCCGGCGCCCCCGCCCACCGCTCGACGTCAACGCCGGCCGTGGCTTCGCCTTCGTCGACCACCACGGCGAGGTCTACCCGAGCGGGTTCCTCCCGCTGAGCGCCGGGTCGGTGCGGCAGGCGCCGCTCACCGAGATCTACCGCAGCTCACCGCTGATGCGCTCCCTGCGCGACCCGTCGCTGCTGCGGGGCCGGTGCGGCGTGTGCGACTTCGCGTCCGTCTGCGGAGGCTCGCGCTCGCACGCCTACGCCACCTCGGGGGATCCGCTCGGGGAGGACCCGAGCTGCCTGCATCAGCCGCCGGCGTCCGGAGCGACGTCGGACTGACCTCGCCCTCGGCGGGGGGAGCCAGACGCTGCGGTCAGCCCACGGTCGACGTCGACCACGTCGGCCAGGCTGGCCGCGGCGAGCTGGTCGCGGAAGGCGTCCTGCGCCGCCGCCCAGAACCGGTGCACGGCACACTCCGTCTCCCACCCGCAGGGACCGCCGGTGAGGACGCACCGCACCAGCTCCACCTCGCCCTCCACCGCCTCGACCACCTGGAGCAGGGTCGTCTCGGCGGCCGGGTGCACGAGCGCGTAGCCGCCGTCCCGACCGGCGAGCGACGAGACGAGCCCGGCAGCGACCAGCTGCCCGAGGATCGACGGGAGGTAGCTCTCCGGCACCCCCATCGCCTCGGCGATGTGGCGCGTCTTGCGACGTCCGGCGCCGTCATGGCGGGCGAGGTCGACCGCCGCCCGAATGGCGTAGTCCCCCTTGCGCCCGAGCTGGACCCTCATACCTGGAGCGTACCGCTCAGGGTTGGGGCGCTCCGAGTCCGACCGCGTCAGCCAGCGCTCGGGTCGCGTCGTCGGCGTCCTCCGACGGTTCGATCCGCTCGGCCCCCGCATCGGCGAGCTCCGCGGCGAGGGTCGTGACGAGATGGCGGCCGAGGCCGGCGCCCCGCTCGGGCGGCGCCACGACGACCCCGTCGACCCGCCCGACCCGTCGCGCGCCCCAGCGCTCCACGCCGCCCACGGCCACGCCGACGACCTCGCGACCCCGACGCCCGGTGACGACGGTGCCGCTGTCCGGCAACGTGACGGACCGGACCTCCCAGGCGGCGAGACCGGCCACGACGTCGGGCGGGACGATCGCCGACACGCCCAGCTCGGTCTCGATGCCACCCCGGCCCGTGACCCGCACCGGACCCATCCGGGCGTCGGCCCACGACCCCCAGCGGCGCGCCTCGTCGTCGTAGGTGAGCAGCTCGACGTGGGCGAACCGCACGGGCTCCTCGTAGCGTCCGAGCACCGCCAGCGCGTGGGCGTCGTCCCCCTCCGGGAGCCGGTGGCTGAGGGTGACGTGCGGGATGAACCGGCGACGCTCGTCGCGCTCGAGCGGGCCGACAAGGAGAGCGGCCCGCAGGTCGCGCAGCCGCGCGCGTGCCGTGGCGTCACCGTCCACCGCGAGGTAGACGACGCGGTTGACGGGGGCGAAGGTCGCCGCGGGACCCACGACGAGGTCGAGCGGACCGGGCTGCGCGCCGGCGGCCCGGCGCAGCACCTCGAGCGCCTCGTCCCACGCCTCCTCCCGTACGTTCACGGGCGGGACGAGCGTGATGTGCGGCGGGATCCGCGCCACCTCGCCACCGGTCGCCCGTCGGAGGCCGTCGACCTCCGTGCGATGCGGCTCGGGCAGGACCAGGCAGGCAGCGAGTCGACGTCGGGCCACGGCGCCGACCCTACCGACCCGACGTGGACGACCTCGGGCCGGGTAGACAGCGACGATGGACGTCTCCTCGCTCGACCCGGACCGCTTCCGCATCAGCCCCGGCGACGCCCCCGGGCTCGCCGACCGCCCCACCCGGGCCGACGACCTGCTCGGTCCCGACGACGAGGACGCGAAGGCCACGGCCGAGGCCCTGAACGAGGAGCTCAGCGAGCGCATCGGGGACCTCCAGGAGCGGCTGTGGGCCACCAAGGCCGCCAAGGTGCTCGTGGTCCTCCAGGGCATGGACACCTCGGGCAAGGACAGCACCACCCGCCGGGTCTTCGGCGCCGGCAGCCCCCTCGGCATCGCCGTCAAGGGCTTCGGACGTCCGACCGAGGAGGAGCTGGCCCACGGCTACCTGTGGCGGGTCCACCGCCACACGCCCGCCGACGGCGAGATCGTCATCTTCAACCGCAGCCACTACGAGGACGTCCTGGTCGTGCGCGTCGACGACCTCGTGCCGGAGGGACGCTGGCGGCGGCGCTACGGACACATCGTCGACTTCGAGCGGATGCTCGCCGACGAGGGCACGATCATCCTGAAGTTCATGCTCCACATCTCCCACGACGAGCAGCGCGAGCGCCTCCAGGAGCGCATCGACAACCCGAAGAAGCACTGGAAGTTCGAGCACCACGACCTGCGGGTGCGGGAGAGCTGGGGCGAGTACATGGCCGCCTACGAGGACGCCATCACCCGCACGAGCACCGAGCACGCGCCCTGGTACGTGGTGCCGTCGGACCAGAAGTGGTTCCGCGACCTCGTCGTCGGGCGCGTCGTCGTCGACGCCCTGGAGCGCTTGGAGATGCCCTGGCCCGACCCCGAACCGGGCATCGAGGGGTTGGTGGTCGAGTAGCGGGCGGGCGTCAGCCCTGCGCGACCTGCAGGCGCACGTGCGCCCGGCGCAGCGCGGCCTCACGCTCGACGTCGTCGAGCTGCTCGGCGTTGGCCTCGGCGCGGGCCCGGGCCGCCTCGGCCCGGGCCACGTCGATCTGCGACTTGAGCTCGGCCACGTCCGACAGGATCGTCACCCGGTCGTGAGCGCACTCGACGAAGCCCTCGTGCACCGCGACCTCCTCGACGGTGCCGTCGAGCATGTGGATCTGGACCGGGTGGATCTGCAGCGTGCCGATGAAGGGCACGTGGCCCTCGAGGAACGCGATGTCGCCCCCCGCCGTGCGGGCCACGACCTCGCGGGCCTCGCCCGAGAAGAGGATGCGCTCGGGGGAGACGAGCTCGACCTGCAGCGGCACGTCAGCTCCCGGCCAGCTGGGCGGCCTTGGCCCGGGCGTCGTCGGCGCCACCCACGTTGAGGAAGGCCTGCTCGGGCAGGTCGTCGAGGTCGCCGTTGACCAGCATCTCGAACGACTCGACGGTCTCGTCGACCGGCGTGGTGACGCCGGGGAGGCCGGTGAACACCTCGGCCACGTACATCGGCTGCGACAGGAAGCGCTGCACCTTGCGGGCCCGGGCGACCGTGATGCGGTCCTCCTCGGAGAGCTCGTCGAGGCCGAGGATGGCGATGATGTCCTGGAGCTCCTTGTACCGCTGGAGGACCTCCTGCACCCGGCGGGCCACGTTGTAGTGGCGGTCGCCGACGACCTCGGGCGACAGGATCGTCGACGTCGACGCCAGCGGGTCCACCGCCGGGTAGATGCCGAGGGCCGCGATGTCGCGGGACAGCTCGGTGGTGCCGTCGAAGTGGGTGAAGGACGTGAACGGCGCCGGGTCGGTGTAGTCGTCGGCGGGCACGTACACGGCCTGCAGCGAGGTGATCGAGCGACCCCGGGTCGAGGTGATGCGCTCCTGGAGCTCGCCCATCTCGTCGGCGAGGGTCGGCTGGTAGCCCACGGCGGAGGGCATGCGGCCGAGGAGCGTCGACACCTCGGAGCCGGCCTGCACGAACCGGAAGATGTTGTCGACGAAGAGCAGCACGTCCTGCTGCTGCACGTCACGGAAGTACTCGGCCATGGTGAGCGCCGACAGGGCGACCCGGAGGCGCACGCCCGGGGGCTCGTCCATCTGGCCGAACACGAGGGCGGCCTTCTCGAGCACGCCGGACTCGCCCATCTCGAGGAAGAGGTCGGTGCCCTCACGGGTGCGCTCGCCGACGCCGGCGAACACCGACACACCGCCGTGGTTCTGGGCCACGCGGCGGATCATCTCGGTGATGAGCACGGTCTTGCCCACGCCGGCACCGCCGAACAGGCCGATCTTGCCGCCCTGGAGGTACGGGGTGAGGAGGTCGATGACCTTGATGCCGGTCTCGAACATCTGGGCCTTGGGCTCCAGGGTGTCGAAGTCCGGGGCCGGGCGGTGGATCTCCCAGCGGTCGGCGACCTCGCCGATGTCGTCGACGTCGAGGGGCTGGCCGATGACGTTGAACACGTGGCCGAGCACGGCGTCGCCGACCGGCACGGTGATGCCCTCGCCGGTGTTGCGCACCGGGGTGCCCCGGACGAGGCCGTCGGTCGGCTTGAGGCAGATGACGCGGACGCGGCTGTCGCCGATCTGCTGGGCGACCTCGGCCCGCACCTCGACCGGCTGGCCGTCGACGGTGATGTCCATGGCCACGGCGGTGTTGATCTCGGGCAGGGCGTCGGGCGGGAACTCCACGTCGACGACCGGGCCGGCGATGCCGACCACGCGCCCGTCCTTCAGGTTGGTCCCGGGGGTGTCGGTGACGGTCATGTGCTCAGTCTCCTGGACGGGTCAGCGTGCGAAGTGCTGCGGGTGGTGGTCGGGGAACAGCTCGGCCGGGAAGAGGTGGTCGAGCAGGAGGTCGCTCTCGTCGCCCTTGTCGGCACGCAGCGCCTCGGCACCGCCGACGATCTCCATGATCTCGGTGGTGATGGCGTCCTGACGGGCCCGGTTCATGGCCCGCGACAGCTTGATGATGAGCTCCTCGGCGTTGTCGGTGGCCGCCTTCATCGCTCGCTGCCGGTTGGCGTGCTCGGACGCCGCGGCGTCGAGCAGGGCGGCGAAGAGGCGAGCCTCGACGTAGCGCGGGAGCAGGGCGGTGAGGACCGCCTCGGGCGAGGGCTCGAGCTCGAAGCCGGCGAGGGCCTCGCTCGTCTCGTCGCGCTCACGGGTCTGCAGGGGCAGGAAGCGCCGGACGGTGACCTGCTGGGAGGCCATCGACAAGAAGCGCGTGTACACGAGCTCGACCTGGTCGACGTCGCCCTCGATGAACATGTCGGCGACCTTGTTGGCCACCGTGCGGGCGTCCTCGAAGCGGGGCGTGTCGCTCATCTTGTGGTAGACGGCGTCGATCTTGTAGTTCCGGAACCGGAAGTACGTCTCGGCCTTCTTGCCGATGATGACGAGCGAGTAGTCCTTGCCCTCGGACCGCAGCGCCATGATCTCGCGCTCCGCGGCGCGGATGACGGAGCTGTTGTAGGCGCCGGCGAGGCCGCGGTCGGAGGTGATGACCACGAACGCCACCTTCTGCGGGTCCTCCACCTTCTTCAGCAGCGGATGGCTGACCTCCGCGCCGCCCTCGGCGAGGTCCTGGATGACGCCGGTGATCTGCTCGGCGTAGGGGCGCGCCTCCTGGGCGCGCTGCTGCGCCTTGGCGACGCGCGTCGCCGCGATCAGCTCCATGGCGCGCGTGATCTTCTTGGTCGACTGGACCGAGTTGATGCGGCGCCGGAGGAGGCGTTCCTGACCGCCGGCCATTACTCGGCGTCACCCTCGCGGCTGGTCTCCTCCTCGGGGAGGATGCCCTCACGGCGTCCCCCGGCGAGGCGGCTCTCGGCCTCGCCGACGTCCTCGGCGTCGGGCTCGGAGCCCGGCACGCCCTCGGTCGGGCGGAACTGGGCGGCGAAGGCCTCGATGGCCGCCACGAAGGCGTCCTCGTCAGGGAGGTTCCCCTGGCCGCGCACAGCGGAGAGGATGTCGCCGTGGCGGGTGCGGAACCACTCGATGAGCTCGGCCTCGAAGCGGCGGACGTCCTCGACCGGGACGGGGTCGAGGTAGCCACGGGTGCCGGCGTAGATCGAGACGATCTGCTCCTCGACCGGCATCGGCGAGTTGAGGCCCTGCTTCAGCAGCTCGGTGAGGCGGTAGCCACGGTCGAGCTGGGCCTGGGACACGGCGTCGAGCTCGGAGCCGAGCGAGGCGAACGCCTCCAGCTCACGGAACTGGGCGAGGTCGCCCTTCATCGTGCCCACGGCGGTCTTCATGGCCTTGATCTGGGCCGAGCCGCCCACCCGGGACACGGACTGGCCGACGTTGATCGCCGGGCGGACGCCCGACTTGAACAGGTCGTCCTCGAGGAAGATCTGCCCGTCGGTGATCGAGATCACGTTGGTGGGGATGTAGGCGGAGATGTCGCCGGCCTTGGTCTCGATGACCGGGAGGGCGGTGAGGGAGCCGGCGCCGAGCTCGTCGGAGAGCTTGGCGGCCCGCTCGAGGAGCCGGCTGTGGAGGTAGAACACGTCGCCCGGGTAGGCCTCGCGGCCCGGCGGGCGGCGCAGCAGCAGCGACATCTGGCGGTAGGCCTCGGCCTGCTTCGACAGGTCGTCGTACACCGCGAGGGCGTGACCCGAGTTGTCCATCCAGTGCTGGCCCATGGCGCACCCCGCGTAGGGGGCCAGGTACTTGAACGGGGCGGGGTCCGACGCCGGGGCGACGACGACTACGGTGTACTCCATGGCGCCGTGCTGCTCGAGGGTGGCGACGGTCTGGGCGACGGTGGACGCCTTCTGGCCGATGGCCACGTAGACGCAGTTCACCCCCAGGCCCTTCTGGTTGATGATCGTGTCGATCGCGACGGCGGTCTTGCCCGTCTTGCGGTCGCCGATGATGAGCTCGCGCTGGCCCCGGCCGATCGGGATCATGGCGTCGATGGCCTTGATGCCGGTCTGGAGCGGCTCGTGCACGGGCTTGCGGCCCATGATGCCGGGGGCCTGCACCTCCATGCGCCGGGTCTGCACGTTGGTGAGCGGGCCCTTGCCGTCGATCGGCTCGCCGAGGGCGTTGACGACGCGGCCGAGGAGGCCGTCGCCGACGGGCACCGAGAGGATGTCGCCGGTGGCGCGGACCGTCTGGCCCTCCTCGATCTCGTCGACCTCGCCGAGCACCACGGCGCCGATCGAGTCCTCGTCGAGGTTCAGGGCCAGTCCGACCGAGCCGTTCTCGAACTCGAGGAGCTCGTTCACGGCGGCGCCCGGGAGGCCCGCGACGCGGGCGATGCCGTCGCCCACCTCGAGGATGCGCCCGACCTGGGTGGCCTCGAGCGAGGGCTTGAAGCCCTCGAGGTTGGCCCGCAGGGCGGCGGCGATGTCGCTGGTGTTGATGTTCAGGTCAGCCATTGGATCTCGCAGATCTCCTGTGCGGGCTCAGAATGCTTCGCGCAGCTGGTGGAGGCGGCGCCGGACGCTGCCGTCGATGACCGTGTCGCCGATCTCGGTGACGATCCCGCCCAGGACGCTGGGATCGACGATGACCTTGATCGTGACGTCGGAGCCGACGGAGCTGCGCAGGGCGGCCGCCAGCCGCTGCTGCTGATCGGGTGTGAGCTCGACCGCGGATCGCACCGTGGCGACCCGGCGTCCGCTCTGCTGAGCGACCCGCTCGACGAAGGCGTCGACGATCTGGGGGATGTCCTTGGATCGACCGGTGCTGACGAGCAGCGACACGATCCCGACGGTGGTGCGGTCGGCCGCCGAGCCGAGGAGGTCCTCGACGATCTGCTGGCGGCGCGCGGCCGGGGTGCTCGGGTCCGCGAGCGAGGCCTGGAGCTCCTCGGAGCCCTCGAGGGCCCGCGCGAACCGGAACAGCTCGTCCTCGACCCGGTCGTGGTTGTCCTCCACGCGGGTCACGGCGAAGAGAGCCTCGGCGTAGGCCTTGGCGTGGTCTCCGACCATCACTTCCTCCCGTCGGCGGTCGATCCGAACTGCGACATCAGTTCTGGGACCCGACCTGGTTGATGTAGTTCTCGATGAGCTCGGCCTGGGCCGCGGCGTCGAGGTTGCGCTGGACGACCTGCTCGGCGGCGCCGACCGCGAGGGCGACGACCTCCGACCGCAGGTCGGCGAGGGCCTGGGCCTTGATCTGCTCGGCGTCGGCGACGGCCTTGGCCTTGATCTCGGCGGCCTCGGACTCCGCGGCGGCGAGGCGCTCGGCGCGGACCGACTCGGCCGACGTGCGGGCCTCGTCGAGGATCCGGGCGGACTCGGCCTGGGCGTCACCGAGCGAGGCGCGGTACTTCTCGGCCTCGGCCTCGGCGTCGAGCCGGGTCCGCTCGGCGGCCTCGAGGTCGCTGCGGATCTTCTCCGAGCGGGCCTCCATCGCCGAGGCGACGGCCGGGTACGCGAACTTCATGCCGAGGGCGAGCAGCACGATGAAGGCGATGCCGATCCAGATGAGCTCGTTGAGCTCGGGCAGGACCGGGTTCGGCGCCTCGACGCAGCCTTCGGCCTGGCCTTCGACCTCCTGGAGGGCGTCGTACTCCGACATCCCCTCCTCCATGAGGGCGTTGACCTCGGCGGCGACCTCGGCGACACAGGACCCGATGCTCTCAGCGGCCCCGGCCGGCGACGCGAACCCGAGGGTCGCGACGACGAGCAGCAGGACCGCCGCAAGGGCGGTACGGATGCGCACGATCGATCTCCTAGGCGAACTTGAGGAGGATGAAGACCACGAAGCCGATGAGGGCGAGCGCCTCGGCGAACGCGATGCCGAGGAACATCGTGGTGCGGACCTGGCCGGCCATCTCGGGCTGACGGGCCATGGCCTGGACGGCCTGGCCGACGAGGTAGCCGATGCCGATGCCGGGGCCGATGGCGGCGAGGCCGTAGGCCACACCGGAGAAGAGGGCCTCCTGACCGGCGATGTAGTCGGCGTTGTAGGCCGCTTCCTGGGCAAGAACGGACAACATGGTGGTGTTGGTCTCCTGGGTGTGTGGGGTGCTGCCTGGTACGGAGAAGGGTGATCCGGCGGATCAGTGCTCTCGGCGGATCAGTGCTCGGGGTGGATCGAGCCGCCGATGTAGACGCCGGTGAGGACGACGAAGATGTAGGCCTGCAGGAACGAGGCCAGCGCCTCGAACAGCCACACCCCGAGGAGCATGGCGAAGGGGAACGGCAGGAAGACGGCGTACCACTGCCCCACCCACAGCGACGCCGACAGGACGGCGAAGGTGGCGAGCAGGATGTGGCCGGCCATCATGTTGGCGAAGAGTCGCACCGCGTGGCTGAAGGGCCGGATGAGGAACGTCGAGATGGCCTCGATCGGGGTCACCAGCAGGTAGAGCGCCTTGGGCAGCCCCGGCGGGAACATCGACGACTTGAGGAAGCCGCCGAGGCCCTGGTGCTTGATGCCCTGGTAGATCCAGGTCACGTAGACGACGAGCGCGAGGAACAGCGGCGTCGCCATGCGGCCGGTGGCCGGCATGAGGATCGGCGGGATCACCTTCACGATGTTGTTGATGAAGATGAAGAGGAACAGGAAGAGGAAGAACGGCGTCCAGGTGAGGCCCGACGGGCCCATCGTCTGGAGGATGACGCCGTTGCGCACGAAGTCGACCGTGGACTCGGCGAGGTTCTGGGCGCCGGTCGGGACCAGCGCCTTCTTCCGACCCGCGATGAAGAAGAAGCCGAGGATGAGGACGACCGCCCCGATGTTGATGAGGGTGACCTTGTTGACCGCGAGCGGGGTGCCCTCGAAGAGGAGCTCGGGCCATTCGAAGAGGTGGCTGATCGGGGGGAACGCGACACCGAACACGGGCGAGGTCACTCCTTGGTGGTCGAGGGACCGCTGGGCTTGGGCTTGAGGGCCGGGTACGCCAGCGACGCCGAGACGTAGCGGGTCTCCCAGAAGAGGAGACCGAGGTGGGTGATGGCGAGGGTCAGGGCGAGCGGGACGATCTCGACCCAGCCGAGGTCCTTCACGAGGAGGACCGCGGCGGCGACGAGGCCGAGGCGCACGAGGTAGCCGAAGAGCGCGGCGCCCATGACGAAGGCGAGCGAGATCCGGCCGGCGTAGGTGAGCATGGCCGCCGAGAGCAGGAAGTTGCCGATGACGACGGCGACGCCGAAGGCCACCGACAGCGCACCGTCGACGCCCCAGCCGAGGGCGCCGAGGGCGACGAGGGCGGGAGCGACCCAGAGGCCCCGGCGGGCGAGGTCTCGGGCGATCTCCGCCTCGGGCGCGGTCTCGTCGAACCGCGTGGTGACCGTCGTGGTCACGAGGCGGCTCCGGTGGCCCGCCGCTCCCAGCGGGCGGGGGCGGGACCGCGCTCGGCGCGGGCGGCTCGGCGGGCGGCGTCGGCCCGGCGGATCTCGGCGTTGTAGCGCCAGATCGTCAGGCCGGCCACGGTGGCCAGGGCGACGAGGGTGAGCACGATCGTGAAGATCGGCGTGGTGCCGAGCCACCGGTCGAGGCCGAAGCCGAGGAGGCCGACGATCGCGGGCGTGCCGACGAGCTCGAACGCGATGGACAGGCCGTCGCCGTAGTTGTTGGTCGGTTCGCTGCGCTGCGAAAGCTCCACGAAAGGCCCTCTGCTCGGCGCGCACCGTGGCGGCACGCTTGTGAACGATTGCGCAATCTACGGATGCCCCCGGCGACCGTGCAAATCCGTCGCAGGGAATGGACGTCCGGTCCGATCGACCCGGCGACTCTAGTCATCGTCGGCCGCGGCTGCCCGTGCCGCCCGCACACCCGGGTGGAAGAGCGTGTACAGGGCGAGCCCGAGCGCGGCCACGCCGAAGGGGACCACGGCGTTGCCCTCGCCGGTGTAGGCCGGGTAGAGCACGACGCCCGAGAGCAGCGCGGTCCACAGCCACAGGATGACGACGCTGCGCCACTGGCCGTGCCCCAGGCGCATCAGGCGGTGGTGCAGGTGGTCCTTGTCGGCCGCCGCCGGGCTGCTCCCCCGCAGGGCCCGCCGGATGATCGACGCCGCGGTGTCGACGATCGGCACCCCGAGGATGACGAGGGGAATGAACAGCGGTGCGTAGAAGAAGAACGTCTGGCCCGAGAACGGGTCGGAGCTGCGCCCGCCCACCGAGATCGTGGCCGCCGCCATCAGCAGGCCGAGCATCAGCGCGCCGTTGTCGCCCATGAAGATCTTCGCCGGGTGCACGTTCCACGGCAGGAAGCCGACGCACATCCCGAGGACGATCACGGCCAGCAGCGGCCCGATGTTCGTGCCGTCGATCAGCCCCTCGTCGGACAGCAGGTCGGCGTAGAGGAAGAACGCCCCCGAGGCGATGGCGACGATGCCGGCGGCGAGTCCGTCCAGGCCGTCGATGAAGTTGATGGCGTTGGCCATCCCGAGGACCCACAGCACGGTCACGAGCGCCGAGAGGTCCGGTGACAGCACGAGCAGGTCGCCGAAGCCGAGCGACTCGCCGAACGGCACGCGGAAGTGCAGGACGGTGACGCCGGCGATCGACAGGATGCTGCCCGCCAGCACCATCCCCGCCATCTTCGCCGGCGCCGACAGCCCGTCGTGCAGGTAGCTCGGGCTCCCCATCGACTTGCGCACCTCGTCGATGGCCCCGACGCCGTGGATGACGACCACGGCGAGGGCGACGCCGAGGGGCTCGGTGCTCGCGCCGAAGACCTCGGCGAAGTCGCCGGTCCCCCACGCCACCAGCAGCCCGACGCCGAAACCGACGAGCATGCCGATCCCGCCGAGGGTGGCCGTCGGCACCGCGTGCACCTTGCGCTCGTCCGGGGGGACGACGAGTCGCCGCCGGACGGCGAACCACCGCCACACCCCCGTCGCGACGAGCGTGGTCAGCGCGGTCGCCGCCAGGACGACGCCGTAGGGCCCCCACCCCGTCACGGCCGTGCCCGTCGGGTCAGCGGTAGGGGGTGAACTTGGCGCAGAGGGTCGTGACCTCGTCGCGGACCGCCGACAGCTCGGCGTCGTCGTCGCGGTGGCGCAGGGCACGCGCGATGAGGTCGGCGACGAGCGGCATCTCCGTCTCGGTCATGCCCTGGGTGGTGACCGCCGGCGTCCCGATGCGCAGGCCGCTCGTGACGAACGGCGAGCGGGGGTCGTCGGGGATGGCGTTGCGGTTCAGGGTGATCCCGGCCCGGTCGAGGACCTCCTGGGCCGCCTTGCCGGTGAGGTCGGCGTCGAAGGGCCGCAGGTCGACGAGCATCAGGTGGTTGTCCGTGCCGCCGGAGACGAGGCGGAACCCCTGCTGGCCCAGCGCCTGGGCGAGCGCCTGGGCGTTGGCGACGATCTGGGCCGCGTAGGTGCGGAACGACGGGTCGGCGGCCTCGCGGAAGGCCACGGCCTTGGCGGCGATGACGTGCTCGAGCGGGCCGCCCTGGAGCCCGGGGAAGACCGCCTTGTCGATGGCGGCGGCGTGCTCGGACCGGGTGAGGATGCACCCGCCCCGGGGGCCGCGGAGGGTCTTGTGCGTGGTGAACGTGACGACGTCGGCGTGCGGCACGGGGTTCGGGTGGGCGCCGCCGGCGATGAGACCCGCGATGTGGGCGGCATCGAACATCAGCAGGGCGCCGACCTCGTCGGCGATGGCGCGGAGCGGCTCGGGCTCGATGACGCGCGGGTACGCGGTGGCGCCGGCGACGATCATCTTCGGGCGGTGCTCGACGGCGAGGTCGCGGATGCGGTCGTAGTCGAGGCGCTCGTCGGACTCGGTGACCCCGTAGGGCACGAAGTCGTACATGCGGCCGCTGATGTTCACCGGCGAGCCGTGGGTGAGGTGGCCGCCGTGGTCGAGGCTCATGCCGAGGACGGTGTCGCCGGCCTCGAGGAACGCCAGGTAGACGGCGAGGTTGGCGTTGGCACCCGAGTGGGGCTGCACGTTGGCGTGCTCGGCGCCGAAGAGGTCGCACACCCGCCGACGGGCGAGGTCCTCGGCCTCGTCGACCACGGCGTTGCCGCCGTAGTAGCGCTTGCCCGGGTAGCCCTCGCTGTACTTGTTCGTGAGGACCGAGCCGGTGGCGGCGATGACCGCCGGGGACGTGAAGTTCTCCGAGGCGATGAGCTGGATCGTGGTGTTCTGCCGCTCGAGCTCGCGGTCGAGGATCGCCTGCAGCTCGGCGTCGGGGTCGGTGTCGGACGGCCAGGGCATCAGGGCTCCTCGATGGCGGCGATCTGGTCGATGCGGCGCTGGTGGCGGCCGCCCTCGTAGGGCGTCGACAGCCAGACCTTCAGGATCTCGTCGGCCAGGCCGAACGCCACGATGCGCCCGCCCATGGACAGGACGTTGGCGTCGTTGTGCTCGCGCGAGAGCCGGGCGGTGAACAGATCGTTGCACAGGGCGGCGCGGATCCCCCTCACCTTGTTGGCGGCGATCTGCTCCCCCTGGCCGCTGCCGCCGAGCACGATGCCCCGGTCGGCGCGCCCCTCGGCGACCTCGCGGCCCACGGCGGCGCAGATCGGCGGGTAGTCGACCGACTCCTCGCTGTCCGTCCCGAGGTCGGTGACCTCGATCTCGAGGGACCGGAGCGTGGCCACGAGGTGCTGCTTCAGCAGGAACCCGGCGTGGTCGGCGCCGATGGCGACGCGGCGGACGGGAGGTGCGGCGGAGGTCGACGGCAGGTCGGTCACCGTGGGGATCCTAGTGACGGGGCACCACCCCCTACGATCGCCGCCCATGACCGCCCCGCACGCTGGCCTCGACCCCCGGACCCCCGTCATCGTCGGCGTCGGGCAGGTCGACCTGTCGAACCAGGAGTCACCGCCGTCGGCCTCGGATCCGCTCGAGCTGATGGCCGAGGCGATCCGGCGGGCGGGCACCGACGCCGCCTGCGACCGGCTGGTCGCATCGATCGAGTCGATCCGCGTCGTCAGCATCCTCTCGGCCCGCCACCCGGACCCCGGGCGACTCGTCGCCGACCGCCTCGGGATCCACCCCGCCGACACCGCCCTCTCCCCCATGGGCGGCAACAGCCCCCAGAGCCTCGTCTCGTCGGCGGCGCTCGACATCGCCGCGGGACGGGCCGACACCGTCGTCGTCACCGGCGCCGAGCCGTGGCGCACCCGCCAGGCGGCGCGGCGGTCCGGCGTCGAGCTCGACTGGACGCCGGTCGACCCCGACCAGGCGCCGGCGCGCGCCACCGGCGACGACCTCGACATGAGCCACCCCGCCGAGCTCGCCCACGGGATCGCGATGCCGGTGCAGGTCTACCCGATCTTCGAGACCGCGCTCCGGTCGGCGGCCGGGCACGAGCCGGCCGAGCACCTCGATCGCATCGCCGCGCTGTGGGCCCGCTTCTCCGACGTGGCGGCCACGAACCCCTACGCCGCGGTCCGGCACCGGTTCACCGCGGCCGAGATCGCCACGCCGGGGCCCGACAACCGCTGGATCGGGTACCCGTACACGAAGTGGCTGGTGTCGAACGACCGGGTCGACCAGTCCGCCGCGGTCGTCCTCTGCTCGGTGGAGCGGGCCGAGTCGCTCGGCGTGCCCCGGGATCGCTGGGTCTTCCCGCTGGCGGGCACCGACACCGCCGAGGCGCTCGTCTCGCGCCGGCGCGACCTGCACCGCTCCCCCGCCATCCGCGTCGGGGGTCGCCGCTGCCTCGAGCTGGCGGGCGTCGACGTCGACGACGTCGCCCACCTCGACCTGTACTCCTGCTTCCCCTCTGCGGTGCAGATCGCCGCCGACGAGCTCGGCATCGGCCTCGACCGCCAGCTGACCGTCACCGGCGGCCTCACGTTCGCAGGGGGACCGTGGAACGACTACGTCACCCACTCCATCGCCGCGATGGTCGGCGTCCTGCGCGAGGACCCCGGCTCGCTCGGCCTGGTCACCGCCAACGGCGGGCTCATCTCGAAGCACGCGTTCGGGCTCTACTCGACGGAGCCGCCAGCAGGCGGCTTCCGCCACGACCGCCCGCAGGACGCGGTCGACGCCGAGCCGGGGCGCGACGCCGTCGTCGAGCACGAGGGCGAGGTCACCGTCGAGGCCTACACCGTGATGCACGGGCGCGACGGCGAGCCGACCCAGGCGATCGCGGCGTGCCTCCTGCCCGACGGCCGCCGCACCTGGGCCACGTCGTCCGACGCCGCGCTGATGGCGACGTTCGTCGACTCGGAGGCCTGCGGTCGCGCCGGCCGGGTGGCCGGCGGGACCCTCGCGCTGCGCTGACCGCTACCGGTTGAGGCGGGCGTTCAGGGTGGCGAACACCCGCTCCTTGGCCTTCGGCATCTCGTCGAGGAGCTGGTGGAACGACCTCGGGTCGAACGCCGCGAGGACCATCTCGGTCTCGGCGACGACGGTGGCGTTGCGGGGGGCGTGGTCGATGAGGGCCATCTCGCCGACCATCGAGCCCTCGCTGAGCGACGCGATGTGCTCGCCGCTGGCGTAGACGCCGGCGGTGCCCTCGACGATCACGTAGCAGACGTCACCGACGCGGCCCTGCTCGGTGAGCTCGGCACCGGGTGCGGCGTCGACCTCCCGGGCGAGCGCCGCGACGCGCTCGAGCTCGTCCTGGGTGAAGCCGTCGAAGAACGAGACCCCCGCGAGCCACTCTGCGTCCGCCTTCGCCTTCCGACCGAACATCTGCTGCCCCCGTGTGTCGACGCCGACCCTCGTGGCCGGCACCGTGCACTGTAGATCAGCGGCTCGTGCGGCCCACCAGCATCCGCGTGCGCCCGGTGAGGTCCGGCCGGGTCTCGGCGTGGACGAACCCCGCGTCCCATGCCGCGGCCACCGCGTCCTCCCCCTGGCCGGGTGCGAGCTCGACGACGAGGGCGCCCCCGGGCACGAGCCACCCGACGGCGGCGTGGACGATCTCGTCGATGGCCTCGAAGCCGGTCGGACCCGGCACGAGCGCCTCGCGGGGCTCCCAGTCGGCGACCTCCGGCGGCAGCGGATCGGCCGGCGCGACGTAGGGCGGGTTGGAGACGACGAGGCTGCACCGGCCGTGCAGCTCGGGCGGCAGCGGCTCGAACCAGCTGCCCTCGACGATGCGCACCCGGGTGGCCGCCCGACCGATCCCGGCGAGGTTGGCACGTGCGACCGCGGCGGCGTCGGCGCTGCGCTCGACCGCCCACACGTCGACGGTGTCGCGCTCGACGGCGATCGAGAGCGCGATCGCCCCGGACCCCGTGCCGAGGTCGACCACCTGCGGTCGCTCCCCCGGGCGTGCCGCGACGACGAGGTCGAGCTCGCGGAGGGCCTGCTCCACGACCTCCTCGGTCTCCGGGCGCGGGATGAGCACGCGGCGGTCGACGAAGAGGTCGAGCTCGCGGAAGCCCCACGCGCCGAGCACGTACTGGAGGGGCTCCCCGGCCTCCCGCCGCGCCACCATCAGGTCGAAGAAGCCCACGCCCCGCTCGGTGGCCGGGTCGTCGAGCACCAGCACCAGCTCGGCGCCGTGGGTCCCCGTCGCCCGCTCGACGATGCGGCGAGCGTCGACCTCCGGTGACGGCAGCCCGGCGGCGGCGAGGCGCCGCTCGGCCTCGGCGAGGAACACCCGCCAGGGGACGGTGCCGTCGGTCGGGTCAGCCATCCTCGGCGAGGCGGCGGGTCCGCTCCTCGGCGACGAGGGCGTCGATCACGTCCTCGAGCTCGCCGGCGAGCACCTTGTCGAGCTTGTAGAGCGTGAGGTTGATCCGGTGGTCCGTGAGCCGGTTCTCCTTGAAGTTGTACGTCCGGATCTTCTCGGACCGGCCTCCACCCCCGACCTGACCCCGGCGCTGGTCGGACAGCTCGGCGGCCTGGCGATCCTGCTCGAGCTTCAGCAGCCGGGACCGCAGCACCTGGAGCGCCTTGGCCCGGTTCTGGATCTGGCTCTTCTCGTCCTGCATCGACACGACGAGCCCCGTCGGCTTGTGCGTGATGCGCACCGCGGAGTCGGTGGTGTTCACCGACTGCCCGCCAGGGCCCGACGAGCGGTAGACGTCGACCTGCAGGTCGTTCGGGTCGATGTCGACCTCGACCTCGGCGGCCTCGGGCAGCACCGTGACGGTGGCCGACGAGGTGTGGATGCGCCCCTGGGACTCGGTGACCGGCACCCGCTGCACGCGGTGGACGCCGCCCTCGTGGTGCAGGCGGCTCCAGACGCCCTCGCCCCGCACGAGGAACGTGACCTCGTTGAACCCGCCCATGTCCGACGGGTCGGTGCCGAGGACCTCGCTCTTCCAACCCATCCGGCCGGCGTAGGCCTGGTACATCTCGAACAGGTCGCGGGCGAAGAGGTTGGCCTCCTCGCCGCCCTCGGCGCCACGGATCTCGACGATGACGTTCTTGTCGTCGTTCGGGTCCTTCGGCAGCATCAGCGCCCGCAGCTCCTCGGTGAGGCGCTCGATGTCCGCCTCGGTGGCCTCGACCTCGGCCCGCATCTCGTCGCGGTCGTCGCCGGCGGCGTCGCGCAGCATCTCGCGCGCCACGTCGAGGTCCTCGGTGAGCCCACGGAGCTGCCGGGAGCGGCTGACGATGGCATCGAGCTCGCGGTAGCGCTTGGCGACCTCGGAGTAGGTCGACTGGTCGGCGATGACCGCCGGGTCGGCGAGCCGCGCCTCGACGTCGTCGAACTCCCTCTCCAGCGACTCCAGTCGGTCGAGCACGTGTCGAATCTACCCGTGGTGCCCGACGGCCCCGGCGGGGCTCACGTGGGCCACGCGCCCTCGACCGTGACGACCTCGGCGGGCCGGGCGAGCAGCTCGGCGAGCTCGCGGGTGATGCGGTGCGCGTCCCGCGCCGGCACGGCGATGACGAGCTCGGCCTGGGGCGCGTGGCGGAGGCGGGCGTCGGCGGCGTCGGGCACCGCCTCGAGGTCGATCCCGGTGGTGCAGGCGACGACGAGCGGCGTGCCGTCGGATCGGGCGCCGAGGGCGACGGCGATGCCCGGGTCCCGGAGGCCGCCGCGCGGTCGGGCGGCGTCGACCGCACCGAGGGCGGCGGCGCCGACCAGCGCGGGCTCGTCGATGATCCGGCGCCGCAGCCAGCGCTCGCGCGCCAGCCGGTTGATCGGGTGGGGCTCGACGCCGGGACGGCGGTGCTCGCCCACGTCGGCGACGACCCGGGCCAGCGCCTCGGGCGGGGAGAGCTCGCCGTGGATCAGCGCGAAGGCCTCGCGGTCGAACCGGCCGACGCCGACCTCGAGGCGCGCCGGGCCGTCGGGCCCGTCGAGGACGACCCGCGCCACCTCGAGCCCCTGCACCTCGCCGATGACCTCGCCCTCCTCCACGACCACGTCGACACCGGCCTGCTCGAGCAGCAGCGTCGCTTCGGCCGTGAGCGGGCTCGGCACGCCGATCGGCTCGGGCGGATCGGGCTCGACCCGCCGGGGGGTCGTGCCGTCGAGCTCCCACACCATCGGCGGGGCGGCGAAGGTGGTGGCCCGCCGGGCCGTGGCGCCCAGGGGTTCGGGGCGATCGCCCGGGCCGACGAGGAGGTGCAGCTCGGTGGCGCCCTGGCGGTGCGCCCAGGCGACGGCCGCCCCGAGCGCGACGGGCTGGCCGTCCGCGGGCGCGACGACGGCACGGCCGTCGCGTGCGACAGCCGCGCCGGCCGGCCCGTGCTCGGACCAGTCCGCCGCCGGGACGTCCAGCCCGAGGTGGTCGCGCGCGACCGCCGCGGCACGGGCCGCGACGAGCGCGGCGCGCCGGTCGGGTGGGGTGCTCAGGACTCGCTGTCAGCAGCGGCCGCGGACTTCTTGCGGCGGCCGTAGCGGCGCTCGAAGCGGTCGATGCGGCCACCGGAGTCCACCAGCTTCTGCTTGCCGGTGTAGAAGGGGTGGCACTCGCTGCAGAGCTCGGACTTGAGCTCCGTGGCGGTCGAACGGGTGGTGAAGGTGGCACCGCACGAGCAGTGCACCTCGACTTCCTTGTACTCGGGGTGGATGTCGGCCTTCATCGGGTGTCTCCAGGTCGTGCGGGGGCGAAAGAGTCTGCCACGTGGTGCAACCACGGGCTATTCCGGATCCAGGGTGCCGGGATCAGGTCCCGGTCGCACCCTTCGCGACCTCGGCGAGGAACGCGTCGTTGCTCTTGAAGGTGCGCATGCGGTCGGTGAGCAGCTCGATGCTGGCGCCGGCCTGGCCCTCGGCCGCCATCCCGGAGAGGACGCGGCGGAGCTTCCACACCTGCTGGAGCTGCTTGTTGTCGAACAGGAGCTCCTCGTGGCGGGTGCTCGAGGCGTCGACGTCGATCGCCGGGAAGATCCGGCGCTCGGCGAGGCGGCGGTCGAGCTTCAGCTCCATGTTCCCGGTGCCCTTGAACTCCTCGAAGATCACCTCGTCCATCCGCGAGCCGGTCTCGACCAGGGCGGTGGCGAGGATGGTGAGCGAGCCGCCCTCCTCCAGGTTGCGGGCCGCACCGAAGATCTTCTTCGGGGGGTAGATCGCCCCGGCGTCGATGCCGCCGGACATGACCCTGCCGGTCTGCGGCGCGGCCTGGTTGTACGCCCGGGCCAGGCGGGTGATGCCGTCGAGGATGATGACGACGTCCTCGCCCGCCTCGACGAGGCGCTTGGCCCGCTCGATGGCCAGCTCGGCCACGTGGACGTGCTCCTCGGCCGGACGGTCGAACGTCGATGCCACGACCTCGGCGCTCGTGACCGACCGCCGCATGTCGGTGACCTCCTCGGGCCGCTCGTCGACGAGCAGGACCATGAGGTGGACGTCGGGGTCGTTGGCCTCGATCGACCGGGCGATCTGCTTCATGATCGTCGTCTTGCCGGCCTTGGGCGGCGAGACGATGAGGCCGCGCTGGCCCTTCCCGATCGGGGCGACGAGGTCGACGATGCGGGCGGTCATGTTGTACGGGTCGCCGGGCGCCTCGAGGCGGAGGCGCTCGTCGGGGTACAGCGGCGTGAGGTCCTCGAACCGGGGACGGGAGGTGGCGGCGTCCGGATCGACCCCGTTCACGGCGTCGATGCGCAGCAGCGCGGGGTTCTTCTCGTTGCGCGACGCCGGCCGGCTCGCGCCCTTGACCCAGTCTCCCTTGCGCAGCGAGAACTGGCGGGTCTGCTTCACCGAGACGTAGACGTCGTCCTTCGACGGGTGGATGCCGTTGACGCGCAGGAAGCCATAGCCCTCGTCGCGCAGGTCGAGGAGCCCCTCGACCTCGACCGGCTCGGCCTGGGCCACGTCGTCGGGCTGGTTCCGGTCACGATCGCGGCCCCGACGCCGCCGACGGCGGTTGCCGGGCTCGACGTCGTCGTCGCCCTGCTGGCCGCCCTGGTCCTGCTGCTGGCCCTTCTGCTGCTGGCCGCCCTGGTCCTGCTGCTGACCCTTCGGCTGCTGGCCCTGCTGCTGCTGGCCCTGCTGGGCCTTCTCGCCCTTCTGCTGCTGGTCCTTCTTCGGGCCCCGCTGCTCCTGCTGGCCGTTCTGCCGCGGGCGCTCGTCGCGCTCGCGCCGACCGGCGGCCGCCTCCTCGCCGCCCTCACCCTCGGACGCAGCCTCGGTGCCGCCCGTCGCCTCGCCGGCGTCCTCGGCCGCCGCCGACTCCGACTCCGACTCCGACGGCGACTCGGTCGCTGCGGCCTCCTCGGCCGGCGAGATCCCCGCCAGCTCGAAGATCATGTCGATGATGTCGGCCTTCTTCGTCCGCGAGCCGGGCTTGCCGCCCATCGCCTGGGCGATGGTCATGAGCTCGCTGCGGTCCTTGCGCTCGAGCGCCGAACGCTCCAGTGCCTGTGGCTGGTCGCTCACCAGCACCTCTTTCTGGGTGGATCGGAGTGGACGTCCCGCCGGACCGCCGCGGCGGCGTGGAGGACACGGGAGAGCACCGCTGCCCTGTCGGGCCTCACCCGCGGGAACGGGTGGAGCGACCCGACAGCCCTCGTGGAGGTGCCGGCAGGATGGTCGACCGGGTGGATGCCCTCCCGGCGACGACTCCTTCAGGCTACCGGTCGCCCGAAACCGGGCACAACAACCGCCGTCAGGCGGGCAGCACCTCGTCGGCGCCGAGGTCGAACGCCTGGCAGGCGTGGCGTTCGGCCATGGCGAGGAACATGGCGTCGCCCCGCTCGTCGGCCCGGACGATCATCGACGCGACCACCGCCATCTGGAACCCGCTGAGGGAGAACCAGCAGTAGTCCTCCCAGCACCGCTCCCAGTCGTAGCCCTCGACGCCGCGGCCGACGAGCAGGTCGTGGTACCGACGGACGAGCTGGCGCTCGTGGGTCCGCCGGTCCTCGGGCAGGAGCCCGGCCCCGAGGAAGTAGGCGAGGTCGTCGGTGCCGATGCCGATGGCGACGGTCTGCCAGTCGACGGTGGTGACGACGGGCCGGCTGCCGTCGACGCCGAAGAGCAGGTTGTCGAGGCGGAAGTCCCCGTGGACGACGGTGTGCGGCCCGTCGACCCGGCGCCGCGACCACGTCGCGAGGCCGTGGCCGAACCGCTCCCCCAGCCGGCGCGCCTCGTCGCTCAGCCGGTCGCCGTAGCGCTCGCAGAAGCCGGGCCACAGCGCTCCGTAGAAGCCCTGGATCGCCTCCCCGTTCTCGGGCTGGGGCCGGGCGAGCCAGCCGATGTCGTCGAGGCGCGGGTCGTCCCACATCGGCGCGTGGAGCGCGGCGAGCTCCTCGACGACGACCTCGGCCTGCGCGGTCGAGCAGCCGCGGATCTGGTCGCCCTGCTCCGCCGGCGCGAGGTCGTCGAAGAGCAGGGTGGCGAGGTGCGCCTCCTCGTCGTGCTGCACCAGGTGGCAGCGCGGCAGCCGGATCTCGACGGCACCGGCCAGGCTCTCGTAGAAGCGGGCCTCCTTGTCGTAGGTGCCGATGGCGACCCCGGTGGCCCTGCTGGTCTCGTCGGGCGACGGGAACTTGGCGACCACGGTCGGCGGCGCCCCGTCCTCCTCGCGGTCGTAGCGCAACGTGAACCGCACGTTGTGCCCCACCTGACCCGTGCCGATCGGCTCGGCGTCGTAGTCCACCACCTCGGCCTCGGCGAGCGTTCCCGAGCCACGCAGCGCTGCGGTGAACCATGCGGCGTCGACGTCCTCGGGACCGCAGGCGAGGCCCCCCACGGCCTTGGTCCCCATGGCCGTTGACGCTACATCCAGTTCGGTCGACGCGCCGGGTGCCCACCGATCTACGGTCCGACGATGCTCAACCCGCTCGACGACCTCCCGGTCCACCAGACGCCCGAGCCGATCGCCCACTACGGCTCACCGTCGAGGAACGCCTACGACCGGTACTTCTTCAACGGCTACACGCCCGACGGCGAGCTGTTCTTCGCCGCGGCGATGGGCCTGTACCCGAACCGCAAGGTGCTCGACGCCGCGTTCTCCGTCGTCCACGACGGGGTGCAGCGCTCCATCCGCACCTCGGGCCGCGCCCCCCTCGACCGCCGCGACACCTCGATGGGTCCGATCCGCGTCGAGGTCGTCGACCCCATGCGCCAGCTCCGCGTCCTCGTCGACGACGCCGACCGGGGCTTCCACGTCGACGCCACGTTCACCGCCCGCACGGTCGCGGTCGAGGAGCCCCGCTTCACGTTCCGGTCCGGCACCCTCGTCACGTTCGACTACACGCGCCTCGCCCAGTGGGGCACGTGGACGGGCACGATCGAGGTCGACGGGCGGTCCTGGACGCTCGACGAGATGGCGGTGCGCGGCTGCCGCGACCGCTCGTGGGGGATCCGGCCCGTCGGCGAGCGCGAGTCCGGCGGCGCGCCGGGCGGGCTCCCCCAGTTCTTCTGGCTGTGGGCGCCCATCAACTTCGACGACGTGTGCACGCACTTCGACACCAACGAGCTCTCCGACGGCCGACCGTGGCACCAGTCCGGCGCGATCGTGCCGGTGCTCGACAGCCCCGACGCGCCGGTGATCGACCCCGGCGACGTGGCCGAGCCGATGCGGGACGTCGACTGGTCGATCGACTGGCAGCCCGGCACCCGGCGGGCCCGGGGCGCCACGCTGGACCTGCACCCGTGGCGGGGCGGTTCCGAGCGCATCGAGCTCGAGCCGCTCGTCACGTTCCAGATGCTCGGGCTCGGCTACCTGCACCCCGAGTGGAACCACGGCGCCTGGCACGGCGAGCTCGACGTCGCCGACGACACGCTCGTCCTCGCCGATCTCGACCCGATGGACCACGCGCACCTGCACGTGCAGCAGCTGGTGCGGGCCCGCTGGGGCGACCGGGTCGGCACCGGCGTGCTCGAGCAGCTCGTGATCGGGCCGCACGAGCCGTCGGGCTTCACCGACCTGCTCGATCCCGCCCGCTAGGGGCCGTCTCGTGTCAGTTCGGTCCGCTGTCCGGACCGGATCGACACGAGACCTCGTCAGATCGCGATCTCTTCGTCGATGGCGTCGGCGGTGACGATCGTGCGCGCGGCGCGATCGTGGAGGCCCCGGTGGAGCGGGCCGCTCATGACGGGCAGGACGGCGATCCAGAACCACACCACCTCGAGCCCCTCCAGGGCGGGCACGAGGAGCGCGACGAACGCGCCGCCGGCGAGCACCATCCACCGCAGCACCGCTTGCAGGGGGATCGGCGCGGCACCGGTGCGGGCGTCGACCACGCGGGTGCCGAACAGCGCCTTGCCCACCGTGCGCCCGGCGACGCTGACGGCGACAACCTCGTAGAGGCTGACCGCTGCGACCGCCAGGGCCCGCCCGCCTCTTCCCCCGACCGCCCAGGTCAGGAGCAGCACTGGGCCGGCCACGACGATGCCGTCGACCAACCGGGCGAGCAGACGCTGCCCGAAGACGGGTTCGAGGAACCCCGGTGGTGCGCCCGCGGGTTCGGCGCTCACCGTCAGGCGCGGGTGAGCTCGGCGACGTAGGCCTCGACCGCGGCGAGGTCGTTCGGGAGCTCGTCGACTCGCTCGGGGCGCACGTCGAGGTCGGCGAGGTGCGGCGGCAGCTCGGGCCGCACGCCCATGGCCGCCTCGACGGCGTCGGGGAACTTGGCCGGGTGGGCAGTGCCGAGCACGACCATCGGGATGCCCTGCTCCCGACCCGCGGCCCGCGACGCCGCGACACCGACGGCGGTGTGCGGGTCGATCACGAGCCCGGTCTCGTCGTAGGTGCGCCGGATCTCCGCCGTGGTCTCGTCGTCGTCGACGCGGAACCCGGAGAAGCTCTCGGACACCGCGTCGAGCAGCTCGCTCGGGAAGGTCACCGTCCCCTCGCCGCGGAAGCGGGCCATCAGCTCGGCGATCTGCGCGCCGTCGTGGCCGACCAGCTCGAACAGCAGCCGCTCCAGGTTGCTCGACACCTGGATGTCCATGGCCGGGCTCAGCGTGGCGTGGACCTCGCTGATCGACATGGTGCCGGTGGCGAGGAAGCGGGTGAGGATGTCGTTGCGGTTGGAGCCGATCACGAACCGGCGGATCGGCACGCCCATCCGCATGGCGCCGTAGCCGCTGAACACGTTGCCGAAGTTGCCGGTGGGCACCGCGAACGACACCGGTCCGCCGAGGCGGCGCTGCGAGGTGACGTAGTAGACCGTCTGCGCCATCACCCGGGCGAAGTTGATCGAGTTCACCGCCGAGAGCCGCTGGCGCTCCCGGAACGGCACGTCGGCGAACATCGCCTTCACCAGATCCTGGCAGTCGTCGAACGTGCCGTCGATGGCGACGTTGCGGATGTTCGGCGCGTCGACCGTCGTCATCAGCTTGCGCTGGACGTCGGACACCCGGCCCTTCGGGTGGAGGATCACGACGTCGATCGCCTCGCGGTCGCGCAGGGCCTCGATGGCGGCCGACCCGGTGTCACCGGACGTGGCGCCGACGATCGTCACCCGCTCGCCGCGACGGGCCAGCTCGTGGTCGAACAGCCGACCGACCAGCTGCAGCGCGACGTCCTTGAACGCCAGTGTGGGGCCGTGGAAGAGCTCGAGCAGCCACGTGTCGTCGTCCAGCTGCACGAGCGGCGCGACGTCGGGGTGGTCGAAGCCGGCGTAGGCGTCGTCGACCATCGACGCGAAGTCGTCGCGCTCGATCGAGCCCTCGACGAACGGGAACATCACGTCCACCGCGACGTCGACGTAGGAGGTCGCTCCCTCGCGCACCGCGAGGCGCGGCCAGGACTCGGGCACGTACAGCCCGCCGTCGGCCGCGAGCCCCGTGAGCAGCACGTCGGAGAACCCGAGGGGCGGGGCCGTGCCCCGCGTCGACACGTAGCGCAGGGCCATCAGCTGTCGTCCCCGCCCACGACCCGCAGCACCGACCCGACGCGGTCGACGACCTCCAGGTCGCGGACAGCGGCGAGCGTGGACTGCACCGCGGACTCGACGGCGCCGTGGGTGATGAACACGAGGCGGGCCTCGGCGCCCATGCCCTCCTGCTCCATCGCCCGGATCGACACGCCGTGGTCCCCGAACACCCCGGCCACCGTGGCGAGGGCGCCGGGTCGGTCGGCGAGATCCATGTTGATGTAGTACTCCGAGCGCAGGTCGTCGATCGGGCGGATCGTCGCCTCCGACAGGCGGGAGAGCCGCGAAGCTCGGCCGTTGGTGAGGTTCAGCGCGGCGTCGATCACGTCGCCGAGCACCGCCGACGCCGTGGGGTCGCCGCCGGCCCCGCGCCCGTAGAACATCAGGTCGCCGACGGCCGCGCCCTCGACGAACACGGCGTTGAACGACTCGCGCACCGCCGCCAGAGGGTGGTGCTCGGGAACCATCGCAGGATGGACGCGGACGGCCACCTCGGCGCCGTCCGGCGTGTCGAACCGCTCGGCGATGGCGAGCAGCTTCACGACGTAGCCGAGTCGGGCGGCGAAGGAGAGGTCACCCGGGGTGAGCTCGGCGATGCCCTCGCGGTAGACGTCGCCGGCGACGACCTGCACGCCGAACGCGATGGAGGCGATGATCGCGGCCTTGGCGCTGGCGTCGAAGCCCTCGACGTCGGCGGTGGGGTCCCGCTCGGCGTAGCCGAGCTCCTGCGCCTCGGCCAGGGCCTCCCCGAAGCTCACGTGCTCCTCGGCCATGCGGGACAGCACGTAGTTGGTGGTGCCGTTGACGATGCCGACCACGCGCCGGATGTCCTCACCGGCGAGCGACTCGCGGAGCGGCCGGATCAGCGGGATGCCCCCGGCGACGGCCGCCTCGAACAGGATGTCGACACCCGCATCGCCTGCCGCCTCGTAGATCTCGGCGCCGAGGTTGGCGAGGAGCTCCTTGTTGGCGCTGATGACCGGCTTGCCGGCCTTGAGCGCCGAGAGGGTCAGGTGGCGGGCCGGCTCGATGCCGCCGATCACCTCGACCACCAGGTCGATGTCGGGATCGTGGACGACCGCATCGGCGTCGTGCGTGAGCACGGCCTCGTCGAGGTCGACCGCTCTCTCCCGCGAGAGGTTCCGCACGGCGACGCGCGTGATCTGGAGGTCGATCTGGTGGCGGTTGGCGATCTCGTCGTGGCGCCGCTCGACGAGCTGGACGAACGCCGCTCCGACGTTGCCGCAGCCGAGGAGACCGATGCGCACCGGTGTCGTGGTCATCCGGGCAACGCTACCTACACGTCGAGACGCAGCAGGTCGTCGTAGGTCTCGCGACGGACGACGAGCCGGGCGTCGCCGTCGCGGACGAACACGACGGGCGGGCGCAGGACCTTGTTGTAGTTGGAGCCCATCGAGTGCCCGTAGGCGCCGGTGACCGGCGTGGCGAGCAGGTCGCCGACCGCGAGGTCGTCGGGGACGTAGCCCTCCCGCACGAGCACGTCGCCCGACTCGCAGTGCTTGCCGACGAGGCGGATCTCGCGCGGACGGTCGGCGGCGACGGCACGCGGCAGGAACGTCTCGTAGCCGCTGCCGTAGAGCACCGGCCGGGGGTTGTCGCTCATGCCGCCGTCGACCGACACGTACGTGCGGATGCCGGGCAGGTCCTTGATCGTGCCGACGGTGTAGACGGTGACCGCGGCGGCGGCGGCGATCGAGCGGCCGGGCTCGGCCGACACCTGGGCGGTGATGCCGGCGTCGCGGCACGCCTGGTTCATGACCGCCCCCCACTGCGTGATCGTCGCCGACTCCTCGCCCTCGACGTAGGCGACGCCGAGGCCGCCACCGATCGAGAACTCGGGGAGCCCGAGGTCGTTCACCAGGGGTGCGAGCGTCTGGACCGCCTTGCGGAACGAGTCGACGACGAAGACCTGGCTGCCGATGTGCACGTGGATGCCGACGAGGTGCATGGCCGTCGATCGGTGGGCCCGGTCGAGCGCCGTCCGGGCCGCCCCCGACGCCAGGCCGAAGCCGAACTTCGAGTCGTCCTGACCCGTCTTCACGAACTCGTGGGTGTGGGCCTCGATGCCGGGCGTGATCCGCAGCAGCACCGATGGCACGGGGAGGCCCCCCGCCACCAGCGCCTCGATGCGGTCCATCTCGTCGAACGAGTCGACGACGATGCGACCCACGCCCTCGGCGAGCGCCATCTCGAGCTCGAGGTTCGACTTGTTGTTGCCGTGCATCACCAGGCGGTCGGCCGGGACGCCGGCGGCCAGGGCCACCCGCATCTCGCCGCCCGTGGCGACGTCGATGCACATCCCCTCCTCGTGCACGAGCGCCGCCATCGCCGTGCAGAGGAACGCCTTGGAGGCGTAGGCCACGCCCGGCCCGAACGCGGCGACCGCCTCGCGGGCACGGTCGCGCAGGTGGACCTCGTCGTAGACGAAGAACGGGGTGCCGAACTCGCTCGCCAGGTCGTCGACGCGGCACCCGCCGATGACGAGCGAGCCGTCGGCGGCGATGGTCGAGTGGTCCGGCAGCAGCTGGAGCGGCACCGGGCCCCGGGCGTGCTGGCCGGGCGTGGCCGCCCCCGGACCGCTGGGCGCGGGCGGCTGCGGCGTCGTGGTCACATCGACTCCGGTGCCGAGACGCCGAGCAGATCGAGGCCGATCTCGAGCCCCACTCCTGCGGCCTCGACCAGCCACAGCCGGGCCTGGGTGAGCTCGGGCGGGACGTCGTCGCCCATCACGTAGCAGTCGTGGTAGAAGCCGTGGAACCGCCCGGCCAGCTCGCGGACCCACACCGTGATGCGGTGCGGCGCCCGGTCGACGCACGCCGACGCCAGCGTCTCGGGCAGCTCGAAGAGGGTGCGCAGCACGTCGAGCTCGCGTTCGTGGGTGAGCAGCGACAGGTCGACCTCGTCGACCGGGCGGCGGGCCACCTCACGCTCCTCGGCCACCTTGCGGATCGAGCAGATGCGGGCGTGCGCGTACTGCACGTAGAAGACCGGGTTCTCCATCGTCTGGCTGCGCACCTGATCGAGGTCGACCGTGGTGGGCTGATCGATCGAGCTCGTGAGGCTGAGGAAGCGGGTGGCGTCGGGGCCGATGTCGGCGATGAGGTCGGAGAAGTCGATGGCGTTGCCGAGGCGCTTGCCGATGCGCCCGCTCGCGAGCGAGATCATCTGACCGAGGCGCACCTCGAGGCGCTCGGGATCGATGCCGAGTGCCGCCACGCCGGCCTTCAGGCTGGCGACCTGCCCGTGGTGGTCGGCGCCCCACACGTTGATGACGTGGTCGAAGTTGCGCACGAGGAACTTGTTGCGGTGATAGGCGATGTCGCCGGCCAGGTACGTGTAGTCACCGCCCTCGGCGTCGGACTTCTTGAGGACCCGCTCACCGCGGGGGTCGCCGTGGTCGCCCGTGTTGAGCCACAGTGCTCCGTCCTTCTCGAACACGAGGCCGCTCGACCGCAACTGGGCGAGCGTCTCGTCGAGCGCCGGCGACTCCTCGATGGAGGCCTGGCTGAACCACTCGTCGAACACGATGCCGACCGACTCGAGGGTCTCGCGGATGTTCACGAGGATGCGCTCCGCGGCGAACCGCCCGGCCTCGGTCGGGTCGTCGGGGCCGTCGAACTCGGCGGCGAGGTGGGCGACGTACTCGCCCGGGTAGCCGCCCTCGGGCACGTCCTCGCCGCGCCGCCGGGCCAGCACGCTCTCGCCCAGGCGGCGGATCTGCCCGCCGGTGTCGTTGACGTAGTACTCCCGGGACACCTCGTAGCCGCAGCGGGCCATCACCCGGGCGAGGGCATCGCCGTACGCGCACCACCAGCCGTTGCCCACGTGGAGCGGCCCGGTCGGGTTGGCGCTCACGAACTCCAGCTGCACCGACTCGCCGTCGCCGAGGTGCGGCCGGGCAAATCCGTCGGTGCCGGCGTCGACCACGTCGACGAGCACGTCGTGCAGCCAGCTGTCGTGCAGGCGGAAGTTGACGAACCCCGGACCGGCGATCTCGACGCTGCGCACGTGGCGCGGCAGCTCGGCGTTCAGGATCTCGGCGATGCGTCCGGCCAGCTCACGAGGGTTCCAGCCGGCCCGCTTGCCGGTGGCGAGGGCCACGTTGGACGACCAGTCGCCGTGCTCGCGGCGGGCCGGTCGCTCGAGGTGGATCTGCTCGGGGAGCGGCTCGATCTCGAGGGTCCGCAGCGTGGTGCGGAGGGCGGCGGCCAGGTCGTCGCGGATCAACGGTGCGTCTCTTCCGTGTGGGGGCGTGCGAGAGGTGCGGGAGGAGCGGAGTCTACGAGTCGGGGCCGGTGTCCTCGTCCGGTTCCGGCAGCTCCTGGGCCTGCTCCCAGGCGTCGGCCTCCGGCGCCTCCGGGTCCCGCGTCGGCTGATCGATCGCGCCCGCGGGGTCGACCTCGGCGGACTGCTCCTGGGCGTCGGCGTCGGGCACGGTCTCGTCCTGGGGATCGCTCATGCGCACCAGGCTGTCAGGTCGGCGGCCTCCTGGGAACCTGGCATACTGGCTCGTCCACCAGCCCTCGTAGCTCAGCGGATAGAGCATCGGCCTCCGGAGCCGTGTGCGCAGGTTCGAGTCCTGCCGAGGGCGCTCACCCGGTCACGGCGCGTCGTGGCGACGCACGGCCACCTCGGTGATCGTCCGCTTGGCGACGGCCGTCACCTCGATCTCCCACTCCCCCACCACGACCCGGTCGCCCGGTGCGTCGGGCAGGTGGTTCAGCTCGTCGAGGACCAACCCGGCGATGGTCGCGTAGGAGCCCTCCGGCACCTCGTGGACGCCGACGTCGGGCAGGTCGTGGATCGGGAACGAGCCGACGAGCACCATCGTGCCGTCGTCGAGGTGGCGGACGGCCACGACGTCGCGATCGGTCTCGTCGTAGATCTCGCCGACGAGCTCCTCGACCAGGTCCTCGACGGTGACGATGCCCTCGATGGCGCCGTGCTCGTTCACCACGCCGGCGAGCTGGGCATGGGTCGCCTGCATGCGGTGGAGGGCCTCGAGGACGTCGAGCGTCTCCGGGTAGACCGGCAGCTCGGAGACGACGGGACCGACCGGACCGTCGCCCCCGCGGATGAGGTCGCGCATGTGGACCACGCCGACGGCGTCGTCGAGCGACGCCGTCGCGGTCACGGGCGCCCGCGAGTACCCCGACGCGACCAGGTCGAGCAGGGCCTCGGGGCACAGCTGGTCGGCGCTGAAGTGCACGACGTCGTTGCGGGGCTTCAGGACCTCGCGCAGCGTGCGCTCGGAGATCTCGAACGCGCCGTCGATGATCGCCCGCTGCTTCTCGGTGAACGAGGTCTGCATCGCCACCATGTCGCGGATCTCCTCCTCGGTGACCTCCTCGCGCTGCTGGTGCGGGTCGCCGCCCATCAGCCGCACGGCCACGTCGGTCGACCGGGAGAGGAACCACACCGCCGGGCGGGTGATCGACGACATGACCGCGAGCGGCCGGGCGGCGAGGAGCCCCCAGCGCTCGGCACGCTGCATGGCGACCCGCTTCGGCGCGAGCTCGCCGAACACGAGCGTGACGTAGGCGAGCACCAGGGTGACCACGACGACCGAGACGGGCTCGGCGGCCCCGCCGAGGAATCCGAGCGGCTCGACGAGCGGCTCGGCCAGCGACACCGCGGCCGCCGCGGACGCCAGGAACCCGGCCAGCGTGATGCCGATCTGGATCGTGGCGAGGAAGCGGTTGGGCTCCCGCGCCAGACGGGCGAGGACGCGGCCGGCCGCCGAGGCTCCTTCGAGCCTCTGCAGCTGACCTTCTCGCAGCGACACCAGGGCCAGCTCGGTCCCGGCGAACGCCGCGTTCAACACGACGAGGAACAACACCAGCAGCAGCTGGGGAACGATCGACTCCACTTGACCTCCATCACGACGACACCGGGCTCAGAGCACGGCGTGGGACGGAGGTCCCCTCCTCGGTGGGTCGAGCCGGCCAGGAGCGTGTCGCGGCTGCCAGCGGGCGCACGGGGCGGCCGGACGCGTGCGGCGTCGGCGACGGGTGGACGACCACCGCACCCGGCGCGGGCAGCGGGTGCGACGGCGCGCCTGGCGCACGACCGCGCCGCTCGCGGACCCCTGGGTCGAGTCGTCGAAGACGGGCGCGACGGCGTGGGTGGTGAGGCTCGGTGCGATCTCGCCGACGCCGAGGATGGCGACGGCGATCGCGGCGAGGACGAGGATCGCCCGGCGGCGCGCCGGTTCGGGAGGTTGGTCGTCGTCCATCGAGATCGCCGCCACGCTACCGCCCGCCGGCGAGCGGTCCGCCGCGGTCATGCGGGTGGTGTGGTGGGTGTGCCGTCGGGGCGGTGGATGGTCCAGGTGCCGTCGGGTGCGCGGGTGGGGTGCCAGCCGTGGTTCTTGAGCCGGTTGTGGGTGTCGCAGAGCACGGCGGCGTTGGCTTGGTCGGTGGGTCCGCCGCGGCTCGCGTCGACGGTGTGGTCGATCTGCAGGCCCCGTTGTCGGTGGCAGCCGTTCCAGATGCAGCGCAGTCCGTCGGGGTGGGCGAGGGTGTTGGTGAGCTCGGCGGCCTCGCGGGCCGAGCCGGTGAAGAACCGTCGGCGGCGTCCGAGGTCGATGACGTTGGAGTCGGCGTCGATGACCACCCGGCGGACCTGGCCGGCCAGTGCCGCGGCGACCACGTCGGAGGGTGCGAGGGGCACCCCCGACACGGTGCGGCAGACGCGCGGCCCGGTCGCCCGCGGCACCTGCGGGGCTTCAGCAGGCTCGTCGGTGCCGGTGAGGGCGGTCTCGAGGGTGTGGAGGTCGACGATGATGTTGACCAGCGGGACGGCCCGGCCGACGGTGGAGGCCGCGCGGGCGAAGATCGCGGCGAGGGCGTCGGCGCCGCGCTGGGCGGCGGTGCGGGCCAGGTCGGCGTCGGTGGCGGCGTCACCGAGCCGGGCGCGGGCCTCGGCCCAGTCGGCGAGGAGCTCGGCGCGGGCGAACCGCTCGAAGGTCTCGGCGATGGCGGCGCCCTGCAGGTTCCCGAACCCGCCGGTGAGGGTGAACCCGCCGTCGAAGTTCTCCACCACCGACCCGTTCCGTCGTGCGTGGGTCGTCTCGGCGTCCTGTTCGGTGCCGTCGACATCGACCAGGCGTTCCCACTCCCGCAACCACCGACAGAACCCGTCGTGGCCCTCGCTGCGGGCCATCTCCACGATCACGTCCTCGACCAGCGGCAACAGGTCCACGACTCGGGGGTTGCGCGCCACACGGGCCACCGCCCGCACATGTGCGGTCGGGACGTCCCCCGCCCGATACGCGGCGGCGAGCGCGGGCAGGTCCCGCAGCACCCGCGCGCACTGCACCCGCGCCCGGGCCTCGGCGTGTGGGAGACGGCCCAGGTGCCGCACCGCCACCGCCGCCGACGCCAACCCGTCCACCACATACGCCTGAGAGCGGTCCAGATGCCCCGCCAGCTGATCGGTGGTGGCGTCCAACCGGCGGCGCAGGACCTCCAGATCGCGCACCAACCCCATCTCCGAGCAGGCATCCAACGCATCGAGATCCACCGCGGCGAGCAAGTCCACCGCCCGGGCCAACGCCGACAGCGCGACCCCCGGATCCACCGGACCCACATCCACTTCCCCGACATCGAGCAGCACCACAGCTGCACCTCCGCCATCGCCATCACAGGCCGGCACCGACGCCGGCGAACGAGGCGACCGAACCGGGCGGGGAAGACACCGACCCGACCACCTGCACCCCATCCTACGAAGGGGATGTGACACTGGACCGGCTAGGCCCAGCCTCCGGCGAAGGACACGTACTGGCCCGTGGTGAAGCGGCTGCGGCCGTCGAGGTACGGCAGCGCGAAGTGCGCCAGCTCCTCCAGGCCGCCCAGGCGGCCCATGGGCACCTGGGCCTCGACCCGCTCCCGCCCTTCGGGCGTGTCGGCCCGGCTGGCCTTCACGAAGCCGTCGAAGTCGATGAAGTTCGTGCCCAGGGCGTTGACCTGCACGTCGCGCCCGGCGACCTCGGCCGCCACGTTGCGCACGAGCATCGTGGCCCCCGCACGCGCGGTGGAGTACAGCGGCGCGCCGGGCGTCACCCGGGCGCCGGCGGCACTGGTGAACACCAGCACCTGGCCGCCTCCCTCCTGCTCGACCATCACCGGCACGACGGCCCGCAGGAAGTTGTACGGCGCCTCCACGCACCCGACGACCGCGGTGCGCAGGTCGTCGAGCGACGAGGAGAGGAACCGACCGGTGACGATCTTGCCGGTGAACGCCGCGGCGGCGTCGATGCGGCCGAAGCGATCGAGGGCCGCGGCGGCCAGTCGCTCCGACGCGTCGGGCTCCACGAGGAACCGGGTGCGCTCGACGACCTCGACCGCGGCGCCGAGCGACTGCAGCGACTCGACCAGCCCGTCCTCGGGGTCGCCGACGACGATGTCGTGGTCGGCGGCGGCGAGGGCGCGAGCGAGGTGCGGGCCGACGTAGCCCGCACCATCGCTCACCAGGGCCACGCGGCGGGAGGTCACCCCACCATCCTGCCCGCGTGGCCCGGTCCCGCCACGACCTGCGTCACGCCGCGGCGGCGGCGAACCGGCGGCCGAGGAGCCGCGCCATGTTCCCGTAGTAGAAGGCGTCGCGCTGCGCCGTCGAGACCTCGCCGATCTGCTCCTCGAACTTGGCGATCGGGTCCCGGCCGCCCTCGGGGTGCGGGTAGTCGGTGGAGAAGAGGAACACGTCCCCCGCCTGCTCGATCATCCAGCCGAGGGGCTCGCCCGGGAACGGCGTGAAGGTGAGGTTGCGGCGGACGTAGTCGCTCGGCTGGTGCTCGAGGCGCTGCAGCGGCTCCTCGGTGCGGCGGAAGGCGCGGAGGCCGTAGTCGAGGTGGCGCATCCACGACGGCACCCAGGACGCGCCCTGCTCGATGCAGCCGCCCCGCAGCGTGGGGAAGCGGTCGAAGATGCCGTCGTAGATCAGGGCGCCGAGGAACAGCTCGGGCGAGTGGTGGATGGCGAGGAAGTCCTTGGAGCGGATGTTCTCGCCACCGCCCAGGTGGTCGCTGACCGGCATGGCGTTGTTGTGGAAGGCACGGTCGAGGAGCCGTCCGCCGCCGCCCACGTGCAGCACGAAGGGCACGTCGGCCTGGGCCAGGGTGTCCCACACCGGGAACAGGTCCGGGTGGGTGGGCGCCAGCTCGCCGGCGGCGGTGGAGGGCACCATGACGGCGTCGCACCCGAGCTCGAGCGCCTCCTCGAGCGTGGCGAGCGCCCGCGCCGGGTCGTTCAGCGGCACGTAGCCGACGGGCAACAGGCGGTCGTCGACCGAGCAGAAGTCGACCATGGCCCGGTTCTGGGCGGCGGCCCCGGCGTACAGGCGGTCGAGGTCGCGGCCGCTGAACATCGAGGTGGCGAAGGTGGCGAAGACGAGCTGGCCGTGGAAGCCGAACAGGTCGAGGGCCCGGATGCGCTCCTGCTGGTCGAACGCACCGACCGCGCTCCAGCCCTTGTCCTGGAGCAGCCGGGCCTCGGCCTCCGCGGCACGCTCGGCGTCGACCTTGCGGGCCTCGGCCTGGGACCTCGCCTTCTCGAGCACCGGGGCGAGGGCGTCCATCCCCTTGCGGCGCAGGAGCGGGCGGAAGGCGTCATCGATGTGCGGGTCGAGGAAGTCGGCCAGCTCCATCACGTGGCTGTCGGCGTCGAGCATCCGCTGCTCGCCGGCGTAGGTGCGCGTCGCGGCGTCGGTCATGTCGTGGTCCCCCTGGATCGCGTGCGGTGACAGATTGTCACCGATCGGGCGGGTCGGCAAGCGCGACGAGCGCTCCCCGCACGATCTCCATGTACGCGGCCTCGAGCACCTCGGCACGGTGCGCCGTCGGGTCGAGGCGCCACTGGGCGAGCACGCCGTCGACGAGCGAGAGGAGCAGCGCGACGACCGGGGTCGCACGGGCCCGCTCCACGCCGAGCTCGGCGACGACCACCCGTGAGAACGCCCTCGTGGTCAGCTCGTCGCGGTCACGTTGCTCGCCGCGCACGGCTCGACTCCACGTCCCCCGTCGCATGACGGCGAGGAGGTGGCTGCGATCGCCCGATGCGTCGAGCGCCCCGCGCACGAGGGCACGGAACATCGCCTCGACGCCGTCGGCCGCCTCGACCTTGCCGCTCAGCTCGCGGTGGAGGCGCCGGGCCTCGCGTCGGTAGAGCTCGTCGAGCAGCACGTCGCGGTTGGCGAAGTGCTTGTAGACGAGCGGGCGGCTGACCCCGGCCCGGGCCGCCACCGCGTCCATCGTCACCGCCTCGGGCCCGTCGGTCATCGCCAGGTCGCCGGCGACGTCGAGCAGCATGTCGCGACGCTCGGAGCTCGAAGGTGGCACCCCGAGAGTCTGGCAGCTGGTCCTTGCCCCCGAACCGCCGAGGGAGCACGATCCGTGCACAGGGTGGCCGACACGGCGGAGGGCAGCGTGGGGCGAGCGAGCGGGCGACTGGTGCGAGCAGCGATCGCCGCGGCGTACGTGGCGGTGGCGGCCTCGCTCCTCGCGGTGGCCGCGCCGACGCAGGGGCTCGACCCGCTGCCCCTGCAGCTCGCCGGTCGCCAGGGAGAGGTGGTGCGCCTGCTCGGGGCCGACGAGCCCGACGCCGACCCCGCCGAGGTGCAGGCGCTGATCGCCGACAGCATCGACGCCCTCCACGACGACGACCGGCGGTTCGTGCCGCTCTTCGTCGTCGTCCTCGGTGCGGGCCTCGGCGGGCTGCTGTGGGCGCGGCGCCAGGCCTCCCGACCGCCGGAGGTGCCGGCTCGGCGGTCGACCGTGTGGCACTCCTGGACGATCGCGGGCGGGTGCGCGCTGGGTGCCACCTTCGTCGCCGCCGCGCTCGACCTCGTCGAGAACGCGCTCCTGCGGTCGGGCCTGAGCGATCTCGCCACCCGTCTGGACGAGGGCGGCATCGACGCGCTCGCCGGTCCGGCGTCCGGTGCGGACTTCCCGCTCGCGTCGTTCGCCGCCGGCACCAAGCTCGGGCTGCTCCTCCTCGCGGTCGTCGTGCTCGTCGGCATGGGCGCGGTGTGGGTCGCGAGCGGGTTCCACCGTCCGGCCCGACACGCCACCTACGAGCCGCGCGACGACCACCAGGCGGCGTGGGCGCCCGAACCGGGACGCATCGGGGTGAGCTGCTCGGGCGGCGGCGTGCGCTCCGCGTCCTTCTGCCTCGGTGCGCTGCAGGTGCTCGACCACCACGGCGTGCTCGAGCGGGCCCGCTACGTGACCGCGGTGTCGGGCGGCGGCTACATGGCGGCGAGCTGGGCCATCGCCAACGGTGAGCGGGCCGACGATGACGCGGCGCGACGGACCGGCCCACGCGTCTACGCGCCCTTGTCGCCCGAGGAGCGCTGGGTGCGGCTCCACTCGTCCCACCTCATCGGCAGCGCCCTCGTCTTCCTCGCCGGTGCGCTGCGCCTGATCGCCGGCATCCTCTTCGGCTGGCTGCTCATCTGGCTCCTGATGTTCGCCGTCGCCCGGCCGATCGGGTGGCTCATCTCGAGCGACGCCGCCCACCCCGAGCTGCGCGCCCGGACGCCGGTGCTCGAGACCGCGACCCAGCCGGCGCTCGCCGACGTCGAGGTCACGCTCGTCGAGAACAACGCCACGGCGGACCCGCCCTTCTCGGTCTACGCCGTCACACCGTCGTACTCGTGTGCCGTGATGCGCGTGTGGCCCGCCGTGGACGACGCCACCACCCGCCTGGCGCCGGCGTGGGCGACGACGACCGGCCCGGGCGTGGTCCGCGTCGAGCGGGGCGAGGCGTCGATCGTCGACCAGCCCACCGTGCGGGTGGCGGCGTGGGACGACCGGCCGAGCGGCGACGACGCACCCCCGTGCTCGGTCGAGGACGTGGCCGCCGACCCCTACGCGCCGACGTCGGACAACGCGGACGGACCGGCGGTGGTCGTCGGCGACGCACCCCGCTTCGAGCTCGACAGCCGGGCGTTCCGGACGGTGCCCCGCACCGGGGAGGTGGGCGAGGTGGCGGCGGCGATCGAGCAGTCGCTCGTCGAGGAGCAGACCCCGACGGTGACGCACCGCTCGGGGATGACCGGGCGCACGTCGATCGACGTCGTGCTCGGGCAGTGGCTGACGGGACTCGTCCTGCTCGGCGCGGGCCTGGCGGTGTACCTCGGGCGGGTGCTCTGGCGGCCGTTCCACCGTGGGGTGCGCCGCACGATGGAGCAGGCGGCGGCGATGCTCGCGCTCCTCGGCGGCGGGTGGCTCCTGGTGTTCGTCGTGCTGCCGTGGGCCGTGCAGGAGGTGCCGGACCTGCTCAACCGGCTCCTCACGATCGGGGGCGGGGGCGGTGCGAGCCAGGACGGCGCCACCGGCCTCGACGCCGTGCTCGCCGCGCTCGGCATCACGGGTCTGCTCGCGACGGCGGTCAAGTCGTTCACGAGCCTGGCCATCAAGGAGGGCAAGGCCCACATCGACACCGTGTCGCGGCTCGTGGTCGGGATCGTCGTCCCGCTCCTCGCGGTCCTGGTGTTCCTCGACCTGCTCGAGTTCGCGACGGCGAACGGCCCGAGCGGGCGGATGCTCGGGTTCGGCCTCGGCCTCGGGCTCGCCGACCTGCCCCTCTGGCTCTCGACCGACGTCGCCCGCTGGCTGTGGGTGCTCGCGGCGCTCGTCGGGCTGGGGACGGTCGACGCGCACTCGTGGTCGCTCTTCCCCTTCTACAAGCGGCGACTCAGCGAGGCCTACGCCATCCGTCGGGTGTCCCCCACCCAGGCGACCGACGTGCGCTACGAGGACGGCCCGGTGCTCATCCGCGACATCGAGGCCGAGGCCGAGCACGCGCCGCAGGACGCCGCGCTGCGGACGACGTCGCACGCACAGCTCGTCGCGCCCCGGGCGCCACAGGTCGACGGCGAGTCGGTGGCCGCGAGCCAGCTGGTGATGTGCTGCGCGGCGAACGTCGCCGACCGGTCGGTGGCCCCGCCCGGTCGCCGCAGCGTGTCGTTCACCGTGTCGGCCGAGGTGGTCGGGTCCCCCGAGCTCGGATGGATGGACACCCGGGAGTACTTCGCCCGACTGGACGACCGGCGCCTGTCCGACGTGACGCTCCCGTCGCTCATGGCCATCTCGGGGGCGGCGGTCTCGCCGGGCATGGGCAAGATGAGCCGGGGACCCATCGACTCGTTGCTCGCCCTCCTCAACGTGCGCCTCGGCGTGTGGCTGCCGCACCCCGCCGAGGTCGAGCGGCTCGCGGCTGGCGAGCGGTGGCGGGGCCGACCGTGGTGGTGGTGGTACCTGCGCGAGGTCGCCGGGGCGTTCCCGAAGGACGGGCCCTACCTCTACGTGTCCGACGGCGGGCACTGGGAGAACCTGGGTGTCGTCGAGCTGTTCCGGCGCGGGTGCACCGAGATCTGGTGCATCAGCGCCGCCGGCGACGGGCCGGAGTCGTTCAGCACGATCGGCGAGGCGCTGGCCCTCGTCCGCGAGGAGATGGCCATCGACGTGAAGGTCGACCTCTCGCCGATGCGCCGGCCGGCCGAGGCCCCGAAGGTGGTGCGGCGACCGCTGCGGCGCCGACCCAAGGTGGCCACCGCCGACCCGGTGCCCGACGCCGTGTGGGCCACCAAGCCCTGCGTCACCGGGACCTTCACCTACCCGGACGGCACGCCGGGGCGGATCGTCATCCTCGAGGCCAACCTCACCGACGAGATCCCCTGGGACGTGCAGACGTGGGCCGAGTCCACACCGGTGTTCCCCGACCACCGACCAGCTGTTCAGCCACCGCCAGTTCGAGAGCTACCGGGCGCTCGGCCGGTTCCAGATGGAGGCCGCCCACGCCGCGATGGCCGAGGCCGCGCGCCGCGCCGCCGCGGAGGCGGCTGCCACGACCCGCGATCCGTAGGATCCGCGCCATGAGCGCGACGGAGCCGACCTCGTCCGACCACGACCACGGCGGGTGCGCCCCCGTCACCCTCTGGGGCAACCCGGTGCTGCGCAAGCGGTGCACCCCGGTGACGGTCTTCGACGGCGAGGTCCAGCGCCTCGTCGACCAGCTGTTCGAGACGATGTACGCGATCCCGACCGGGGTCGGGCTCGCCGCCAACCAGATCGGCCGCACCGAGCGGGTGTTCGTCTTCGACTGCCGCGACGGTCTGGCCGCTGCCGTCGTCAACCCGACGGTGACCGTGCTCGACGCCGACCTCCAGGAGGGCGGTGAGGGGTGCCTGTCGCTGCCGGGGATGGGGCTCATCACCACCCGCGCCCTGCGCTGCCGGGTCACGGGCCAGGACGCCACCGGTGCCGAGATCGCCTACGAGGGCGAGGGGTTGCGAGCCCGCTGCTTCCAGCACGAGACCGACCACCTCAACGGGAAGTTGTACATCGACCTGCACCCGACCAAGGTCCGCAAGCGGCTCGAGGACGAGATGCGGGCGGCGGAGTGGTTCGGCGAGCCGGCCCTCGACCCCACCTCGGAGTCCTACCGGCGGGCCCAGGGTGACGACGAGGACGGGGACGAGGACGAGGGGGCGGACGAGGTGTGACGTCGCCCCGCGGAATTGAGACTACTCTATTCCGCTATGACGCTCGCCATCACCGACGACCACAAGGCCCTCGCGGACACCGTCGCCGACTTCCTCCGGAAGCACGACGCCCGCGGCGCCAACCGCGCCCTGCTCGACGGAGCCGACCCCGCGCTCCCCTCCTTCTGGTCCGCAGCCGCCGACCTCGGCTGGTTCGGGCTCCACGTCCCCGAGGAGCACGGCGGCTCCGGCTACGGGATCGAGGAGCTCGCCATCGTCGTCGAGCAGCTCGGCCGGGCCCTCACCCCCGGGCCGTTCGTCCCGTCGATGATCGCCAGCGCGGTGATCGCCGCCGCGGGTGACGACGCCGCCGCCGACCTGCTCCCGGGGTTCGCCGACGGATCCACCGTGGCCGGCGTCGCGACCGGCGGCGATCTGGAGCTGCGCGACGGCGCGCTCCACGGCACCGCGATCGTCGTCGGCGCCGACCTCGCCACCGTCCTGGTGGCCGCCGCCGGCGAGGACGTGGTGGTGGTGGATCGCGGCGCCGAGGGCGTCACCGTCCCCGCTCGCCCCAGCCTCGACCCGGCCCGTCCCGCCGCCCAGGTCACCTTCGACGGGGCCGCAGGCCGGGTGATCACCGGCGCAGCGTCCTCGCTCCGGGACCTCGGCCGCGTGCTCTACTCCGCCGAGGCGGTCGGCCTGTGCGCCGAGGCCACCGAGATGGCCGCCGCCTACGCGAAGGAGCGCCAGCAGTTCGGTCGCCCCATCGCCATGTTCCAGGGCGTGAAGCACCACTGCGCCAACATGGCCGTCGCCACCGAGCTGCTGAACTCCGCCACGTGGGACGCAGCCCGTGCCGCCGCCACCGGCGGGGACCAGCTCGCCTACGCCGCGGCCGTCGCCGCCTCGCTCGCCGCCCCGGCGGCCGACCTGTGCGCCAACCTCAACACGCAGGTCCACGGTGGCATCGCCATGACCTACGAGCACGATGCCCACCTGTTCATGCGGCGGGCCACGTCGCTGCTCAACATCGTCGACGCCGAGGCCGCCGCGCGTGACCTCGTCGACCTCACCCGCCAGGGCGTCGTCCGCACCAAGTCCATGGAGCTCCCGCCCGAGGCCGAGGCGATCCGCGAGGAGGTCCGGGCCTTCGCCCAGAGCATCGAGGGCCTCTCCGACGAGGAGAAGCGGGCCAAGCTCGTCGAGACCGGCTACGCCGTCCCCCACTGGCCCAAGCCCTACGGACGCGAGGCCAAGGCCGTCGAGCAGCTCGTCATCGAGCAGGTGTTCGCCGAGCACGGCATCGAGACGCCGCAGTACGGGATCACCGGGTGGAACATCCTCACCCTCATCCAGTACGCCACCGAGGACCAGGTGGCCCGCTGGGTGCAGCCGGCGCTGAACCAGGAGGTCATCTGGTGCCAGCTGTTCAGCGAGCCCGAGGCCGGGTCCGACGCTGCCGGCGTGAAGACCAAGGCCACCCGGGTCGAGGGCGGCTGGCTGGTCAACGGCCAGAAGGTCTGGACGAGCGGTGCCCACCAGGCGGGCATGGGCTTCGCCACCGTGCGGACCAACCCCGACGTGCCGAAGCACGACGGCATCACGATGATGGTGATCGACATGCACGCCGAGGGCGTCGAGGTGCGGCCGATCAAGATGCCGTCGGGCCAGTCGAACTTCAACGAGGTGTTCTTCACCGACGTGTTCGTCCCCGACGACGACGTGGTCGGGCCGGTCGACGGTGGCTGGACCGTGGCCCGCGCGACGCTCGGCAACGAGAGCGTGAGCATCGGTGGCGGGACCGGCGGCACGCCGCCCTCGGCGCTGGTGCCGCTCTACGACGCGCACCCCGAGCGGCTCTACGGCGGCGCCGCGCGGATCGGTCGCTACGCCGCGCAGATCCAGGCGATGGGCCTGCTCAACCTGCGCAGCGCGCACCGCGCCGTCGCCGGCGGCGAGCCCGGACCGGAGGGGGCGATGACGAAGCTCGTGCTGTCCGAGCTCGGCCACGAGGCCGTCGCGATCATGGTCGAGCTCCTCGGCGACGACGCCCTCTTCACCGACGGGCCCGGTGCCATGTCGTCGGGCATGGCGCTCATGCACCGCGGCATGTCGATCGCCGGCGGCACGTCCGAGATCAAGCGCAACCAGATCGGCGAGCGGATCCTCGGCCTGCCGCGCGATCCGCTGCTGAAGTAGCACCACGCGACGCCGACGCCGGCGGGGAGGGACCAGGGGTGACCTTGGACCCTCCCCGCCGGCTCGCGTTCCGGGCAGGATGGACCGTGAGGAAGGGAGGCTCCCGTGCCGCCACCCCACCGGTTCCCTCGCTGGGCCCTGATCGTCCCCGCCGCCCTCGTGCTGGCCGCGCTCGCCTGGGTCGTGTTCGCCGTCCCGGCGCTCGTCCGCTACCCGACCGACCTCGAGGTCTCCCCCCGGTACGAGGGCACGTTCACGCTCTTCGTCGACCCGACCTCCGCGGCGCCGCTCGACGAACCGGTCGAGGTCCCGCTCGTCGTCGAGCGGCACATCGAGGTCGACGGCGACGAGAGCAGCCGCGACCTGGCGGTCGTCGAGGAGACGATCCGCCAGGAGGCCGGCGACCTGTTCGAGACCACGCAGACCAACGTCTACGTCATGGACCGGCGGTCGCTCGAGAACGTCGCCGACGACCGGGCCTACGCGTTCGAGCCGAGCAACGTCGTCGACCGCTCGCCCGCGTACCGCCTCAACCTCCCGTTCGACCTCGGCGAGGACGACACGAACCCGATCTACAAGAACGAGATCGCGGCCACCTACGACATGCGACCGGACCCCGACGGCGCGACCGAGGAGGTCGGCGGGCTGACCCTGCACCCGTTCGTCGCCGAGCTCGACGAGGCACCGATCGACGCCGCGTACCTCGAGGAGCTCGGCCAGGTCGTGCCGCTGCCCCGTGAGCTGACGTTCGAGCAGCTGGAGCCGCACCTCGCCGCAGCCGGCATCGACGTCACCGAGCTGCTCGCCGAGCTCGGGCCGGTGCTCGCGCCCGAGGACCTCGACACGCTCGTCGCCCTCACCGAGGAGACGATCCCGCTCGACTACGTCATGTCGTTCGAGGGCCGGGCAGGGATCGAGCTGACGACGGGCGCGGAGGTGGACGTCGGCGCGAGCGAGTCGGTCGGGGCGCGCCCGCGGCTCGCCGCCGAGGACGAGCTGCGGGCGGTGCTCGGTCGGTACCCGGAGGTGCCGGCCGCGGCGGAGGCCGCGACGGCGCTCGACGAGGTGCTCGACGGACCGCCGGTGCGGCTCTTCGAGTACAGCTACGACCAGACGGCGGCCTCGGTGGAGGACGTGGCGGACACGGTCGCCGACCTGCGACAGCAGGTCGACCTGGCGACCACCTGGGTACCGGCCGGGCTCGCCGCGCTCGCGGTCGTGGTGCTCGGTGCCGGGCTCGTCGTGCACGGACGGAGGCGCAGCCATGCGTGAGATCAGCGGTCCCCCGATGGCACCGATCGCCGAGGAGAGCCACCTGCTCGAACCGCTCCTCCGCTGGGCGGCGGAGGACCCGCAGCGCCCGCTCCTCTCGCACCGCGAGCAGGACGCGTTCGTCGCCACCTCCGCCGCCGACGTGCTGGTCGAGGTGCGCGGCGTCGCCGCCGGCCTCGTCGCCTGCGGCGTGTCCCCCGGTGACCGGGTGGCGATCATGTCGCGCTCGCGGCCGGAGTGGATCGTCCTCGACATGGCGATCCTCGCGGCGGGGGCGGCCACCGTCCCGGTGTACGAGACGTCGTCGCCGGACCAGGTGGCGTGGATCCTCTCCGACAGCGGAGCCGTCCTGACCGTGGTCGAGACGGCGGCGATGGCCTCGCTCGTCAACGGCGCGCTGGTCATCGACGACGGCGCGCTCGAGGAGCTGCGGGCCCGTGGCGCCGACGTCGATCCCGCCGAGATCGACCGCCGGATCGGGGCGCTCGGTCGCGACGACGTGGCGAGCATCGTCTACACCTCCGGCACCACCGGGATGCCCAAGGGTTGCGTGCTGACCCACGGCAACCTCCGGGTGAACACGCTGCAGAGCCTCGACGCCGCGCGCTCGATGCTCACCGACGACGAGACGATCCTGATCTTCCTGCCGCTGGCCCACGTCCTGACGAAGACGGTCGCGCTCCTGTCGCTCGAGTGGGGGGCGACGCTGGCGTTCGCCACCGACCTGGCGCACCTGGCCGAGGAGCTGCCGCTGGCCCAGCCGACGATCATCGTCTCGGTCCCCCGGGTGTTCGAGAAGGTGCACGCCTCCGCGCAGCGCAAGGCGGCCGCATCCCACAAGGGGAAGCTGTTCGAGGCCGCCGAGCTGGTGGCCGCCGGCTGGTCCCGGGCCCACGAGGCGGGCCGGCGGCGGCCGGACCTCGACCTCGGGCACCTGGCGTTCGACCACCTGCTCTACGGCAAGATCAGCGACGTGTTCGGCGGTCGCCTGCGGGTGGCGTTCTCCGGCGGCTCCGCGCTCGGGGAGCGGCTCACCCGCTTCTTCCACGGTGCCGGGATCCACATCTTCGAGGGCTACGGGCTCACCGAGACCAGCCCCACGCTGACGATCAACACCGAGGCGCACTGGCGACCGGGCACGGTCGGGCGGCCGGTGGCGGGCACCACGATCCGCATCGCCGACGACGGCGAGATCCTGGCGACCGGGCCGCAGGTGTTCAAGGGGTACTGGCGCAACGCCGAGGCGACCGCCGAGGTGATCGACGCCGACGGGTGGTTCCACACCGGCGACCTCGGCGAGCTCGAGGACGGCTACCTGCGCATCACCGGCCGCAAGAAGGAGCTCATCGTCACCGCCGCCGGCAAGAACGTGGCGCCGGCCCCGCTCGAGGACCGGCTCCGGGCCCACCCGCTCGTCAGCCAGGCCATCGTGGTCGGCGACCGCCGGGCGTACGTCGCGGCGATGCTGACCGTCGACGAGGAGGCCGTGCACGAGTGGGCGTCGACCCGCGGGCTCGACGTGATCGACCTGCGCGACCCCGACGTCGACGCGGCCCTGCGCGCCGAGCTGCAGCGGGCCGTCGACCACGCCAACGACGCGGTGTCCCGGGCCGAGGCGATCAAGCGCTTCGCCGTGCTCCCCCACGACCTCACGGTCGAGTCCGGGGAGCTGACGCCCACGCTGAAGGTCCGGCGCGAGGTGGTCGCCGCGGCCTACGGCTCGGTGATCGAGGACCTGTATGCGTGAGCGCCGCGCGCTGCCGGACGGCTCGTGGGTCGTGGTGCGCTCGGTCGAGCCCGCCGACCGGGCCCAGCTACGCGACGGCTTCGCGGCGCTGTCGAGCGAGTCGCGCCGTCGCCGCTTCCTGACCGGGGTCACCCGCCTCGACGAGGACACGCTCGACTACCTGACCGAGGTCGACCACGTCGGCCACGAGGCGATCGGGGTCCTGACCGACGAGGGCGAGGGCCTGGGGATCGGGCGCTACGTCCGGTGCGCGGCGGAGCCCGACGCCGCCGAGGTGGCGATCACCGTGCGCGACGACCAACAGGGTCGCGGCATCGGCACGCTGCTCCTCACGACCCTGGCCGAGGAGGCGGCGCGCCACGGCATCCGCCGGTTCGTGACCTACGTGCTCTGGGAGAACCGCCCGATGGTCGACCTCCTCGTCGCCGTGGGTGGGCGGGGCCGTCCGTCCGAGCCGGGTCTGGCCCGCATCGACATCGGCCTCCCCGAGCCCGCTTTGCAGGGTCGGAGGGACGCCCGTTAGGAAGGCGCCCATGCGCTCCGGGAACCGGCGGTGACGCCCCTCGAGGCTGCGGCCGTCGTCGCCGCCGGGTTCGCCGCGGGCGGCGTCAACGTCCTCGTCGGCTCCGGCAGCCTCATCACCTTCCCGACGCTGCTCGCGGTGGGGTTCCCCGCCGTGGAGGCCAACGTCGCCAACAACATCGGGCTGGTGCCCGGGTCGGCCAGCGGCGTCTACGGCTTCCGGCGCGAGCTGCACGGCCAGGGCGCGCGGGCTCGACGCCTCGCCGCCGCGTCGGCCGCAGGCGGGCTCACCGGCGCGATCCTGCTGCTGACCCTGCCGTCGGCGGTCTTCGACGCCGTGGTGCCCGCGCTCATCCTCGTGGCCGTGGCGCTGATGGCCGTCCAGCCGAAGGTGGCGCTGTGGCTCGCCAGCCGCCGGCGCGCCGACGCACCCGACGTCACCCTCGCCCCGCTGGCGATCGTCTTCCTCGGAGGGATCTACGGCGGCTACTTCGGCGCCGCGCAGGGCGTGATCCTGCTCGCGGTGCTCGGCGCCTTCATCCCCGACGACCTGCGACGGACCAACGCGCTGAAGAACGTCCTCGCCGGCACGGTGAACGGCGTCGCCGCGGTGCTCTTCGTCCTGGTCGCGGACGTCCGCTGGGAGGCGGTCGGCCTGGTGGCCGTCGGCGCCCTGGCCGGCGGGGTGGTGGGCGCACGGATCGGGCGACGGATCCCCGCGCAGGTTCTCCGGATGCTCGTCGTCGTGCTCGGCACGGCGGTGGCGATCAGCCTGATCGTCAGCTAGTGCTGGCGGGGCGCCGGCGGACGACGACGTCGCGGGCCCGCTCGGCGACCTGCTCGAACCCCCGGGCGTCGTAGAGGGCGCGCGGCCCGCGGAAGTCGGCCTGCGGCTCGATGGAGGTGGACGGCAGGAACGGGTAGGCCTCGACCCACGCGGCGCCGCGACCCGCGGCGTCGGCGAGGACCCGGTCGAGCAGCGCCCCGGCGACGCCGTGGCGGCGGTAGGGCGGCGCGACGACGAAGCACGAGATGCCCACCACCGACTCGTCGGACGGCTCGGACCCGGGGCCGGCGCGGTAGAGGGCGTACTCGGAGCGCAGCGACGCGTTGACCCACGCCGCGGGTCGCCCGCCGACGTAGCCGAGGTAGCCGGACGTGCGACCCTCGCGCAGCCGGTCGACCATCAGGTGGCGGTTCTCGGTCCAGTGGGCGTCGTGCTCGTCCTCGGCGCCGGGTTCGGCGACGTGGGGTTCGGTGCAGTAGCACGCCGCCCACTGCGGCCACCCGACGAACCCGTCGTGGTCGAACAGGTGCAGCCAGTCGTCGATGCGGTCGTCGGTGACCGGGTGGACCTCGAGCTCCTCGATCCGATCGAGGCGCTCGCCCGGCCCGGTGAGCCGCTGGGTCGCCTCGGCGAAGTTGCGGATCGCCATGTCGGAGTAGGGCATGTCGACGTGCGCGGCCCGGACGTGGCGCAGGAACGCCAGGCCGAGGTCGTTGAGGCCGTCGGCAGCGATCGTCTCGTCGCACCCGATGCAGGTCATCTCCACCGCGCCACCTCCGCGTCGCCGCCGCGTTCCCGTCGCCCGACGGTAGCCCGACTCGACTTGACCGGTTGGTCCAGTTCGTGGCCTACGATCCGGACCCGGACGTCCCGAGGAGCGCACATGGATCTGGCAGGCAAGGTCGTCGTCGTCACCGGCGGAGGGGGCGGCATCGGCGAGGCGATGTGCCGGGCCTTCGCGGCCGAGGGGGCGGCCGGCGTGGCGGTCGCCGACATCGACGGGGCCGCCGCGGCGCGCGTCGCCGAGGACGTCGCGTCAGACACGACCCGGACCTTCGGGGTCGGGCTCGATGCCGGCGACGAGGTCGCGGTGCAGGAGCTGGTTCGGCGGACCGAGGAGGAGCTCGGGCCGGTCGACCTGTTCTGCGCCAACGCGGGGATCATGGTGGTCGGTGGCGTGGAGGTGCCCGACGAGGATTGGGACCGCATCATCCGCGTCAACCTGAAGAGCCACATCTACGCGGCGCGCGCCGTGCTCCCCGGCTTCCGGCAGCGAGGCGAGGGCTACCTGCTCCACACCGCCTCGGCCGCCGGGCTCCTCACCCAGCTCGGCTCGGCGCCGTACTCGGTCACCAAGCACGCCGTCGTCGCCCTCGCCGAGTGGTTGTCGATCACCCACGGTGACGCGGGGGTCCGGGTCTCGTGCCTGTGCCCCCAGGCGGTGGCGACGGCCATGGCCGGCGGTGCCCAGGCACGCCGGCCCGCGGGGGTGGAGCCGGGCAAGGGCTCCGCCGGCGCCGACGGGGTGCTGGAGGCGGCGGACGTCGCCCGCACCGTCGTCGAGGGCCTCGCGGCAGAGGAGTTCCTCATCCTTCCCCACCCGGCCGTCGCGACCTACGAGCAGCGCCGGGCCACCGATCGCGAGCGTTGGCTGCGCGGGATGCGCCGCGCCCAGGCGGCCATGGTGGCGGCGTGGACGGCGGCGGGCGCGAATCCGCCAGGGGGGTCCTGACCTCCGATGACGACGGCAGACGATCTCGCACAACGCATCCTCGCGTCCGTGGGCGAGCCGATCTTCCAGGACACAGAAGGTTTCGTCATCCCGCCTGTGCCTCACCTGAGCTGGGTCGATCTCCAGGAGGAGGTCGTGGCGACCGCACAGGAGGCGAGCGACGACGATCGTCGTCAGCTGGCCACGGCGTTGCTCACGGCGATCCTCGAGCAGCCGTCCTACGGTCCGGACAACCTCTTGGATGCCGGTGCGTTCGCACTGCTGCTCGACGCCGTCCCTGATCAGGTCGAGGCTGCGCTCGATCCCGCCGCGGATCGCCACGTCGGCGGTCAGCGCTACCTGCGCCAGCACGTGTTCACCATCCCCGGGCCCTCGGGTGCGATGTGGCTCGAGCGACTGATCCGGGCCGACGACACGCACGCCTACTTCCTCTTCACCGACATGCGCATCGGGAAGCTTCCGACGTGGTCCGAGGTGGACTGGAGCGATCGCCTCGACGCCATCGCCCGCGTTGCCTCCGAGCCGCGTCCCACGATCGTCAGGATGCTGTCGATGGCGACCGTGCCGCGCTCGGCCACACCTGCGCTCGTGCGGGTCGCGATCGCGCACGGCACCGGGCCGACCGATTCGCTGGTGCGGGGCGCAGCCGCCACGATCCGGTCGCATCGCCGCGGCGACGAGAGCGACCTCGAGCTGATCGACTGGGAGGCGCACCGGGTGGCGCCGGAGCTGCACCGATGGCTCCTCGAGCTCAGCGGAGAATCGGGCGAACGAGATCCGCTGGTCGCCGCGGCCCGCTCGGCGGGCCGGATCGACGACGCTGCTGCAGCCATCCTCGCGGCCCCGCTCGACCGCCCGGCGTGGGCCGACGGGGAGGTGCCGTGGACGGTTGCGGAGGTGGTCACGATCGGCGAGGTCGACCTCCCGGGCGGGACGCTCACGGGGGGCGACCCCTGGTACACGGGAGGCCACGAAGGGTTCCCCTGGACCGTCCGACTGGAGGCCGAGGCGGCGCGAGTCGACGTCGTCGTCGTCGAGCACCCTCTGTACGGCCGGGAGTGCGCCGCGCTCCACTTGGTCACCGCCGGGGCGGCTCCGGTCGATCATTGGGAACCGGTCGCCGGGCGCGTGGTACCCGAGGGCTACCACGTCGAGATCGGCATCGCCGGATTCGGATCGGTCGCCGCGTACGAGGGGGGCGCCATCCCGGAGACCGACAGGGAGGAGGTGCCCGGGAGCCCCCACCCCTTCTGGCACCTGTTCGGCACAGACGATCGGGGCGGTCTCGCCCTCTGCTCGGTGGGGCCCCAGCACCAGGTGTGTCGCACCTGGGTGGGCCGGACCGAGGCCGGACACGCCGTGGCGGCGGTGACCGACCTCGGACTGTTGGATCTCGATCTGGCGGCCACCGTGCCGACCTGGCTCGCGGGGCCGCGCTGAGGGCTGCACCGCCAGCCGACGCCGCCAAGCGCCAGACGCTCCCCATGAGTGACTCCCACACCCCGCCGTCGCGACCTACGAGCAGCGCCGAGCCATCGATCGTGAGCGCTGGCTGCGAGCCGGGCGCCGAGCCTCCCGGCTGAGCCTCAGCTCGCGCCGCCGCCTGCCGACCCAGGCGAGGTGACGATCACCGCGCCCCTCGACGACCTCGCCGACATCCTGGCGGCGCGCGCCGTGCGGTCCGTCTACCAGCCGATCGTCGACCTCGACTCCGGCCGGGTGGTCGGCGTAGAGGCCCTGGCACGGGGACCCGAGGGCAGCGCGCTCGAGCGGCCCGACCTCCTGTTCGCCGCGGCTCGACGGCATGGTCTGCTCGCCGAGCTCGACCTGGCGTGCCGGGCGGCCGCGATCCGTGGCGCGCTCGACGCCGGCCTGCCTCGGTCGATCCCCCTGTTCGTCAACATCGAGCCGGAGGTCGCCCACGCGCCGATCGACGACGAGCTGCGCCGACTCGTGACCCGGGCGTCGGATCGGCTGCACGTCGTGGTCGAGGTGACCGAGCGCTCGCTCGTCCACTCCCCCGCCGAGCTCTTGGCCGTGCTGGCCGCGGTCCGCGAGCTGGGATGGGGCATCGCGCTCGACGACGTCGGCGCGGAGGTCGAGTCGCTGGCCCTGATGCCCTTCGTCCGTCCCGACGTCATCAAGCTGGACCTGCGGCTGGTGCAGGAGCAGGCCGACGCCGACATCGCGGCGATCGTCGCCGCCGTCACCGCCGAGGCCGAGCGCACCGGGGCACGGGTGCTCGCCGAGGGGATCGAGACCACCGGGCACCGCGATGCCGCGCTCTCCCTCGGCGCCACCCTGGGCCAGGGCTGGCTGTTCGCCCGACCGGGGCCGGTGCCCGCCAGTCTCGACGGCCCGGCGACCTTCGTGCCCGTCGCGGCCCCGGCCTCACCGCAGACCTCCATCGTCGACGCCGCCGCCGCCGGCCGTCCGCTGCGCCGCTCGACGAAGCGGCTCCTGCTCGAGATGAGCTGGCACCTCGAACGGGAGGCGCTGAACCACGGTGCAGCGACCGTCGTGCTCTCCACCTTCCAGACCGCCGAGCGCTTCACGCCGGCCACGCAGCGCCGCTACGCCGACCTCGCGTCGCGCACCGCGTTCGTCGGCGCCCTCGGGACCGGCATCGGACGCCAGCCCGCACCCGGCGTGCGCGGCGGCTCGATCGCCGTCGACGACCCCCTCGTGGACGAGTGGGTGATCGCGGTCGTCGCGCCCCACTTCTCGGCGGTGCTCGCGGCCCGCGACCTCCACGACGACGGCCCGGACGACGAGCGTCGCTTCGACGCGGTCCTGACCTACGACCGCGACCGCGTCCTGTCCGCCGCCTCGTCGCTGATGGCCCGCATCACCCGCCGCAGCTGACCCGTCGCCGTCGCGCGACGCGAGAGACTGTCGCCATGAGCGACTCCCCCACGTCACGATCCACCGAGGGAACCCCGACCGACGCGGCACCCACTGAGGACCCCCGCCCCGACGGCCTGCGCCGGGCGCCGTCGGTCGTGGTCGTCAACACCGGGAACGGCAAGGGCAAGAGCTCGGCCGCGGTCGGCGTCATGGTGCGCGGCGTGGCGCGTGGCTGGAAGGTCGGCGTCGTCCAGTTCCTGAAGTCCGGCGACTGGAAGACGGGCGAGGAGAAGGTGGGGCGCCAGCTCGGCATCGACTGGTGCGCCATCGGCGAGGGCTTCACCTGGGAGTCCGAGAACCTCAGCGAGGACGAGGCCGTGGCGCAGCAGGCCTGGGCCCGCAGCAAGGAGATGATCGACGGGGGCGAGCACCACCTCGTCGTGCTCGACGAGATCACCTACCCGATGAACTGGGGGTGGATCTCGACCGACGAGGTCGTCCGGACGATCGCCGAGCGCCCCGAGCACGTCAACGTGGTGTGCACCGGCCGCGACGCCCCGCAGGCGCTGGTCGACGTCGCCGACACGGTCACCGACATGACCGAGGTGAAGCACGCGTACCAGAAGGGCCTGCGCGCCAAGAAGGGCATCGACTACTGACCGAGGCGTCCGGTCCGGCGACGGTGGCGGCCGTCGACGCCGAGCTGCGCCGCCGCGCCACGCCGGGTCGGGCCGAGATGGAGAAGGCCTACCTCAAGAGCACGCTCGAGCACCTGGGGACGGCGGTCGCCGATGTCCGTGCGGCGATGCGGCCCGTGGTGCGTCGCCCGGACCTCGACCACGACGGGCTCGTCGACCTCGCCCTCGGGCTGTGGGAGCCGCCGATCCACGAACGGCGGCTGGCGGCGGTGGAGCTGCTGCGTGGCCGCGCCGACCTCCTCACCGGCGGCGACCTCCCCCTGCTCGAGGAGCTCGTGCGGGAGGCGCGCACGTGGGCCCTGGTCGACGTGCTGGCCGCGTCGGTCGTCGGGCCGATCGTCGAGCACGACCCTGCCGCGGCGGGCGTGCTCGACCGGTGGGTGACTGACGAGGACGTGTGGGTCCGCCGTGCCGCGCTGCTCGCGCTGCTCGTCCCGCTCCGTGCCGGCCGAGGCGACTGGGAGCGCTTCGCCCGCTACGCCGACGCCATGCTCGACGAGCGCGAGTTCTTCATCCGCAAGGCGAGCGGCTGGGTCCTGCGCGACACCGGCCGGCGGCGCCCCGACCTGGTCCACGCCTGGCTCCTGCCCCGGTCGGCTCGGGCCTCGGGTGTCACCTGGCGCGAGGCGGTGAAGCCGTTGACCGACGAGCAGCGCGCCGAGCTGGAACGCGCGAGGTCAGCAGGCGGCTGACGGGTCGGGCGCCACGCCGATCGGCTCGGTCGTGGTCGTCGTCGGCTCATCGGTGGTCGACGTCGAGGAGCTGGTGGACGTGCCGGCCACCGAGGTGGTCGTCGTCGGGATCGGATCCTCGGCGGGGAACGGCCGGCGGCCGATCGTCGTCAGGTCCTCGCCGGTCTCGAGCACCACCTCGCCCTCGTCGAGGTCCTCGTCGGCCACCAGCTCGGCGCCGCTCGTGAGGTGGCGGCGCAGGAGGTCGGCGTGGCGCTCCGCGCCGGGGGCGTAGCGGATGCGGGTCCGGAGGACCGGCTCGCCGGTGTCGACGTCGCCGACCGAGGTCACCTCGAAGCCGATCGCGTCGAGCGCCGCCGCCACGTCGCCGGCCTGGCCGGCGACCCCGGTGCCGTTCAGGACGGTGACGTCGTCGACTGCGCTCGGGAAGACCGTGCCCGCCGGGACGCCACGGAAGAGATTGAGGATCGGCTGGGCTTCGGACTCCTCGATGCCGAGGACCGCGGCGCCGCCGGAGGTGCGGAAGTCGTAGACGGGCAGCGCGTGGGTGCGCAGCCGGTCGCCGTCGACGTCGCCGAAGCGCCGAGCCAGCTCGAGCATGTCGTCGAGGCCCAGCCGCTGGTCCTTCGTGATGTTGTCGACCGCGACGTCGAGGACCCGGTTCAGGGTGACGGCGTCGGTGAGCCCGAGGCCGCGGACCTGGTCGACGGCGCGGCGGATGAACACCTGCTGGCGGGTGATCCGGCCCAGGTCCCCCGTCGGATCGGTCCGCCACCGGTCACCGTCGTGGTACTCGACGTGGCGGGCCCGGGCGAACGCGAGGGCCATCTCCGGATCGAGCACGTGGCAGCCCGAGCTCCCGACGAGGAGGCCCGAGTGCGTGTCGCGCATCGGCGTGTCGAAGTGCACCGGCACGCCCCCGATGGCGTCGACGAGCCCGGCGAACCCGGCGAAGTCGACCTCGACGTAGTGGTGGATCGGCACGTCGAAGTTCATCTCGATCGTGTCGATGAGCTGCTGCGGTCCCCCGGCGTAGGCGGTGTTGATGCGCTGGCTGCCGCCGGTGCCGGCGATGGGCAGCCACAGGTCGCGGGGCAGCGACAAGATGTCGATCGTCTCGGCCGCGGGGTCGACCCGCACGACGAGGATCGTGTCGGAGCGCTGGCCGGAGCCCTCGGCGTCGTCCCCGGTGAAGCCGTCCTCGTCGAGGCCCGACCCGTCGATCGTGTCGCGAGTGTCGGATCCGACGACGAGGAAGTTCTCGGGCTGCCCCGGCGGCGACTCGCTGAGGGCCACGCCGACGGTCTCCATCCGCTCGAGCTTCTCGAGGCCGAGCGACGCCACCGCGGCACCGCCGGCCGCGGCGACCGTGCCGAGGACCATGACGGCGAGCAGGACCCGCTGCGGCCAGCTCCGGTGGCGTGACGTCGGGGTCGACCGCCGCGCCGCGGCCTCACGCGCCGCTCGCCGCTCACGACGCACCGAGACGTCGGCGGGCGGCAGGAGGTCGGCCGGCGAGGTCCTCTCCGGCTCGTGGGGTCGGGGTGGTTCACTCGCCATGTCGGACGCGAGCCTACCGAACCGCAACAGAACCGTAATGTCGGGGGCCCGCGCCGATCCCGTCCGACCGCCCCTCGTCGCGGGGCCGCGGTTCAGCCAGGGGCGGCGGCGGCCGGCTCGCCCTGGCCCTTGCGGGTGGGCAGTCCGAGGCGGGCCTCGGGTGCGGCCCACTCGGGCCAGCGCTCCCGGCTCTTGATCGACAGCTTGCGCAGCAGGTCGATGGCGCCGGGATCGGAGTCGCCGGGGCGGGCCTCGACGAGGCCGGCGTCGATCATCCGGCTCATGATCTCGCGACCGAGGTCGGTGCGGACGATCGTGAGCGTCCAGTCGTTGTTCTCACCGATGCCACCGGTGGAGATGTCGGCGTGCTCCGCCGCGAAGTCCGGGCAGTGGTTGCAGCCCTCGCGGGTCCAGGCGTGGCACTCCTTGAGCGGGACCTCGTGGTAGCTCCCGTCGCGCATCCAGATCTGGAAGACGCCCTTGATGTTCATCTTCACCATCTCGGACTTCGCGAGGCCGTACTTCGTCCAGAACAGCTCCTCGAAGATCGAGTCGTCGAAGGTCTTCGAGCAGAGCAGACCGATGTTGAACACGAACGGCTTGCCGACCTTGCCGATCTTGCGGTTCCACATCGTCGGCGCCACCGACGACTGGCAGCTCATGCCGACCATCGCGAGCTTCTCGAACCCCCGCTCCTTCGCCTCGTCGTAGGCGAGCGTGTTGGCCGAGTACGTGTAGCGGCTGCCGGCGCCGCGCAGCACCTCGTCGCGGGTGGCGGCCACACCGGGCACGGCCTTCCAGGACGACGTGCCGTCGGCCCCGTCACCCTCGACGAAGGAGGTGAGGGCGGCGTCGATGTAGCCCTGCTCGAGGGCCCAGATGAGGATCGCGGAGACGAGGCCGCCGTCCTGGCCCATCTTGTGGACCATCTCGTCGGTGGCGCGGGTGAGCATGATGTCCTGGTAGATGCCGGACGGCTCGTCGTCGCGACGCACGCGGGCGAACAGGTGCTCGTCGGCCTGGGGCTCCCAGGCCCGGAAGCGGGGGCAGGCCCGCGTGCAGGACGTGCAGCCCTTCTCGCCGTGGATGCAGTTGTCGAGGCCCAGCTCCTCCTCGAGGTGGTAGGGCCGGTAGCCGCCCGCCTCGTGGTCGTAGCCGATCACGTCGTGGGGGCAGGCGATCACGCAGCCCGCGCAGCCCGTGCACAGGCCGGAGGTGATGACCTCGGCGTAGAGCTCCTTCCACTGGTGCGTCCAGCGCTCCGCCTTCGGCTTCGCCGTCGTCGTGCCCCCGGTGCCCTGTGCGTCGGTCATGGCCCGACCCTACCGGCCGCGGCCGATCGCCCAGAATTCCAGCGACCGGTCAGGTGCGGGTGGCGGCGACGCTCCGGATGCAGTCGCGGATGATGGCGACGACCTCGGCCGGGAGCCGGGCGTCGCCCCCACCCAACCGGTTCTCGAGCGACGCGAACCGGTCGAAGGGCACGTCGTCCTCCATCTGGTCGTAGACGCAGGCGCACACGTCGACGACGTCGGCGTCCTGGTCGTCCTCGGCGCATCCGTCGAGCATCGCCGCACGGGTGGCGGCGGAGTAGCCGTCGGGGGCGTCGTCGCCGCACGCGGACAGGCCGACGAGCGCCAGGAGGCTGACGAGGGCGACGGCTCGACGGCGACGGGTGCGCACGGTCACGTGCCGACCGTACCGGGCGGGCCGAGGTCGGCCAGCGCACGGGCTCGCACGAAGACGTCGTCGAGCATCTGCTCTGTGAGCTTGCCGGTGAAGGTGTTCTGCTGGCTCACGTGGTACGAGCCGAGGAGCGTGCGGCCGTCCCCGAGCGGCACCTCGAGCCCGTGGGCGAACCTCGGTCGGGGGCGCACGCCGAGCAGGCCGCACGCCACGCCGTAGCCGAAGGCGCCGAGCACGACGTAGGTGCGGGCCCGGTCGAGGATCTCGAGCTCGCGCTCGATGTAGGGCCGGCAGGTGTCGCGTTCCTCGGGCGTGGGCTTGTTCTGCGGCGGCGCGCACCGCACAGGGGCGGTGATCCAGGCGTCGGTGAGCCGGAGGCCGTCGTCGCGGTGCTCGCTCGTCGGTTGGTTGGCGAAGCCGGTGCGCCACATGGCCCGGTAGAGCCAATCGCCGGAGCGGTCGCCGGTGAACATGCGACCCGTGCGGTTGGCGCCGTGGGCCGCCGGCGCCAGGCCGATGACCACCACGCGGGCATCGGGATCGCCGAAGCCGGGGACCGGTCGGCCCCAGTACTCCTCGTCGCGGAACGCGGCCCGCTTCTCCCGGGCGACGAGCTCCCGCCACTCGACGAGGCGGGGGCAGGCCCGGCAGTCGACGACCTCGCGCTCGACGGCCGCCAGCGCCGCACGACGAGCCGAGGACGAGGTCGATCCCACGCACCGCAGGGTAGGTTGGCCACACCCGTCCGCCGCGCACGGAGACCCATGCCGCCCCGCCGTCGTCGACCACCCACCTCCACCCTGGTGCTGCTCGTGCGGCACGGGCAGACCCCCACGACGGGTGCGGTGCTGCCGGGCCGGACGCCGGGTCTCCACCTCTCGGAGGCGGGTCAGCAGCAGGCCGACCGGGCCGCGGCGCGGATCGCGGCGCTGAAGGGCGTGGCCGCGGTGTACGCCTCGCCGCTGGAGCGGACGCGGGAGACCGCGGCACCGATCGCCCGGGCCACCGGCCTGCGGGTGCGCAGGGACAAGGGGCTCCTCGAGTGCGACTTCGGCGACTGGACGGGCCGTGAGCTGAAGGAGCTGATGAAGCTCCCCGAGTGGCACACCGTGCAGTCGCGCCCGAGCATGTTCCGGTTCCCGCGCGGCGAGTCCTTCGCCGAGATGCAGCTGCGGATCTCGAGCGCCGTGCAGCGCCTGGCCCAGGCGCACCGGGGCGAGACCATCGTGGCCGTCTCCCATGCCGATCCCATCAAGGCCGCCGTCGCCGACGCGGCCGGCGCCCACCTCGACGCCTTCCAGCGGCTCGTCATCTCCCCGTGCTCGATCACCGCGCTGCTCGTCGGCGACGCGGCCACCACCGTCCTCACCGTCAACTCGACCGGCGACGACCTCACCACCCTGGCCCCGTCGTGAACCCCTCGTTCGACTTCCACACCCCCGACCACCTCACGGTCGGCACCGTCGGACCGCAGGGCCGCCGCACCTTCTACCTGCAGGTCGGCGGCGCCGGGCGCGTCGCCTCCTTCAAGCTCGAGAAGCAGCAGGTGGCCGCGCTCGCCGACTACCTCCAGACCGTCCTCGCCGACCTGCCCGAGCCCGACGCGCCGCCGCTGCCGGCCCCCGAGCTCGTCGAACCGGTGGCCCCCGAGTGGACGATCGGCGGCATCGGCATCGCCTACGACGAGAGCAACGACCGGGTGCTGCTGCTCGTCCACGAGGTCGAGGTCGTCGACCTCGACGACGAGGAGGACGAGGACGACGAGCTGGAGCGGGCCCTCGCCGCCGAGCTCGGGCTCGACGAGCCGGACGGGGCCACGGCCCGGATCCAGGCGACCCGCCCGCAGATCGCCGCCCTGGTCGAGCGGGCCCGCGAGCTCGTGGCCGCCGGCCGCCCGCTGTGTCCGTTCTGCGGCCTGCCCGACGGGCCCGACGGGCACATGTGCCCCCGCGCCAACTAGCAGCCTCCTGTGGCCGAGTCCCCCGACGCCCTCCTCCTCGACGGCGAGATCGAGATCGAGGGCCGGATGCCGTGGAGCTCCAACGTCACCCTGCTCGTCCGGCTGCACGGCGCCGAGGGCGGGACGGGTCGGGCGATCTACAAGCCGCACGCCGGCGAGCGCCCTCTCTGGGACTTCCCCGACGGCCTCTACCTGCGGGAGGTGGCGGCCTTCGAGCTGTCCCGGGCCCTCGGCTGGGACCTGGTGCCGGCCACGGTGCTGCGCCGCGACGCCCCGCACGGCCCCGGCTCCCTCCAGCGCTTCGTCGACGCCGAGTTCGACGAGCACTACTTCACCCTGTTCGAGGACGAGGAGCTGCACCCCCAGCTGCGCCGGATCTGCCTGTTCGACCTGCTGGCGAACAACACGGACCGCAAGGGCGGGCACTGCCTGCTCGACGCCGACCGCCACATCTGGGCCATCGACAACGGGCTGTCGTTCCACCGCGAGTTCAAGTTGCGCACGGTGATCTGGGAGTTCGGCGGGGAGCCGATCCCCGACGAGCTGCTCGAGGACGTGCGCCGGCTCCACGACGACGGCGCGCCGCCGGAGCTGGCGCTACTGCTCGACCCCTTCGAGCGCGACGCCCTCGCCGCCCGCGCCGCGGCGGTCCTGGCCGAGCCGTGCTTCCCGGTCGACCCCACCGGGCGCCGGTACCCCTGGCCGCTGGTGTAGACGTCGCCCGCCGCGTGGCGCGGCGGTCGAACGCGACCCCGCCGGATTCGGTTGTCAAGGAGCAGGTGGGGAAGCGACGTCCGGGTGGGTGACGGACGTCAGGCCGCGACAGGTGGTCGGTCGGCGGCCAGGACGGAGCCGTCGGGCGCGAGCCATCGGTAGGTACCGGGTCGACCGTGCAGCTCGTAGCCGTGGTGGGTGCGTTGGTCGTGGTGGAAGAAGCACAGCGGTCTGAGGTTCTCGTAGCTGGTCGGCCCTCCCTGGGCGAAGGGTCTCTCGTGGTCGAGCTCGACGAACCGCTGGCTGTCGCAGTCGGGGACGGCGCACTCGAAGCTGTGGCGCAAGAGCACCGCGAGGCGCAGGTCGTCCTTCATCGACCGGGTGAGCGTGGCGCAGGCGGTGATCTCACGGCCCCGAGTGACCACGGCCTTGACGACCGGATCCCCCTCGGTGAGCAGGCGGGCGACCGTCGACACGGGGACGGGCCCGACCCCGGGGATCGTGCCGCTCTCCTCTGTGCCCACACCGTCGTCGGTGTCGCCGAGCAGGGCGGTGTGGGGAACCGTGACGACGATGGTGTGGCGGATCCCCGACGGCACCGGGGACGAGAGACCGGTGTCGGCGCCGACCGATGCTCGGGCCATGGCCAGAAGCGCGTCGGCCCGGTAGGCGTCGAAGGGCTCGGTGCGGCCCTCGGCGCGCGCCGCCCTGAAGATCTGGTCCTGGAACCGGTCGAGGATCGCGTCGAGCTCGGCGCCGTCGATGACCGGCAATGACGACGACAGCCGCCAGACGCCGTCACGGCCGACCTGGCTCACGCAGGTGCGCTCGGCGGACGCCCGTCGATGCTGCTCGTCGGCACCCTGACCCTCCGCGCAGATCTCCACGCACCGCGCCGTGAGCTTGCGGGGTGATGCGTGGGAGGCGAGGGCCACCAGCTCGGCTTCACGATCGGGATGCACGATGACAGCGGTGGCGATGTCGGCCGCCTGGCCGATCGTCAGCGCCCCTGCACGCATCGCCGCGTCCAGCCGCGGCATCGATGCCAACGCCTGGCCGACCGCGAGACCGTCGCGCGCCCGGGCGCGGGACCCGCCGGTGCGCTGGGCGACGTAGCCCAGCGGGTCGCGAGCTCCGGTGCCACGCCACATGCCGGTGGAATCCACCTGGGTCGACACCAGCGCGACACCGGTGGCAGCGAGACGCTCGATGCGGGCCAGACCGTCCAGCAGCACCGTCGCATCCGCCGGGTCCAGACCGGTCGGGTCCAACGAGCCCACCAGCTCCGCCAGGTTCGCCTCGAGTGCCGCCGCATCGAACATGTGTTCGATGGTAGCCGCACTCTTCGACGCTCGCAACGCCTTTCAGCAACTTTCGGTCTGTACCGCACCTCGGCGCGCCAACCGAGCCCCGCACACGACGAAGGCCCCCGGCCGGAGCCGGGGGCCTTCGCACGTCGTGCTGTGGTGCTGACCGAGCGGCCAGCGAGGTGACGTCAGCCGCGGGCCTGGAGGGCCTCGATCAGCTTCGGCAGGACCTTGTGGACGTCACCGACGATGCCGAGGTCGGCGATGCCGAAGATCGGCGCCTCCGGGTCCTTGTTGATCGCGATGATGTTCTTCGAGCCCTTCATGCCCACCATGTGCTGGGTGGCGCCCGAGATGCCGGCGGCGATGTAGACGCTCGGCTTCACGACCTTGCCGGTCTGGCCCACCTGGTAGCTGTAGGGCACCCAGCCGGCGTCCACGATGGCGCGGGAGGCGCCGGGGGCACCACGCAGGATCTTGGCGAGCTGCTCGATCATCTCGAACTTCTCGGACTCGCCGAGGCCACGGCCACCGGCGACGACGATGCCGGCCTCGTCGAGCTTGGGGCCGGAGGCCTCCTCGACGTGGCGGTTCGTGATGCGGGCGGCACCGGCGGCACCGGTGTCGGGCACCTCGAGCGAGGCGACCTGGGCGGCGCCGCCACCCGTCTCCTCGGCGGCGAAGGACTTCGGCCGCACGAGCACGATGGCCGGGGCCTTGGTGCCCTTGGTCTTCACGTTGGTGGTGCCACCGAAGACGGGCTCGGTGCCGACCAGCGCGTCGCCGTCGAGCTCGACGTCGACGACGTTGGTGATCACCGGCGCGTCGAGGGCGACCGAGAGGCGCCCGGCGACGTCGCGGCCGTCGTAGGTGGTGCCGAGCAGCACGGCGTCGGGGCCGCTGCCGCCCTGGATGGCCGCGGCGACGGCCGCGGCGACCGGGACGCCCTGGAGGGCGCCGCCGAGGTCACCGGTGGCGTGCACCGTGGTGGCGCCGTGGGCGCCCAGCTGGGCGGCGATGGCGTCGGCGTCGGCGCCGCCGTAGAAGCACTCGACCGTGTCGGCGAGCTGGCGGGCCTTGGCGAGGATCTCGAGCGTGATCGTCGCGACCTTGCCGTCGGTGGCCTGGGCGTAGACCCAGATCTTGGAAAGAGCCATGGTCGAAATCCCTCCTAGAGGACCTTGAGCCCGTCGAGGAACTCGACGATCTTCTGATGGGCTTCGCCGTCGTCCTCGATGACCTCACCGGCCTCACGGGCCGGGGCGGGTGCGATGTCGACGATCTCCTGGCCGGCGCCGGCCCAGCCGACGCTGCCGGCGTCGATGCCGAGGTCGGCGAGGGTCTTCTCGGCGACCGGCTTCGACTTGGCGGCCATGATCCCCTTGAACGAGGGGTAGCGGGGCTCGACCACACCGGCGGTCACGGAGACGACGGCCGGGAGCGGGCACTCGACCTCGTCGTAGCCGGCCTCGGTCTGGCGCTGCACCTTCACGGTGCCGTCGGCGATCTCCACCGTCTTGGCGAAGGTGATCGACGGACGGCCGAGGAGGGCGGCGAGCTGCTCGGGCACGGTGCCCGTGTAGCCGTCGCTCGACTCGGTGGCGGCGAGGACGAGGTCGGGGCTCGACTCCTCGATGACCTTGGCGAGGACCTTCGCGGTGCCGAGGGCGTCGGTGCCGTTGAGGGCCGGGTCGCTGACGAGCGTGGCCGAGGCGGCGCCCATGGCGAGAGCGGTCCGCAGGCCGGACGTCTCGCTGTTGGGAGCCATGGAGACGAGGGTGACCTCGCCGCCGCCGGCCTTGTCGACGAGCTGCAGCGCCATCTCGACGCCGTAGCTGTCGGACTCGTCGAGGATGAGCTTGCCATCCCGCTTGAGGGTCTTGGTCTCTGGATCCATCGAGCCCGGGTCGGCCGGGTCCGGGATCTGCTTCACGCAGACGACGACGTTCATGACGAGATGATGCTGTGCCCGGCGGGGTCCGACCAAATCGCACCCGTCGCCGCAGCGGTATCGTCGACCGTCACCGACAACGGCCCCCGACCGCGGAGCCCGCCCTGAAGCTGCTGCTCATCGTCAACTCATCCGCCTCGTCGGTGACCGCCCGCAGCCGGGTCGTGATCCAGAAGGCGCTCGCCGCCGACCACGACGTCGAGATCGCGGAGACGAGCCGGCGCGGCCACGCGGCCCGCCTGGCACGGGGCGCCGCGACCGGTGGCGTCGACGTCGTCGTCGCCCTCGGTGGCGACGGGACGCTGAACGAGGCCGCGAACGGGCTCGTCGGGACCCAGACGGCCCTCGCGCCCCTGCCCGGTGGCAGCACCAACGTGTTCGCCCGCACCATCGGGCTGCCGAACGACCCGATCGAGGCCACCGGGGCCCTCCTCGACAGCCTCGCCGCCGGCAGCATCCGCCGCGTCGGCCTCGGCTCGATCAACGGGCGCTGCTTCCTCTTCCACGTCGGCATCGGGTTCGACGCCGCGGTCGTCGAGCAGGTCGAGCGCCGCGGCTCCCTCAAGCGGTGGGCCGGCCACCCGTTGTTCCTGTACGCCGCGCTCGACACCTGGTGGCGCCACTACGACCGGTCCCGGCCCCGCTTCTCGGTGCACCACGCCGACGGCACCGTCGTCGACGACGCGTACTTCGCCATCTGCATGAACACCGACCCGTACACCTACCTGGGGAACCGACCGATCCACCTGGCGCCGCAGGCCACGCTCGACGCCCGGCTCTCGATGGTCACGCTGCGCACGTTGAAGCTGCGCTCGGTGGCGCGCGCCGGGCTCTCGGGGCTGCTCCGCGGCGACGGGCTCTCGTCGGGCCGCCACCTCGACGTCCGCCACGACCTCGCCGAGGTCGTCGTGCACGGGCACGGACCGGTGCCGTACCAGGTCGACGGCGACTTCCTGGGTTCGCTCGACGAGATGCGGATCCGCCACGAGCCCGACGCGCTGAGCCTCGTCGTCCCCGTCGGGCGCTGAGGCCCGAGGCTCAGGCGGTCCGGCCGGCGCCGCGCGCGAGGACGGCGGCGACGTCGTCGGCCTCGGCGCGCAGCAGCTCGACGTCGTGGTCCTGCAGGCCGGCGCGCTCGACCGCCTCGACGAGCAGGTGCAGCTGGCGCAGGAGGCGGGCACGGACCGACCGGTGCCGGCTCGCGCCGCCCACCCGCTCGATGAGCTCGTAGGCGCCACGGACGACGGGCGGCTGGTCCGAGCCGTACCAGCGGATGTGGTCGAGGACGTCGCTCACCAGGTCGACGACGTCCGGCGCCGGCGCGTGCACGCGGAGGACGCCCCTGTCGTCGAACCGGGCCGGGGACGGGATGTGGCGCTCGGCGAGCAGGGTCAACCCCGAGGACAGGTCGTCGAGGGCGTTCACCGCCGTGAACGGGTCGTTGGTGCTGGGCGACACGGCCCGCACCGCCAGCTCCGTCAGCTGCTGCACGGCGAACTCGATGTCCTGGTACGGGCTCCGCGACCCGCCGATCACGATGGCGTCGACGATCGCCTCCTCGAGCGCTGCGACGCCGTCGACCTCCTCGACCGGCTCGGGGTGCACGTAGGCGAGCACCTGGTCGGCGATGGCGTAGTCGCCGGGACGAACGGCCAGCGCGACGAGGACGTCGTGGCGCCGCGCCGCGTCGAACAGGGCATCGACCCGCACGTACTGCACGTAGCCGGGGGCCCGCGCGCAGACGTGGTGGCTGCGTTCGGGGAGCCGGTCGGGCAGCTCGGCGTCGGCGGGCTCCTCGACGTCGTCGAGGTCGTCGGGGCCGAGGCCGAGCTCCTCGGGGTAGAGCCGCTCGACCGTGTCGTGGAGGTCCCTCCGCACCCGTCCGGCGATGCTCGAGATCTGGATGGAGCTCGAGATGTGGTGGATGAAGTAGATGAGGACGGCGACGTTCAGCACGGCGAGGACGACCGCGAGGTTGACCGCCAGGTGGGGCACGAACACCTCGGCCTCGGGGTCGCCCGGGTCGCCGATCGCTCGCACCGACCGCAGCACGAGCAGGCTGTAGAGGAAGGTGGCGACGTAGACGCCGAGCACGATCTGGTTGCCCCGGTCGGCCATGAAGTTGCGGACGAGGCGGGGCCCGTAGCTGGACGAGGTGAGGGCCAGCACGGCCATCGTGATCGAGAACGTCGTGCCGGCGACGGCGAGGCTCGACGTGGCGATGGCGCCGAGGATGTCGCGGCTGCCGCTCTCCCCCACCCGCAGGAACACCGTGTCGAACCACCCGGGGAAGCCGTCGACCGTGACGCGCTCCTCGACCTCGACGAGGAGCTGGGCCACGAGGAACGACACCAGGCACAGCACGGCCGGGACGAACCAGAAGCGCTCGCGCAGCCGCTGGAGGAGGTTCACGTCGCCGAGCTTCCCAGAGCTCGGCGGGCCAGGTCGGGGACGTTGGTGACGATGCCGTCGACGCCGAGGTCGGCCAGCCGCCGGATCTCGTCGGGGTCGTCGACCGTCCACACGTTGAGGAACATCCCCCGCGCGTGCGCGGCGGCCACGAGGTCGGCATCCACCATCCGGGCGACGGGGTGGAGCCCGGCGTGGCCCCGGGACGCGGCCCGCTCGACGAGCCGGGCCGGCTCGGGGTGGTCGACGACGAGCCAGGCGGTGCGCACGGCCAGTTCGAGCTCGTGCACCCGGTCGATCGTCGCGAGGTCGAACGACGAGACGATCGTGCGCTCGACCACCCCGGCCAGCCGGATGGCGTCGACGACGAGCGGCGCCAGCGCGCAGCTCTCGTCGTGGTCGGGGTCGGTGCGCCAGTTCTTGATCTCGACGTTCACCTCGAGGGGTCCGCAGGCCTCGAGCGCCGCCGCCAGCTGCGGGACCTCGGCGGGCAGGTCGTCGGCGGTGAGCTCGACGACGAGCCGGCCGTCGGGCAGGTGCGGGTCGTGGATCACCGCTCCCCCGCCGTCGGCGGTCCGGCGGACGTCGAGCTCGACGCCGTCGGCGCCCATCTCCACCGCGCCGCGGAAGGCCGCCAGCGTGTTCTCCGGGTGGGCGACCGAGGCCCCCCGGTGTGCGATGACCTTCGTCACATCTGCCCCTCTCTCGGACATTTCCTCGCCCTGACCCTTGTTCGGCCACGATCCGACCGGTACGGTTGCCGGGTCCCTGCTGCGTGTCGACCCCGCCAACGGTCCACGCATGTGAACCAAGTCACGATCGCGTGGAGGTGTCGTGGCCCTCATGACCAGCAGCTCGCTCGTTCTCAACGTGAGCACCGAACCGGTCCAGAACGACGACTGGCGTCGGGTGGCCTCGTGCCGCGACACCGACCCTGACCTGTTCTTCCCGGTCGGCACCACCGGACCGGCGATCGAGCAGATCGAGAGCGCCAAGGCCGTGTGCCGCACCTGCGAGGCGCAGGTCCCGTGCCTCGAGTTCGCGCTCTCGACCAACCAGGACTCGGGCATCTGGGGCGGCACCTCCGAGGAGGAGCGCCGCAAGCTGCGTCGCCAGTGGCTGGCCCGCCGACGGGCACAAGCCGCCTCCTGACCGGCGCCAGCGCCTAGCATCTCCATCGACCGACGGACCGGAGCGCTCCCCCCGCACTCCGCCGTCGTCCCGGCCCCCGCTCCGGCGGGGGCCGGTCCGCGTCCGGGCCCTGGTGCGGCTCACGTCGTGGGCGGCGGGCTGCCGACGCGCACCGCCGGCATCTGGCCGGTCGGTCGGCGCACGGTCTCGTCGTCGCCCGAGAGCCACGGGGCGTCGAGCTGCACGGTGAGCTCGATGACCGTGCCGGGGCGCGCCGTGCCCGGGCGGTGCGCCCGCATGGCGATCGCGCCACCCAGCTCGGTCTCGACGAGCGTGCGGACGATCGTGAGGCCGAGGCCGGACTCGGCGCCGAGGTCGAAGGTGTCGGGCATGCCGATCCCGTCGTCGGCCACCTCCACGCACAGGCGCTGGTCGTCGCGGGAGATGGCGATCTTCACGTGACCGCCGGGCAGCTGCGACTCGGCCGGGTAGGCGTGGTCGACGGCGTTCTGGAGCAGCTCGTTCAGGACCACCGCGAGCGGGGTGGCGACCGTCGCCGGCAGCCGGCCGGCCTCGCCGTCCACCCGGAAGTAGACCGGGCACTCCGGCGACACCATCGACTCCTCGGCCATGCGGACGATCGGTCGCAGGATGTCACCGAACGGCACGTCGTCCTCGGCGTTGCGGGACAGCGACTCGTGGACGATGGCGATCGAGCGGATGCGGCGGACCGACTCCTCGATCGCCGAGCGGGCTTCCGGGATCGCCAGGCGACGGCCCTGGAGCCGCAGGAGCGAGCCGATCGTCTGGAGGTTGTTCTTCACCCGGTGGTGGATCTCGCGGATGGTGGCGTCCTTGGACAGCAGCAGCCGGTCCCGTCGGCGCAGGTCGGAGATGTCCCGGCAGATGAGCACGGCGCCGCTCACGTCGGTGGCGTCGAGCAGCGGGAGGCACCGGAAGACGACGGTGGTGTCGATGCCCCGCTCGATCTCCCGGGTGACCGGCACCCGGGACTGGTAGGCGGGCTTGATGATCCGGTCGTCGAAGCCGTAGTCGGTGAGCTTCATGCCCTCGGTGTTGCCGTGGATGCCGATCCGGTGCAGGGCCGAGATGGCGTTGGGCGAGCTGAACACCACCCGGGCGCTGCGGTCGAGGAGGATGACGCCGTCACCGACGCGGGGCGGCTCCTCTGCGTCGGCGTCCTCCCCTGCGTAGGGGTAGTCGCCGTGGGCGATCATCCGGGCCAGCCGGTGGAAGATCTCGACGTAGGTGCGCTCGAGCTCGCCGGGCTGGCGGCCGACGAGCGGAGCCGACTCGCGCGTCATGATCCCGACGACCTCGCCGTTGCACCGCACGGGGATGCACTGCACCCGCACCCGCTCGTGGATGGCGGCGACCGTGATCTCGCCCTCGATGATCTCGCCGTGCTGGAAGGCGCGGGCGACGAGCGGGCGTTCGGCGGCCTGGATGATCTGGCCCACCAGGTCGTCGCGGTACAGCGTCTGGCTGGTGGTCGGCCGGATGTGGCCGAGCACGACGAAGGGCGACGCGGCGTCCGTCGCGGGGCCGCCGTCCGCACCGTCGCCACCGTCGGAGGGGCTCCCGGGCACGCGGTCGGCGACCGCGAACAGGAGGAGGTCGGCGAAGCAGAAGTCGGCGAGCAGCCCCCACGCCGTCACCAGCCGCTGCAGGTGGTCGATCGCTTCCTGCGGGAGGGCGGTGCGCTCACGACTGATCTCGGCGATGGAGGCCATGGCCGGATGCTACGTGGGGATCAGGCCTCCGAGACGGTGGCCGAGCGCGGGGTCTCCCACTTGTGCCAGCACGTCGGGCAGTGCTGGTACATGACCTCGAGCCGGACGTCGATGCGGTCGAGGTAGCCGTAGTCGCCGCACTCCGGGCACCGGGTGGGGAAGCCCCAGACGGCCGCGGGCGGTGACGAGGTGAGGTCGATCACCGGCTCGTCGCGCAGGTCGAGCGTGGTGTCCCGCCTCTTCTTGCGGTTGAAGATGCCCATCTGCCCCTCCCGGGTCGTGACGGGAGCATCATATCGCCACTCTGCGTGGCGAACAGAGCAGAAGGTCCTAGCCGGTGGCGGGCCAGAGGGCGTGGCCGACGCGCAGGAGCCCGCCGAGGTCGGCGACGTCCTCGTCGAGGTGGGGCACGGCGCCGACCACGCCGGCGCGGCGCGCCAGCGCGCCCCGCTGCTCCGCCTCGCGCTGGGCGACCACCGCGAAGTTGGCGAAGGAGTCGCCGACCTCTCGCAGGACCCGCCCGAGGGTGCGGGCGTCGTCGGGATCGTCGGCGATGCGCTCGGCCACGTCGGTCGACGAGGTGGACAGGACGCGGGCGAGCTCGCTGCCCGCCGGGTCGAGGAGGGCGTTCGGGAGCACCTTGTTGAGCACGACGGCGCCGAGGAGGAGGTCCCTGGCCTCGAGCTCGTCGATGAAGAAGGAGGCCTCCCGCGACGGGCCGGGCTCGAGGGTGCTCACCACGACGAACGCCGTGCGGGGGTCCCGCAGGAGGCGGGTGACGGCCTCGGCCCGGGCGACGAACCCGTCGTACATCGACTGGAAGAGGATGAAGAACTCGGCGATGTCCTCGAGGAACTGCGAGCCGAGGATCCGGTCGGCCACCGTGTAGAACGGCTTCGACGCCGCGGAGACCACCCGGGAGCGCGAGGGCGCGATCAGCCACCGCAGGAGGCGGCTGGAGAAGAAGTCCGCCATCCGCTCCGGGGCCTCGAGGAAGTCGATGGCGTTGCGGGTCGGCGGTGTGTCGACCACGACGAGGTCGTACCGGCCCGACGAGTGGATCTCGTGGAGCCGCTCCATCGCGATGTAGTCGTGGCTCTGGACGAACTTGCCGGTGATGTTGCGGTAGAGCGGGTTGTCGAGGATGGCGTCGCGGGTGGCGTCGTCGGGTGCGTGGAGGCGGACGAGGTCGTCCCACGACGCCTTGGTGTCGAGCATCGCCGCCCACAGCTCGCCCCGAGGCCGGGTCCCGGCCGCGGCCCACGCCGCGTCGGGGATGCGGACCTCCTGGTTGCCGAACGCCTCGAGGCCGAGGGCGGTGGCGAGGCGGCGAGCGGGATCGATGGTGAGCACCAACACGCGGCCGCCCTGCTCGGCGGCGGCCATGGCTGCGAGCGCCCCGGCGGTGGTCGTCTTGCCGACGCCGCCCGAGCCGCAGGTGATGACGATCTCCCGTGCCGCGAGCACCCCGGCGAGGCCGGCGTCGGTCGATGCCATCAGAAGCCGATCTCGTCGGAGAGGGCGGACGCGATCTGGGCGGTGGCGCGGGCGCCGTGGGCCCGAGCGAACAGCTCGGGCACGAAGAGCAGCGGCGTCGCGGCGTCGAGCCCCTCCCTCAGGGTCGTGAGGTGGTCGGCCTTGGCCCGGCGCAGCGTGACGGCGAGCTCGGCGGCGTCGAGCGCCGCCGTGGCCACCGCCGCATCGACGTGACCGGAGCGACCGTCGACGTCGCGCACGGCGGCGACGAGCGCGCCGATGCCCTCGTCGGTGCGGAGCTGCTCGAACCGCTCCTCCTCGCGCCGTCCGAACAGCTCGGGGAGCACCCGGTTGGCGACGACCGCGGCCAGCGCGACCTGCGTCTCGGCGCCGAGGCGCTCGACGAGCTCGAGCGTCTCGACGACCGGCATCTCCTCCGGCGTGGTCACCACCACGACGCCGGTGCGCGCCGGGTCGTGGAGGATGTCCTGCATCCAGCCGGTCTGGTCCCGTACGAGGCCGACCTTGACGAGCTCGTTGATCGCCTCGGGCGCGCCGAGCTGGGCCACGACGTGGCCGCTGGCCGTGGCGTCGACGACGACCAGGTCGTAGTGGTCCTCACGGACCTCGTAGGCCACCTTGCCGACGGTGAGGATCTCCCTGACCCCCGGGGCGGCGTTGGCGACGAAGTCGAAGCTGCGGGCCAGGGGACCGATCTTGGCGATCAGCGGGATGCGCAGCTGGAGCTTGAGGTACTCCCGCAGCGACTCCTCGGTGGTGAGGGTCATCACCTCGAGGTTCGGCTGGACGCGCCGGGGCGCGAACCCCGTGGGTGCGGTCTCGAAGAAGCGGGCGAGGTCGCCCTTGGCGTCGACCTCGCACACGAGCGTGCGGCGGCCGTGCTCGGCGGCGAGCGAGGCCAGAGCCGCGCTCACCGCCGTCTTGCCGACGCCGCCCTTGCCGGTGACGAAGAGCAGGCGCCGGTCGAGGAGGTCGAGGGCCATCGTGCGCTCGCCGGGGCCTCGACCGGGCGGCCGTCGCTAGGCGCCGAAGCCGATGCGGCGGGAGTCCGACGGGCTCCCGATCTCGACGTAGGCGACCTTGGACGACGGCACCGCGACCCGCCGCCCACGGCGGTCGGTCAGCCAGAGGACGCGGTCGTCGCTGGAGAGCGCCTCGTCGATGGTCTTCTGCAGCGCCTCCGGATCGGTGTCCTCGGGCAGTTCGACTTCGACTTCGCGGGCCTGGGTGACCCCGATGCGGACGTCCACGCTTCCTCCTGTCGACGGAACCCCGTCATCGTAGGGCGCCCCAGGCCAGGATCGGTCCGGTCAGAGCGATGAGGCGACCGCCTGGAGCTGCGCCATGGCGACGGGTGCGTGCGCCTCCATGCCCGACTCGGCCATGCCGTCGCGGTCCTCGACGCTCTGGAACACCGCGTGCTGGGTCACGCGGGTGCCGCCCTCGACGGCCTCGAACGTGTGGGTCTCGAGGCAGACGTGGCCCGGCATCCCCTCGAACTCGAAGGTGAAGATCAGGCGCTCCTGCGGCACGACCTCGTGGTAGACGCCGCGGAACCCGTACTCGCCGCCCTCGGGGTCGATGTGGACGACCCGCCAGGAGCCGCCGCTCGTCGGCTCCCAGGTCTCGACCCGCGACGTCAGCTCGGCCGGACCCCACCACTGCACGAAGAGGTCGGGCTCGACGTGGGCGCGCCAGACGTTCTCGATCGGGGCGGCGATCACGGCCGTCGTCGTGGCCGCGTGGCTGCCGGGCTCGGCGACGAAGGTGGTCTCGGGGGCGCTGAGGTCGGTCGCGGCCATGGGATCTCCTCCTGCGGGGATCGGTGTGGTGTGTGCGCAGGAGGAGACGAGCCGCCGGGCGCGCACTCATCGCGCCCGGACGACCGGGACCTCAGATGATCTTCAGCTCGGGGTGGTGGCGGCGGGTCGGGGCGAGCGACACGTCGATCGTCTCGGCCATGGCGGCGAAGACCTGGGCCGCCTCGCTGTCGGGGTCGACGGCGACGATGGGGCGGCCGGCGTCGGAGCCCTCGCGCAGCTCGGGCACCAGCGGCACCTGGCCGATGAGCGGCACGCCGAGGCGCGTTGCGAGCTCGGCGCCGCCGCCGGCGCCGAAGAGCTCGTAGCGGGTGCCGTCGTCGCCGGTGAACCACGACATGTTCTCGATGACGCCCTTGACGTCGAGCTGCACGCGCTGGGACATGAACGCCGCCCGCTGGGCGACCCGCTGCGCCGCGGGCTGCGGCGTGGTGACGACGTAGACCTCGCCGCGAGGGAGGAACTGGGCGAGCGACAGGGAGATGTCGCCGGTGCCGGGCGGCAGGTCGACGACGAGGAAGTCGGGCTCGTCCCAGAAGACGTCGGTGAGGAACTGCTCGAGCGCCTTGTGGAGCATCGGCCCCCGCCAGATGACCGGCTGGTCCTCCTCGGCGAAGAAGCCCATCGAGATGCAGCGCACGCCGTGCACCTCCGGCGGGACGAGCATCGAGTCGATGACCGTCGGCGGGTGGTCGACGCCGAGCATCCGCGGGATCGAGAAGCCCCACACGTCGGCGTCGACGACGGCGACCTTGTGACCCCGGTTCGCGAGGGCGATCGACAGGTTGGCGGTGACCGACGACTTGCCGACGCCGCCCTTGCCCGACGCGATCATGAGGGCGCGGGTGCGTGAGCCGGCGTCGGCGAAGGGGACCCGGCGGCCCTCGGCGTGGCCGTGACCCTGCTGGGAGCCGGCCGACGCCGCGGGGTTGCCGTGGAGGGACTGGCGGATGCGGGCCCGGTCCTCGTCGGACATGACGGCGAAGTCGATGCTGACGTGGTCGACGCCGTCGAGCGCCTCGAGCGCGCCGGTGACGCGCTCGTCGATCACGTGGCGCAGCGGGTGGCGCTCGGTGGTGAGGGCGATCTCGACGACGACCCGGGAGCCCTCGACGCCCACCGATCGCACCATGTCGAGGTCGACGACCGAGCGGCGGAGCTCGGGGTCCTCGACGGGGCGAAGGGCCTCGATGATCTGGGTCTCGGTGACGGCCATGCCGGAAGCGCTCCTCGGATTTCTCCTATGCGGATAGGTAGAATACCGGCGTGTCCGGGGAACCTCTCAACCCGACCGACTTCGCGTCGGCCGTCACCGCCATCACCTCGGCGTTCGGCGACCCCACCCGGCGCGCCATCTACCTGTTCGCCCACGAGGTCGACGGAGGCGTCACCGCCTCGGCGGTGGCCGAGCGGTTCGAGCTCCACCCCAACGTGGCCCGGCACCACCTCGACAAGCTGTCCGCGGGCGGGTACCTCGAGGTCCAGGTCGTGCGGGCGGAGGGGCGCAGCGCCGGCCGCCCGTCCAAGCACTACCGGGCGGTCACCCCGACGATCAGCCTCGACATCGCCGTCCGCCACGACGACATCCTCGTGTCGCTCCTCGGCAAGGCCCTCTCCCGCCTCGACCCGGCCGACGCCGCCGAGCTCGCCGAGGAGGTCGGCACCGAGTACGGGCGGCGCATGGCCGCGGCGATGGGCGACACCGGCGAGGGCCAGCGGTCGTTCCGCGCGGCGCTGCACGCGGTGGCCGACGCCCTGTCGGCGCACGGCTTCGCCGCCCACGCCGAGCAGGACGGCGACCAGCTGCGCATCGTGTCCGCGCACTGCCCGTTCGGCGACAGTGCCATCGAGCACCCGGTGATCTGCGCCGTCGACCGGGGCATGGTCAAGGGGATGCTCGAGGCGCTCTACGGGCGCACCGACCCCGAGATCGAGACCTCGGTGGCCCTCGGCGCCGACCAGTGCGTCACCGCCGTCGAGGCGTGAGCCGCCGCCACTACCTCGACCACGCCTCCACGTCGCCGCTGCGTCCCGAGGCCCGCGATGCGGTCGTCGCCGTCCTCGACGCCGGCGTGGGCGATCCCGCCCGGATCCACGAGGAGGGCATGGCGGCACGGGTCCTGGTCGAGGAGGCACGGGAGCAGGTCGCCGCGCTCGTGGGCGCCCGTTCCCGCGAAGTGGTCTTCACCAGCGGCGCGACCGAATCGATCGCTACCGCCGTCTGGGGCGCATCCCGGCAGGGCGGCTCCCACCAGGTGGTGCCGGCGGTCGAGCACTCGGCGGTGCGGGAGCAGGCGGCGCGGGCCGGCGAGGTCACCGTCGTGGGCGTCGACCGACTCGGGCGCGTCGACCCCGACGAGGTGATCGCCGCCATCCGCCCGGGTGAGACCTCGCTCGTGCACGTCCAGTGGGGTAACCACGAGGTCGGCACCCGCCAACCCGTCGCCGAGGTGGTCACCGCCTGCCGCGAGCGGGGGGTGCTGGTGCACGTCGACGCCGCGCAGGGCGTCGGGCACGACCCTGTGGCGTTCGACGAGCTCGGCGCCGACCTCATGTCGGTGTCGGCCCACAAGTTCGGCGGGCCCGCCGGCGTCGGCGCCCTGCTCGTGCGACGCGGGCTGCGGCTCGATCCGCTGCTGCTCGGCGGCGACCAGGAGCGGGCCCGCCGGGCCGGCCACGAGAGCACGGCGGCCGTCGTCGGGTTCGGCGCCGCCGCATCGGCGCTGCTCCGCGACGACCTGCTCGGCGTCGAATCGACGTCGAATCGACGCCAAGTGGGCGCGATCGTCGCCGCGGCGGAGGCGATGGACGGCATCGAGGTCTACGGCGACCCGGTCGACCGGCTGCCCCACATCGTCTGCCTCGGGGTCCACGGCGTCGAGCCCCAGCCCGTTCTCATCGGGCTCGACCGGGCCGGCATCGCCGTCCACTCCGGCAGCTCGTGCGCGTCCGAGGACCTGCTCCCCTCCCCCGTCCTCGAGGCCATGGGCGTCGACGCCCAGCGCTCGCTGCGCGTCTCGGTCGGGTGGTCGACCACCGACGACGACGTCGACGCGCTGCTCGACGCCCTGCCCCGCGTCGTCGCCGACCTGCGCCGCCTCGCCAGCGGCTGAGGCACCGCCGAAACCGCCTGACCCCCGCCCGGCTCCGTCCCTACCCTCGACCGGGTGGAGATCCGGTTCTGGACCGACGACAAGCGACGGTCGTGCACCTGGGAGGCCGTCCGATCCTCCGGCACCCGCCTGCGGGGCCCGACGATGGCGGCCGGCGGCGACGTCCCCCACGACCTGGCGACCCTCGTCGTCGAAGCGGCGCTGCACATCGAGCACGGCTTCTGGGGCTGCCTGGCCGAGGGGGCGACCTTCCGGGGCATCAGCCGACGCCGCACCGACCGGGGCAAGGGCGTCATCCGCGCCCACCTCGCCGACCTCGACGCCGCCGAGGAGCGGGTCAACGCCGAGCACTTCGGCTGGCGTCGCGGCGACACCGTCGAGGCCGGCGACGCCCTCGACGACGCCCTCGACGCCTGGCGCGTCCTCCAGCCCGGCGACGAGCTCGTCCTCCACTGGCCGCCTCCGGAGTGGAGCGCCCGGTCCCGCCCCCGGACGGGACGGCGGGCTCAGACCGGGAGGGCGTAGGCGACGATGTTGTCGTCGTAGCTGCGCAGCTCCCGGTTGAACGCCCCGCCGCAGGTGATCAGCACCACCTGCGGCTCGCCGCTCACGGCGAAGAGCTCGGCGGTGGGCAGCTCGTCCTTGTCGTACTGGCGGATCGCCACGACCTCGAACGTGCGCACCGAGCCGTCGTCGTAGCTGACGTCGAAGCGGTCGCCGGGCGTGGCCCCGGTGAGCCGACGGAAGACGCCGTCCTGCCCGGCGTAGGCGACGTGGGCGGCGAGCACCGACGACCCCTCCGCCCCGGGCGTCGGGCCGTAGCGGTACCAGCCCACCTCCCGCGCTCCGGGGATCTCCATGTCGCCGTTGGTGGCGACGCCCACCGACAGGACCGGGGCGTCGGCGCCGATGGCGTCGTAGCGGAGCCCCACCGGGACGGGACCGATCGCGGCCTCCGGCAGCGTGGCCGTCGAGCCGGCGGGCTCGACGAGCGCCGCGAGCTCCGAGGTCGGGGGCGGTGTCGCCGGAGGCGAGGTGGTGGTCGTCGAGGCCGTGGGCACCTCGCCCGCGGGGGCGACGCGGCTCTCGCCGCCGCCCCCGCACGCCCCGAGGAGGAGGGCGGCGACGACGACGGCGAGAGCGGTGCGGCGCACGGTGTTCGGGGGGAACCGGTTCAGGGCTCAGCCCCGACGACGGGCCAGGGCCGGCCGGGCGGCGAGGAGCCCACCGGTGGCGGCGATGGCCAGGGCGGCCAGGCCACCGACGAGCAGCAGCGGGGTGCCGGACTCGATCGGGGTGTCGCCGGTCGGGACGCCGGTCGGAGCGGCGCCGAGGCCGGTGATCTGCTGGACGTAGAGGTCGAACGTGCCGGCCTCGAGGTCGCCCACGGCGTAGAGGATGGTGTTGGCACCGGCGGTCACGGCCGGCTCGGAGCCGAGGATGTCGGCGACGGAGGCGATGACGTCACCACCGGCGGCGGCGATCGAGGCGGGCAGCGGGCCGGCCGGGAGATCGGCCGAGACCGAGTTCGGGTTGCTCAGGTCGGTGAACGGGCGGGCGTCGCCGACCACGATGTCGACCGCGGGGGCGGCGGCGGTGTGGCGGACCGTGATGCGGCCCTCGCCGGCGGCGATCTGCGAGGTGTCGTTCTCGAACGGGGTGATCGTCGGGGTCCCGTCGGCGCCCAGGTGGGCCACGACGGTCCAGTTGCCCGAGGCGGGCACGTCGAGGGAGGGGACCTCGATGACCGCGTCGGTCGCCGGGTCACCACCGGCCGGCACGACTTGGATGTTGGCGAGCGTCTGGCCGGCGAAGGACGAGAGGTCCTGCATGTCGGCGGGCTGGAAGTCGCCGATGACCTCGGCGCCGTCGACGTAGACGTCGACCGGGGTGTCGGGGATGCCGTGGAGCAGCATCACGGTGGCACCGGACTGTGCCTGGGCGGGAGCGGCGAACGCAGCGACCGTGAGGAGGCTGAGCACGCCGAGGAGGATCTTTCGCACGGTGGTTGCTCCTGTCGTGGGGGTGTGGGAGGGACGGTGTTGCTGGCCCCTCCTTCGCATGACGCATGCCACGCGGATGCACCCCGTCCGAGATTCCTCCTCGGAGCCGCATCCCGTAGCGTCGAGGCGTGCCCCTCTACCTCGTCCGCCACGCGCACGCCGGTCGCCGCGACGCGTGGGTCGGCCCCGACGGCCACCGCCCGCTCAGCGACAAGGGTCGGCGTCGGGCCGACGAGCTCGGGCAGGAGCTCGCCGATCTCGGCATCGCCCGCATCCTGTCGAGCCCCCTCATCCGCTGCGTCGAGACGATGGAGCCGCTGGCGGCCCGGCTCGGGCTGTCGGTCGAGCACGACGACGCTCTGCGGGAGGGCGCTGCGCTGGCGGCGGGCATCACGCTCGTGGAAGGCCTGGCCCGCGAGGGCACGGTCGCGGCGCTCTGCTCCCACGGCGACGTCATCCCCGAGCTCCTGGCCGGACTCGCTCGGCGCGGCGCACGGCTCGACCCCGACGGCGCGTGCCCCAAGGGGTCGGTGTGGGTGCTGCACGTGCGCGACGGAGAGGTGGTCGAGGCGGACTACGCCGGGCTCGGTCCCCTGCCCCGCGGCTGACCGTCGCTACTCGGAGCCGCCCTCGTCGGCCGGGGCCAACCCGTCGAACACCCCAGCCTCCGAGAGGACGGCGCACTGGTCGATCGACGCCGGATCCTCGATGTCGAGCGGGGCGGGCGGACCGGCCACCTCGGGCACGGCGTCGCGCAGCTCGGTGAGCTGGTCGATGCTCTCCCGGAGCTGCTGCTGCTCCACGAGGTCGACCATCTCCTGGAGCGGGCGGGCGTCGTCGAAGGCCTCGAGCTCGGCCGACGCCTCGTCGGGACGGCAGAGGCGGTTGAGGGCGATCGCCCGGAACACACGGGCGTCGGGGTAGGCGGGGTCGATGGCGACCGCGTCCTCGAGGTTCGGCCACGCCTGCTCGACGAAGGTCATGCCCTGGAGGTCCAAGCGCAGGAGGAACCACCCGCGGTAGGTCAGGGCCTCGACGTTCGCCGGGTGGTCGGCGAGGATGCCGTCGTAGCACTCGAGCACCTCGACCGGACGCTCCGAGGTGTTGCTCAGCTGCAGGCACGAGGTCAGCTGCTGGCCGACGCTGAGCACGACGCCGCCGGAGATCTGCTGGCCCTGGGACCGGTCACCGGCCATGCGGGCGACCGCGAACCCCGCGAGCCCGGCGACGAGGAGCACCACCGCGCTGATGGCTGCGAACCGGGCGAGCGATCGAGGACGCTGCGCCTCGGCGATCGCCGCCTGACGACCCTCGATGGCGTGGATGACCGCGGCGGCCCGGGCCGTGTAGTCGTCGCGCAGCGTGCGGTGGTCCTCGTCGGTGACGTCCCCGACGGCGTGCTCGCGGTCGAGGTCCTCGATCGAGCGGAGCAGGAAGTCCCGCTCCTCCTCGAGCGCCGCGAGCGCGTCGGGGTCGAGCAGGTCGCGCCGGGCCGACGGGCTCATCGCTCGCCGTGCCGCTCGCGCAGCGCCTGGTCGACGAGGGCGCGGTCGGCCGCGTCGACCTCGACATCGGGACGCGGCGTCCAGCGGGCGAAGGCGTAGGCGAGCCCGGCGAAGGCGAGGATCCCGACGACGACCGGCAGCACCCACACGAGGCTCGACGCCCCCGATGCCGCTGGCGTGAGCACGTACTGCGAGCCGTAGCTGTCGGACAGGGCGCGCAGCACCTGGTCGTCGCTCTGGCCGGCCTGGACGCGCCGGGTGATCTCGGCGCGGATCTCTATCGCCGCCCCGGCGTTGCTGTCGCGCACCGCCTGGCCGTCGCACACCGGGCAGGCGAACCGACCGGTCAGATCGAAGGCCCGCTCGGCAGCCGTGGGCTCGTCACCGCCGACCGTGCCGACGACGAGGGCCACGACGACCACGAGGGCGAGCGCGGCCCACGAGGCGGCCAGGAGCGGGCGACGACGGATCACGTGCCGGAGCCTCGCAGCTCGGCCAGCGTGCCCTCGAGGTCGTCGAGGGTGACGCCGCCGCGGAAGTGGTGCACCACCACGCCCTGGGGCGACACGAGGAACGACTCCGGAACGCCGGTCACGCCCCAGGACACGGCGATGGAGCCGACGTCGCCGCCCACGACGACGGGCCACTCCCCGCCGTTCTCGGCGAAGAAGGCCGCGATGTCCTCACGGGAGTTCTGGAACGCGACGCTCACAACCTGCACGTCGCCGACCTCACGGTGCGACTCGTCGAACGCCACCAGGTCGGGATGCTCGACCTGGCAGGGCACGCACCACTCGGCGAAGAAGTTGACGAGGACCCAGCGACCGCGGTGCTCGTCGATGTCGAAGGTCGAGTCGTCGAGCGTCTCGCCGGTGATCGCGGGCGCCGCACGGCCGAGCAGCGGACTGCGCTCGGGCTCCCGGCCGCCGCCGGGATCGCCGAGCGCGAGCACGGCGACGAGGGCGACCATCACGATGCCGACGACGATCGAGGCGACGAGCGCGGTGCGGCCGCGGGGCCGAGTCGCGGCGACGGCGTCGGGTCCGGTGTCGGTCATCGGGCGGCTCCGATCGTGGCGAGCGGGGCGGACACGGGGTCGGTCGGTCGGCGACGGCGACCGGGGAAGGCGGCGAGCAGGGTGCCGAGGGCCATCAGGCCCGCGCCCGTCCACATCCACGAGATCAGGGGCTGGACGACGGCACGGATCTGGACCGGTCCGTCGGGCCAGTCGCCCACCGAGAGCGTGACCGCGACGTCGCGGTCCCAGCTCGTCTTGACCGACGGCGTGGGGATGGTCTGGCCGGTGGCCTTGTAGACCTCGACGGCCGGTTCGTGCACCTCACCGTCGACGCGCACCTCGGCGGTGGTGAGGAACAGGCGGGGCAGCTCCTCCTCGCGGACCGACAGCAGCTGGAGCTCGTGGCCGGCGACGGTGAACGACTCCCCCTCCTCCAGCCGGGCCTCGCGGCTCACGATGTTGGCGTTGGAGGCGATGATGCCGACCGCGACGAGGATGACCCCGAGGTGCACGATCATCCCGCCGTTCGCCCGGCCCACCAGGCCCCGCCACCCCTGGCGCCGGGTGGCGAGGACCACCTGGCGGAGGGCGGACCCGGCCGCGAAGCCGGCGAGTCCGTAACCCGCGAGGGTGCCGAGGCCCCGCTCGCCCAGGGCGAGGGCCAGCACGAGGACGCCGGCGCCGAGCCAGGCCGGCCACTGCAGGCGCTGGGCCAGGGTCTCGACGTTGGTGGCCCGCCACGGCAGCACCGGGGCGATGGCCATCAGGGTGAGGAGCGCCAGCCCGATCGGGACGCTCATCCGCTCGAAGTACGGCTCGCCGACCCGGATCGTCTCGCCGTTCCACGCCTCGACGACGAGGGGGAACACCGTGCCGAGCAGGACGACGAACGCGAAGGCGCCGAACAGGACGTTGTTGGCGAGGAAGGCCCCCTCCCGCGAGAGCGGCGAGTCGATGGAGCCCGGCGAGCGGAGCCGGTCGCCCCGCCACCCGATGAGCACGACCGAGACCAGGACGATGAGGGCGAAGAACCCGAGCAGGATCGGACCGATCGTCCCGTCGCTGAACGCGTGGACCGAGACGAGCACGCCGGAGCGGGTGATGAGGGTGCCGAGGATCGTGAGGGCGAACGTGGCGCAGAGGAGCGCCAGGTTCCAGACCCGGAGCATGCCGCGGCGCTCCTGCACCATCACCGAGTGGATGTACGCGGTGCCGGTGAGCCACGGGAGGAGCGACGCGTTCTCGACCGGGTCCCACCCCCAGTAGCCGCCCCACCCGAGCACCTCGTAGGCCCACCACGAGCCGAGCGCGATGCCGACGGTGAGGAACCCCCAGGCGAAGAGCGTCCAGCGCCGGGTCTCGAGCAGCCAGCCCTCGCCCACCCGGCCGGTGATCAGCGCGGCGATGGCGAAGGCGAACGGCACGGTGAACCCGACGTAGCCCAGGTAGAGCATCGGCGGGTGGAAGGCCATCAGCGGGTGGTTCTGGAGCAGCGGGTTGGGGCCCTGCCCGTCGAACCCGGCGGGCACCGAGACGCTGACGAACGGGTCGGCCGGTCCCATCATCAGGCCGAAGAAGAAGGTGGCGACGACGAACATCGTCAGCATCGCCCACGCGACGAGGGGGTCCTCCAGGCGGTGGCGGAACTTGCGGGCGACGAGCACCGTGTAGCCGCCGAGGATGAGCGACCACAGGATGATCGACCCCTCGAGCGCTCCCCACAGGGTGGCGACGTTGTAGAGGGCCGGGGTGAGCGACGACCCGTTGTCGGCGACGAACTGCACCGAGAAGTCCCGGGTGATGAGGGCCCGCTCCATCGCCGCCGCGGCGATCACCCCGCCGGCGAGGACCAGCCAGGCGTAGGACGACGCCCGTCGCAGCAGCAGCGGCGTGCCGCGGTGGAGGCCGACGGCGATCGTGACGATGCCGAAGATGGCGCCGAGGAGGCCGATGACGACCCCGGCCGAGCCGATGGCGGCGTTCATGGGGCGGCTGGTTCCTCCGTCTCCCCCTCGGCCCCCTCGGCTCCGTCGCCGGTCTCGGTGTAGTCCTGCGTGCGGTCCGGGTTCTCCTCGACGTACTGCTCCTCGTGGCGCACGAAGAACGTGTCGCTCGCGAAGAACCAGCCGTCGTCGGTGGGCACCCCGTCGGACGGCCCGGGCGCGTCGGTCTCCCCCACGCGCGCCCAGTGGCCCTCGAGCACGACCGGGATGTTCTCCTGGAACAGGTCGGGCGGGTCCCCCTGGTGGGCGATCGTGACGTCGACCTCCCCGTTCGAGATGACGAAGTCGACACCGGTGGCGGTGGGCACGATCGAGTCGGTGACCACCCGGCCCTCGATGCGGAAGCGGCGATCGCCGAGCGAGTCGCGCTGGGCGACGGCCTCGTCGGCGGTGCGGAAGAAGAGCGTGGCATCCCCGAGGCCGTTGACCACGACGACCACCAGCCCCACGACCACGACGGCGAGCGCGAGCAGGGCCCACGGCGCGCGCCGGCGGCGACCCGCGTCCCGGGGCGCTCGGGGCGTGAGGTCGGTGAGGGTGTCGGCGTCGCCCGAGCCTGCCTCGTCGTGGCGGTCCGGGTCGCGGGTCAGCTCGTCCATCGACGGCGCTCCGGCGGGACCTTGGCGCTGAGCCGGCGGCCGCGCACCACGACCGAGGCGGTGTAGAGGGCGAGCACGACGAGCGACGCGCCCCAGCCCATGTAGATGTACGACATCTGGCTCATCGGGCACCGGCCTCCCGGCTCTCGGCGAGGGCCTCGGCCCGACGGGCCTCGATGGCGTCGTCGAGCCAGGCCGACTCCACCTGGTGCTCGAGCCAGGCCACCCGGAAGCGGTGCAGCAGCAGCCACACGAAGAGCAGGCTGATCGCGACGAAGCCGAAGACCATCGTGAACATCAGGAGGTCGCTCGTGCCGAAGTCGAAGTTGCGGTCGAGCAGGGTCGGGTCCTGGTGCAGCGTGCGCCACCACTGGACCGACTGGTGCACGAGGATGACGTTCGGCACGAGCAGCACGCCGAGCACCGCCGCCCGGCGGGACCGGACCTCGGGGGCGGCGTCGATGCGGTGCAGGGCCAGGTAGCCGAGCAGCATCAGGAAGAGGATGGCGGTCGAGGTGAGGCGGGCGTCCCAGACCCAGTAGACGCCCCAGGTCGGCCGACCCCAGATGGCACCGGTGACCAGGGTGAGCAGCGTCATCACCGCGCCGAGCTCGACCGCGCTGTGGGCGAGCAGGTCGGAGCCGACGGTGCGCTTGCGCAGGTGCTGGATGCTGGCGCCGGTGGCGATGAAGCACGCCAGGTAGGCGGTCCACGCCAGGGCGGGGTGCAGGTAGAGGAGCCGGACGAGGTCGCCCTGGATGGCGTCGCGCGGCGAGGCGACGAAGGCGAGCCACAGGAGCACCGCCATGGCCACGAGCACGACGACGCCGAGGACGCGGCTGGCCTGGGAGCCGGTGCCGAGGGGCGCCGCAGCGGTGGAGGGCTGGGCGGCGGCGGACGCCTGGGTGGTGGTCACGATTCCTCCAGCAGGGACCCGAAGGTGAGGATCCCGACGCCGGTGTAGACGAGGGCGAACACAGCGAGCAAGTTGAACCAGGGCCATCCGTCGGACGGGACCCCGTCGAGGGCGGCCTCGAACGCGCGGGTCGCACCGATGAGCACCGGCGCCAGCACCGGCAGGAGCAGGAACGGGAGCAGGGTCTCGCGGACGCGCAACCCGGCGGCGAGGACGCCGTAGAGGGTACCGGCCGCACCGATGCCGGCGGTCGCGGCCACCGAGGTCCCGAGGAGGAGCAGCGGAGCGGACAGGTCGCGCCCGAACAGCACGACGACGCCGACCATCAGGACCGCCTGCACGACGAGGAGCTGGACCGCGAGCGCGGCGAACTTGCCGAGGAACACGCCGCCCGGCGCCAGGCCGGCCAGACGGAGGGCGTCGCGCACCCCGTCGCCCGACTCGAGCGAGAAGGACCGCTCCACGGCGAGCACGGTGACGAAGAGCACCGCGACCCAGTAGAGGCCGGGCGTCGCCCGCTCGAGGGCCGGCCCGTCGGGGTCGAGCGCGAAGGCGAAGAGGACGAGCACCAGCAGGGCGAAGGGGAGGATCTGCCCGGCGGTGACCTTCGAGCGCAGCTCGATCCGCAGGTCCTTCCCGGCGACGAGCAGCGCGTCACGGAGCACGGTCGGCCTCCACGGTGAGCCCCGGTCGGTCGTCGGCGGCGATCGTGCCGCCGGTGATCGTGACGTGCCGGGGGGCCAGGCGCACGGCGCGGTCGAGCTCGTGGGAGGCGAGCAGCACCGTCGCACCGGCATCGGCCGCCTCGACGACGAGCGCGTCGATCAGGTCGCGGCCCTCGCTGTCGAGACCGGCATGGGGCTCGTCGAGCAGCCACAGCTCGGGGCGGCGAGCGACGAGGACCGCGAGGGCGACGCGGCGGCGCTGACCCGTCGAGAGCCGCGACACCTTCACGTCGGCGAGTCGGCCGCCCAGACCGAGCCGCTGCATGGCGCGGCGGGCGTCGCCGACGTCGGCGCGAGCCGCGGCGGTCCAGAACTCGACGTTGTCGGTCACGGTGAGGTCGTCGTAGAGGAAGGTGGCGTGCGCGAGCAGGCCGACGCGCACCCGCACCGGCGTGGGGTCGGCCGCGAGGTCGACGCCGAGCACCCGCGCCTCGCCCGACGCCACCGTCTGGAGCCCGGCGCACAGCCGTAGGAGCGTCGTCTTGCCCGCGCCGTTCGGCCCCTGGAGCATGACGATCTCGCCCCGTTCGACCGTGAGGTCGACGCCGGCCAGCGCCGGGAAGCGCCCGAGGAGGCAGACCGCGCCGCGGAGGTGGATGACGGGTTCCATGGGGCGGTGGAAGGCTACCGGCGCGCTCCGCGCCACGGCCAAGCGCCTCTAGCCTCGGCGCCCGTGCCGATGCTCCCCCTCTCCCCCCGCACCGCGACGGTCGTGCGCGGCATCGGTCGCACGCTCATCGGCGCCGGCACGCTGCTCCTGCTCTTCGTCGCCTACCAGCTGTGGGGCACGGGGGTCGCGCACTCCCGTGAGCAGGCGCGGCTCGAGGACCGGTTCGACGCCCAGCTGGCCGAGGTCGGTCGGATGCTCCCCGACGACGACGCGTCGACCGGGGACCCGCCGCCGGACGAGTCGACGACCACCACGCTGCCGCCGGAGCTGGTCGCCGCCCTCGACCCCTCGCCCGGCGATCCCGTCGCCCGGCTCCGGATGCCGACGATCGGCGTCGACGAGATCGTCGTGCACGGGGTGGGTGTGGCCGACCTGCGCAAGGGGCCGGGCCACTTCCCCGACAGCCCGATGCCCGGCCAGCCGGGCAACGCGGCGATCGCCGGCCACCGCACCACCTACGGGCAGCCGTTCCACGACCTCGACCGCCTGGCCCCCGGCGACGAGATCCACGTCGACACGCTCCAGGGGTCGTTCACCTACCGGGTCATGCCGCACGAGGGACCCGAGGGCGACGAGCGGGGCCACTTCATCGTCCCGGAGACGGCCGTCGAGGTGCTCGACGACGCCGGCGACGACCGGCTCACGCTCACCGCGTGCCACCCGAAGTTCTCGTCCCGCCAACGCATCATCGTCACCGCGGAGCTGGTGGACGAACCGGCCGCGCCGCTCCCCGACGCCGAGCGGCCGGGCACCGACGACGCCGGATCGGTCGACGCCCCGGGGCCGGACCCCGCTCCCGGCGACGGGGCGGCGGCCGACGAGGACTTCGGCGAGGGCCTCGGCGGGGACCCCGACGCGCTGGTGCCGGCCGTCGCCTGGTCGGCGGCGTTCCTCGTGGCACTGGCCGCGACCGCGCTCGTCGGCCGCCGCTGGCGGCGCTGGCCCGCGTACCTCGTCGGCGCCCCGCTGATGGCGGTCCCCCTCGTGGTCGCCTTCGCCCACATCGACCGCTACCTTCCCGCCTACTGATGTCTGCCCGCACCCCCCTCCACCGACGCCGCGGCGCGGGGCGGACCGCCGTGGCGATGCTGGCGTGCAGCCTGATCCTGGCCGCGTGCAGCGACGCCGACGGCGACGGATCGGCCGCTCCCGCCACGTCGACGACGTCCACCACGGTGTCGACCACCACCTCGACGGCCCCCACCACGACGACGACCGAGCGCGAGGGCCGGGCCTTCGTCACCGCCACCACGGTCGCGCCCCTGGTCGCCCCGTCCACGACGGTGCCCGACGAGGGCACGGTCGCGCTGTCCGAGCTCGCCGCCGGCGACTGCGCCGACCTCCCCGGGCTGGGGCTCGACGAGTCGGTCGAGGTGACGACCGCCGAGGTCCTCCCGTGCGAGGATCCGCACGGCGTCGAGATCTACCTCGTCACCTCGTTGAACGACGACCCGGCCGCGTCGTACCCGGGCGACACCGCCGTGATCGCCGCCGCCGACCAGGTCTGCCTCGACGGCTTCGAGGCCTACGTCGGCGCGGCGTACCTCGACTCGTCGCTCGAGATCGTCCACATCCGCCCCGATGCCGGCATCTGGGAGGACGGCGACCGCCGGGTGCACTGCGGGGTCCACGACCGCGACCTCGAGCCGCTCACGGGCACCGTGCAGGGGTCGGGTCGGTGAGACCACGAGGGATCGCCGCCCTCGCGTGGGCGACCCTCGCGTCCTCGACGCTCGCCGCCTGCGCCGACCACGTCGGCGACGACCTCCGTCGCGGCGCCGCCAGCCTCCCGCCCGCCATCGAGGAGGAGATCATCGCCGGGGGCACGACCACGACGACGGTCCCCCCGGCGCCGGTCGACCCCCGCACGCTCGAGGTCGGGGCGTGCATGGACGACGTGGACGACGAGGCGGGACGCCCCCCACCCGGCGTGGACGCGCTGCTGTCCGGTGCCCAGGTCGTGCCCCGGACGTGCGCCGAGCCGCACCGCTACGAGGTCTACGCCCGCATCGACCTCGGCGCACCGGACGCACCCTGGCCCGGCGCCCCCGCCGTCGCGGAGACGGCCGACCGCGCCTGCACCGACGCGTTCGAGGCCTTCGTCAACGGAGCGTGGGAGGACTCGACGCTCGACCAGGTCGCCCTCCTCCCCGACGAGGGGGCGTGGATCGACGGGGCGCGGAGCGGCTCCTGCGTCCTCTTCGACCTGGGCCTCGTCCCCCTCGAGGGTTCGATGCAGGGCAGCGGCCGCTGACTCAGGTCGGGTCGATCACGGCGAGGACGGTGCCGTCGACGACCTTGTCCTCGGGCGCGACGCGCACCTCGGCCACCGTGCCCGCCACCGGCGCCCCGACCGGGATCTCCATCTTCATCGACTCGAGGACCACGACGTCGTCGTCCAGGGCCACCGTCTGGCCGACCTCGACGCGCACCTGCCAGACGTTGGCGCTCAGCTCCGCTCTCACCTCGACCACGGGGAGATCGTAGGCCGACCCGGCATCCCCGAGCGCAGGGGGGTGCGCCGGTAGCGTCGGGGTCCGATGACCGTCATCGTCGGCGCCCTCGTGATCGGCTGCGCGATCGGTCTCTGCCGCGGCGGGCGCATCCGGCACCTGACCCGGGTCGATCTTCGGTGGGTGCCGCTCGGCGCCTTCGGCGTCGCCGCCACCACCTGGGCGAGCGTCGGCGCCTCCCGGGCGCCCGAGCTGCTGCTCGCCACCGGTCTCGTCGCCACCGGGGCCGCCGCCCTCCGCAACGCCCGGATCGTCGGGTTGGGCGTGGCCGGCGTGGGCCTCCTCCTCGTCGCCGCGCCGCTCCTGGCCAACGGTGCCGTCCCCGTCGACCGCGACGCCCTCGTCCACGCCGGCCAGGCGCTCCCGGCCGCGCCCGGCGACGAGCTCCCGGGTGGGCGGCGACTCGCGGACGACACGACGCTCCTCGCCCCGCTCGGTGCCACGATCCCGGTGCCCGAGCTCGGGCTGGTCCTGTCCTTCGGCGACCTGATCGCCGCGGTCGGGGTGGCCGACGCCGTGCAGGTCTCGATGCGCCGACGCCGACCCGGCGGGGTCCCCGTGGCCGAGATCTTCGCCGCCGACGCCGCGGGGTCGAGCCCGGCGGTTCGGCGCGAGCGGCCGGTCGAGGTGCGCCCCGGTCGGCCGGTGCCCATCCCCATGGGGTGGGGCCGCCCCGACGACGAGGGCGCGGACCTGGTGGCGGCCCGACCCGGACGGGAGCCCCGCGCCCGGTCGGAGCGCGCCGCCGCGCACCGCACGAGCAGCACCCACGTGCCGTGGCCCTGGCGCCGCACCCCGCCGCCCCGGCCGCACCACCCGACGATGCGGGTCGGGCGCGACGGCACCTGACGTGTCGCGCTGCGCCATCGTCTCGTTCCGCCTCGGGCTCACCGACGGCGTCTCGATCGTCGCCGCCACCTGGCGGCGCGCCCTCGGCGAGCTCGGCTACGACGTCGTCACGGTCGCCGGGGAGGGGCCGGTCGACCGCACGGTGGCGGGCCTGGCGATCGACGCGCCCGAGCCGCCCTCGACGGGAGAGGTCGAGGACGCCCTGGCCGACGTCGACCTCGTGGTCGTCGAGAACCTGCTGACCATCCCGATGAACCTCCCGGCGTCGCTCGTGGTCGCCGACGTACTGCGCGGTCGTCCTGCCCTCCTCCACCACCACGACCCGCCGTGGCAGCGCGAGCGCTACGCGCACATCACCGCCCTCCCGCCGAGCGACCCGGCCTGGCAGCACGTCACCATCAACGAGCTGACCAGGGTCGAGATGGCGGCGCGGGGCATCGCGGCGCGGTGCATCTACAACGGGTTCGATCCCGACCCGCCCCACGGTGACCGCGACGGCACGCGGCGCCGCCTCGGCGTCGCCCCCGACGAGGTCCTCCTCGCCCACCCCGTGCGGGCCATCGCCCGCAAGCGGGTCGACGTGGCGCTCCGCATCGCAGAGCAGCTCGACGCCACCTACTGGCTGCCCGGCCCGGCCGAGGAGGGCTACGCGCCGGAGCTGGAGCGCCTGCTGTCGGGCGCCCGGTGCCGGGTCCTCCGCGAGGAGGGGCTGGCGGTGGAGCACCTCTACGCCGCGTGCGACGCCGTCGTGTTCCCGTCGAGCTGGGAGGGGTTCGGCAACCCGCCGGTCGAGGCGGCCACGCACCGCCGACCGGCGATCGTCGGCGACTACCCGGTCGCCGCCGAGCTGCGCGCCCTCGGGTTCCGGTGGTTCCCCGCCGACGACCCCGAGCCCGTCGCCCGGTACCTCCGGTCGCCCGACCCGGCGATCCTCGACCAGAATCTCGAGGTGGTGAGGACCCAGCTGTCGACCGACGTGATGACCGAGCGGCTCGGGTCGCTCCTCGCCGACGCCGGGTGGGCGCCGTGAGCCCCGACCGGGAGCACCCGCTCGACCCCATCCTCGCGAAGCGGCAGCAGATCGCCCGTCTGGTCGAGATCGGCCAGCGCGTGGGCTACGGCCTGTTCGCGGTCGCCATCGTGGGGTTCGCCATCGGCTTGGCCACCGGCTGGAACGACACGTTCACCGTCGTCGTGATCGGCTCGCTCCTCGTCGGCTCGGTCATCCTCGCCCCCGCGATCATCTTCGGCTACGCGGTGAAGGCCGCCGAGCGCGAGGACCGCGAAGGCGGCCACCACACCCACTGACCGCCGGTCCGTACGGTGTACGGTCTGGCCCACTCACCGACATCCCAGGGGGACCACGACGCGATGACCGACACCACCCACACCACCGGGACCGCCAGGGCCGCGGTGCTGAACGCCGTCGACACGCCGCTGCAGATCCGTGACGACATCTCCGTCGCCGCCCCCAAGGAGGGGGAGGTCCGGGTGAAGATGGCGGCGTCGGGCGTGTGCCACTCCGACCTCTCCGTCCAGAACGGGACGATCCCGCTCGCCACCCCGCTCGTCCTCGGCCACGAGGGCGCCGGCGTCATCACCGAGGTCGGCCCCGGCGTCACCGACCGCGCCGTCGGCGACCACGTCGTCCTGTCCTTCGTGCCCCAGTGCGGCGAGTGCTACTTCTGCACCCGCGACCAGGGCTACCTCTGCGAGAAGGGCGGTGCGGTCTCCCTCGGCGGGCTCATCGACGGCACCAAGCGCTTCTCCACCCCCGACGGCGAGCTCGGCCAGATGGCCTACTGCGGCACGTTCTCCAACGAGTCGATCGTGCCGGCGATCAGCACCGTCAAGATCCCCGACGACGTGCCCCTCAAGGTCGCCGCGCTCATCGGCTGCGGTGTCCTCACCGGTGTCGGCGCCGCCATGAACACGGCGAACATCCGCCAGGGCGACGCCGTCGCCGTCATCGGCTGCGGCGGCGTGGGGCTCAACGTGATCCAGGGCGCCCGCATCGCCGGCGCCACGACGATCATCGCGATCGACATGTTCGACTCGAAGCTCGAGATGGCGAAGGAGTTCGGGGCCACCGAGGTCGTCAACGCCGGCGACGGCGATCCCGTCGCCAAGGTGATGGAGCTCACCGGCGGACGTGGCGCCGACGTCTCGTTCGAGGTGATCGGCCTCGGCCCGACGATCGAGCAGGCGATCAACATGGCCCGCAGCGGCGGCGAGGTCGTCCTCGTCGGCGTGCCCCGCCTCGAGGTCATGCTCAACCTCAACGCCGCCTTCACGTTCCTCTACACCGCGAAGACGGTGAAGGGCTGCTGGTACGGCTCGGCCAACGTCGACCGCGACGTGCCGAAGCTGATCGAGCTCTACCAGAAGGGCGAGCTGAAGCTCGACGAGCTCATCTCCCGCGAGATCGACGTCGCCGACGTGAACGAGGCGTTCGAGGCCATGGCGAGCGGCGAGGTCGCCCGCTCGGTCATCGTCCACGACTGACCCGATCCGCATACGCACGCGACGAGGCCGGCCCCGCGGGGCCGGCCTCTGTCGCGCCGGGACGGCGGCGCGCCGGGACGCTCAGGCGTCGGGACAGGTCGCCTCGTGGGGCAGGACCGGTCGGGCGACGACGGCCCACTCCTCCCCACCCGAGGTGAAGCGGGTGAGCGCATCGGCGTCGGTCAGGAGCGCCACGAGGTCCTGGACGGCGTCGCCCTCGACGGGCAGGCAGTCGGCGCGGCTGAGCTCGACACCCTCGACGGTCCACTCGACCGGCGGCGCGGGGTCCATGTCCGGCTCGACGCCCATCTCCGACGCGGGACGGACGAGCAGGCGGTAGCGATCGGCGTCGAAGGGCTCGGCCTCCTCGACCGTGCCCTCCCCGACGAGCCCGTTGACCTCGCTGATGAGATCTCGCAGGGCCGCCCGGTTCTCCTGCTGCTCGGGCGTCAGGTCCCCGGCGGCGTCGAGCGGCGGATCGACGGCGTCGCCCTCGAGGCCCGGCTCGGGCAGCGCGTCGACGCCGAGCGCGGTGGCGCGGTGCTCGTAGGTCTCGCCGTCGATGGTGACGGTGACGACGGTGTCGCCGGCGTCGGCGATCGGCGGCTGCCCGTAGTCGAGGTCCGGCTGGTCGAGACCGGCGGCGCGGGCGGCCTCGACGATGGCGTCGACGGTGGCCGCGTCGACCTGCGAGCGCATCACGGCGGGCAGGGCGGGCCCGGGGTAGATGAGGATCTGGGCACCGGGCTGGATGACCGTGCCGTCCTCGTAGACGGCGATCATCGGCACGCCCTGGAAGCTGGTCTCCACCGTCGTGAAGGCGCCGACGAGGTCGACGAGGAGGACCGGTTCGCCCGGCCCGTCGGTCGACCCGTCGCCGTCGTCGGCGGGGTCGGCGGTGTCCTCGGAGCCGGCTCCCGTGCCGACGCCGCTCTCGTCGGCGGGGTCGTCCCCGCACGACGCGGCGACGAGCGCGACGAGGGCGAGGAGGGCGATCGTGACTCGACGGACCATGGTGTCTCCTGGGTCGGGGAGGTTCCCGCTCGGCGCGGGCTCGCGGATACGACGCTCCGGTCACCGATCTGGTTCCCCGACCGTAGGCTCTCGCTCCGATGACCTCGACCGTCGTGCGCGCGCCCATCTCGTCGACGCTCTCACCGGTCGAGGCGCTGCGCACCCTCCGCGCCGACCGCCACCCCGTCGCGCTCCACGGCCGCTGGTTCGACGCCCCCGGCGTGGCGGTCCTGGCCTCCGAGCCCGTGCGGGTGACCGAGGGACCCGGCGGCCCCGACCCGTTCGACGCGCTCGACGCCCCCGGACCGGCCATCGCCCCCGACCAGGGCGCAGCGATCGGCGGGGGGTGGTTCGGGTACCTGGGCTACCGGGCGGGCCGGCTCGTCGAGCGGCTGCCCGACGGGCCGCACCGCCCCCACCCGCTCCCCGACTGGTGGCTCGGCTGGTACGACCACGTCCTCCGCCACGACCCGCGGTCGGGTTGGTGGTTCGAGGCCCTGTGGACCGAGGAGCGCGCCGCGGCTCTCGCCGAGCGCAGGGAGGTGCTGGTGGAGCGACTGTCGCGCCCACCGCTCCCGGCGTGCGCGGTCCAGGCCGGTCCGTTCGCTCAGGCGCCAGACGACGCCGGGCACCGGCACGCGGTGGCGCGCACCATCGAGCACATCGGCGCCGGCGACGTCTACCAGGCCAACGTGTGCCTGCGGCTCGAGGCGCGACTCGACGGCGACCCGCTCGATCTGTGGGCACGGGGCGTCGAGGCCCTGGATCCTCCCCACGCCGCGTTCGTCGACGTGGGCGACGGGCGCGCGGTGGCGAGCCTGTCCCCCGAGCGGTTCCTGCGCCGACGGGGCCGGTCCGTCTCCTCGGTCCCGATCAAGGGGACCCGTCCGCGCGTCGCCGACCCCGACCGCAGCGCGCGGGCCCACGCCGAGCTGAGGGGCTCCACGAAGGAGCGGGCCGAGAACGTGATGATCGTCGACCTCGTCCGCAACGACCTCGGGCGCGTGTGCCGCCCGGGTTCGATCGCCGTGCCACGCCTGTGGCAGCTCGAGCCCCATCCCGGGGTGTGGCACCTCGTGTCCGAGGTCGTCGGCCACCTGCGCGACGACGTGGGTGACGGGGGGCTCCTGCGGGCCAGCTTCCCCCCGGGCTCGGTCACGGGCGCCCCGAAGATCCGCGCCATGGAGGTCATCGCCGAGGTCGAGTCGACGGCTCGGGAGGTGTACACCGGCGCGGTGGGGGCCGTGAGCCCGCTCGCCGGTGCGGACTGGAACGTCGCCATCCGCACGTTCGAGACCGCCGGCGACGCGGTGTGGCTGGGCGCCGGCGGCGGGATCGTCGCCGACTCGGACCCCGATGCCGAGCTCGAGGAGTGCCGGACCAAGGCTCGGCCGCTGCTGGCGGCGATCGGTGCCGAGCTGTCCGCCGACAGCCCGGACCGGTGAACGTCAGTCCCGGTTGAGGACGTCCTTCACCTTGTCGACGGCGTCGTTCGCCGTCTCCTTGACCTTGGCACCGGCCCGATCGAGCTTGCCCTCGTTCTTCAGCTCGTCGTCGTCGGTGAGGTCGCCAGCGGCTTCCTTCGCCCGACCCTTCATGTCATCGGCGTTGCTGCCCATCGGACGTCTCCTCGGTGGGGGGATCGGTCCGGGCCGACTACCCCTGGGGCGTCGAGGACGAAACGGCGTCCGGGCGATCGCCCGCGGACGTCTGGATGCGCACGCGCTCGCCCCGCATCAGCGCCACCAGCGCCGCGGTGCCGCCGGCGACGACCAGGACCATCATCCACACCATCGAGTGCTCGCTTCCCCGCCCAGGGGCCATCTGACTGTTACGAGGTCGTTACAGTACCGCGACGATCCGACCGGCGCATGTGACTTTCGACATGTCTTCGTCATCGAGTCGGAGCGTGACGCCGCCGTGCACCAGACTCGGGCCATGGACTTCCTCGAGATGATGGCGCTCGAACCCCACGGCACCGACACCTACGTGGGCACGGGCCCGGCGTACCCGTGGGGCGGGCTCTACGGCGGCCAGATCGTCGCCCAGGCCCTGCGCGCCGCCGGGCACACCGTCGAGGATCGCTTCCTCCCCCACTCGCTCCACGCCTACTTCATCCGGCCCGGCGACCACACCGAGCCGATCCGCTTCGAGGTCGACCGGCTGCGCAACGGCCGCTCGTTCGTCACCCGCCAGGTGGTGGCCCGCCAGTCGAACGGCGCCATCCTCACGATGATCGCGTCGTTCCAGACCGCCGAGGAGTCCCCCGACGTCCAGGCCGTCGACATGCCGACGGTGGCGGCGCCCGACGAGCTCGACGACGACACCTGGAGCCCGTTCTTCGACCGGCGGTCGGTGCCCGGCCCCGCCGACGGCCAGGCCCTCGCGTGGCTCCGCGTCGGCGCCGACCTCGGCGACGACCCCGTCCTGCACGCCTGCGCGCTGGCGTACGCGTCCGACGACATCCCGATCGAGCCCGTCCGCGAGCTGCACCCGCAGCACACGCCGTGGACCGAGGACGGCACCGCCCGACCCGAGGACACCGAGGACGGCGACGTCCGTCCCGAGGACACCGAGCACGTCAGCTCGATCAGCCTCGACCACGCGCTCTGGTTCCACCGGCCGTTCCGAGCCGACGAGTGGCACCTCGAGGTGCTCGAGGGCGCGGGCATCGGCAGCTCGCGCGGCCTGGGACGAGGGAGCTTCTTCGCTTCCGACGGCACGCACATCGCGTCGGTGGCCCAGGAGGGACTCGTCCGCCTCCGGCGTCGCCCCTCCGGCTGACCCCGCTCGCGTGCGCGGGTCAGGCGCGACGGATGGTGGTGCCCTGCGGGGAGTCGTCGAGGATCCAGCCCGCCGCGGTGATCTCGTCGCGCAGGGCGTCGGCCCGGGCGAAGTCGCGCGCGGCGCGGGCGGCTTCGCGCTCCTCGGCCTTGGCGACGATCTCGGCAGGTACCTCGTCGGGGGCCTCGGACAGCTCGAGGCCGAGCGCCACGCACATGGAGCGCACCGCGGCGATCTGGGGCTCGGCGCCGGCCACGTCCTCGATCTGGAGCGACTGGTTGACGCTGCGCACCGCCTGGAAGAGCAGCGAGAGCGCGCCGGCGGTGTTGAGGTCGTCGTCCATCAGGGCACGGAAGCGGTCGAGGACCGCGGCGTCGGGCTCGACGCCCTCGGCCAGGCCCGCGATGTTGCGGGCGAAGGCGTCGAGGCGGGCGATGCCCTGACGGGCCTGGGCGATGGTGTCCCTCGTGACCTCCATCGGCGATCGGTAGTGCGACTGGAGCACGAGCAGCCGGTAGGCGCGGGGGTCGGTGGTGCGCACCAGGTCGATGAGGTTGGTGAAGTTGCCGAGGGACTTCGACATCTTCTCGCCCTCGATCTCGACGAAGCCGTGGTGCATCCAGTGGTGCGCGAAGTCGCGACCGAGCGCGACGGCCTGGGCGCGCTCGTTCTCGTGGTGGGGGAACCGCAGGTCGGCGCCGCCGCCGTGGAGGTCGAACCCGTCGCCGAGCAGGCCGAGCGACATCACCACGCACTCGGTGTGCCAGCCCGGGCGCCCCTCGCCCCACGGGGACGGCCACGTCGGCTCACCCGGCTTCGCCAGCTTCCAGAGCACGAAGTCGATCGGGTGGCGCTTCTCGTCGTTGGCCTCGATGCGGGCGCCGGCCTGGAGGCTGGCGACGTCCTGGCCGGCGAGCAGGCCGTAGCCCTCGACCTTCGACGTGTCGAGGTAGACGCCGTCGGAGATCACGTAGGCCAGGCCGCGGTCGACGAGCGTGCCGATCATCTCGACCATCTGGTCGACCCAGTCGGTGGCGTGCGGGTCGTCGTGGGGCCGGGCGACGCCGATCGAGTCGGCACCCTCCCACCACAGCGCCTCGCACTCCTCGGCCACGGCCTCGGGCGTGCGGCCCTCACGCTCGGCGCGGTTGATGATCTGGTCGTCGATGTCGGTGATGTTCGAGACGTGGCGGACCTCGAGCCCCGACCACTCGAGGTAGCGGCGCAGGACGTCGAACACGAGCATGCTGCGCCCGTGGCCCACGTGCGGGGGGCCGTACACCGTGGGCCCGCACACGTACATCGACACCTTGCCGGGCTCACGGGTCTCGAGGGGGACGACGGCCCCCTTGGCGGTGTCGAACAGGCGGATCACGCCGCCACGGTACTCAGCGCCCGCAGCCCGACCCGAACGGGATCGGTCCCAACCCTGCACTGCGGGCCCCACCTGCCGACGAGGAGGACGATGCGCCGCGCCGACCGCGACCAGCTCGCCCACCTGCGGTCCAGGGTCGACCTCGTCGACCGGACCCGGCGCGCCCTCGCCGTCGCGGCCTCGGACGACGAGGCGGTGCGTGCCGTGGCCGCCGCCCTCGACGCCGCGCTCCCCGACGTCGTCACCGTCCGGACCTTCGAGCACGGGCCCGACCTGGCCCTCGACCCGGATCTCCGGGCACGGCTGGGTGCGGCGCTCGCCCCGGCCGAGTGCCTCGCCGTCCGCGGCCCCGCCACCGTCGTCACTCCGAGCAGCCGGCAGGTCGACGCCTGCACGCACCTCCGCGACGTCGACGACCCGGTGAGCGCGGTCTGCGTCCCCGTGGCCCACGGTCGCGAGGTGTTCGCCGCGCTGCACTGGACCGGGCCCGTCGGCCATCCCCTCGACGCGACGCTCGTCCGCGCCCTCGAGGTCGTGGCCCACCTGCTCGGCGCCGAGCTCGCCCTGCGCCACGAACCGGGCCTCGACGAGCCGGCACGGACCGACCCCCTCACGTCCGTCCTCAACCGACGCAGCACGATGCAGTCGATCCGCCGGCTGGTCCGGGACCTCGTCCCCTTCAGCCTCGCCGTCTGCGACCTCGACCGCTTCGCGGACTACGACGCCGTCCACGGCCACGACGTGGGCGACCGGGCCCTGCGCCTCTACGCCCAGGCCCTCACCCGCACCGTCCGGCCCGGCGACGTCGTCGGGCGCACCGCGGGCGACGTCTTCACGGTCGTCTTCCCGGGCACGTCGGCGATCGACGCCGCCCACGCGCTCGAGCGGGTCCGCGAGGCGCTGGTGCTCGACCTCTCGACCGGGGACCTCGGTCCGTTCACGGTCAGCTGCGGGGTCTCGGACTCCGACCAGGGCGACTCGATCGAGGCGATCGTCGAGACCGCGGAGCTCGCCGTCGCCCTCGCGAAGGCCTCGGGCGGGAACCGCGTCGTCGTCGCCGGCGAGCAGACGACGCACCTCCCGGGCGAGCCGTGGACGTGACCGACGCGACGCGCAGCGCATCTGACCAGGCGCGACACGGCTTGTAGCGTTGGCGAGGTGAACGCCCCGGCCCCCCGCAACGTGCCCCAGAAGCCCTCCCTCGACGGCCTCGAGGAGCGCTGGGACGCGGTATGGGAGGAGCAGGGCACCTACCGCTTCGACCGCTCGAAGGGGCGCGACGAGGTCTTCTCGATCGACACCCCGCCGCCGACGGTCAGCGGCTCTCTGCACATGGGGTCCGTCTTCGGCTACGTGCAGACCGACAGCATCGCCCGCTACCGCCGCATGAAGGGCGACGAGGTCTTCTACCCGATGGGGTGGGACGACAACGGCCTGCCCACGGAGCGGCGCGTGCAGAACCACTTCGGCGTGCGCTGCGACCCGTCGCTCCACCACGACCCGGACTTCCGGCCGCCGGCGGAGCCCGGCGATCGCGCGGTGCCGATCTCGCGCCCGGACTTCGTCGAGCTGTGCCTCCAGCTCACCGACGAGGACGAGAAGGTCTTCGAGGACGTGTGGCGCAAGGTCGGCCTCAGCGTCGACTGGACGCTGACCTACGCCACGATCGGCGAGCGGGCCCAGCGGGCCGCCCAGCGCGCCTTCCTGCGCAACCTCGCACGCGGCGAGGCCTACCAGTCCTTCGCCCCGTCGCTGTGGGACGTCACCTTCCACACCGCGGTGGCCCAGGCCGAGCTCGAGGACCGCGAGCGTCCCGGCGCCTACCACCGGCTGGCCTTCCACCGCCCCGACGGCGAGCACGTCGCGATCGAGACGACCCGGCCCGAGCTGCTCCCCGCGTGCGTCGCCCTCGTCGCCCACCCCGACGACGAGCGCTACCAGCCGCTCTTCGGCACCACCGTCACCACGCCGCTGTTCGGCGTCGAGGTGCCCGTCGTGGCCCACGAGCTGGCCGATCCCGAGAAGGGGTCGGGCATCGCGATGATCTGCACCTTCGGCGACACGACCGACGTCACCTGGTGGCGGGAGCTCCAGCTGCCGGTCCGCCCGGTGCTCGGCCCCGACGGGCGCGTGCTCGCGACGCCGCCGGACGGCATCGAGGGCGAGGCCGCCGACCGCTACGCCGAGCTGGTCGGCCTCACCGTGTTCTCGGCCCAGAAGAAGGTCGTCGAGATGCTCACGGCCTCAGGGGAGCTCCTCGCCGAGCCGTCGCCGATCACCCACCCGGTGAAGTTCTACGAGAAGGGCGACAAGCCCCTCGAGATCATCACCACCCGCCAGTGGTACATCCGCAACGGCGGCCGCGACGCCGAGCTGCGCGACGCGTTCCTGCGGCGCGGCGAGGAGCTCGGGTGGCACCCCGAGTTCATGAAGGCCCGCTACGACGCCTGGGTCAACGGCCTCAACGGCGACTGGCTCATCAGCCGCCAGCGGTTCTTCGGCGTCCCCATCCCCGTCTGGTACCGCCTCGACGACCACGGCGAGCCGCTCTACGACCAGGTGCTCGTCCCCGACGAAGCCACGCTGCCGGTCGACCCCTCCGACGACGTGCCGCCCGGCTTCACCGAGGACCAGCGCGGCGCCCCGGGCGGCTTCGTCGGCGAGCTGGACATCATGGACACCTGGGCGACCTCGTCGCTGACCCCGCAGATCGCCTGCGGCTGGGAGGACGACCCGGACCTGTTCGCGCGGACCTTCCCGATGGACCTGCGCCCCCAGGGCCCCGAGATCATCCGGACCTGGCTCTTCGCCACCGTCGTCCGGGCCCACTTCGAGCACGGCCTCGTCCCGTGGTCCGACACGACGATCAACGGCTGGATCCTCGACCCCGACCGCAAGAAGATGTCGAAGTCGAAGGGCAACGTCGTCACCCCCCACGAGGTGCTCGACCGCCACGGCTCCGACGCCGTGCGGTACTGGGCGGCGAGCGCCCGACCGGGCACCGACACCGCCCTCGACGAGGGGCAGATGAAGGTCGGGCGCCGGCTCGCCATCAAGGTCCTCAACGCCTCGAAGTTCGCCCTCGGGCTCGGCGGGGACGGCTCGATGGACCCCGCAGCGGTCACCGAGCCCATCGACCGGGCGATGCTCGCCCAGCTGTCCCAGCTGGTCGAGGAGGCCACCCGGGCCTTCGAGGGCTTCGACTACGCCCGGGCGCTCGAGCGCACCGAGGCGTTCTTCTGGAGCTTCTGCGACGACCACCTCGAGCTGGTGAAGGGCCGGGCCTACGGCGCCGCCGGCCCCGAGGCCGCTCGCTCGGCGTCCACCGCGCTGGAGCTGGCCCTCTCCACGCTGCTCCGCCTGTTCGCGCCCTTCCTCCCCTACGCCACCGAGGAGGTCTGGTCGTGGTGGCGGGAGGGCTCGGTCCACCGGGCACCGTGGCCCACCACCGACGAGCTCGGGGGTGCCGCCGAGGCCGACCCGCTGCTCGTGTCGACAGCCGCGGCGGCCCTCACCGAGATCCGCAAGGCCAAGACCGAGGCCAAGCGGTCGCTGCGCACCGAGGTCGCTCGCGCCGTCGTCACCGCCGGGCCCGAGGCGATCGCCGCGCTGGAGCGGGCGGCCGCGGACGTGAAGGAGGCCGGCGCCCTGCGGGACCTCCAGACGGCCGTCGCCGAAGGCGCGGAGGGCGTCACGGTCGAGGTCGAGCTGGTGCCCGAACCCGCCGACGCCTGATCAGCCGGGAGGCGGCTCGGCGGGGTCCCCCTTGGCCGGCGGCATGTCGGCCTCGCGGCCACCGCCGTCGGTCGCGGCCCGCGGCGGAGAGGTGGCCGAGGACTCGGCCGGCGGGGTGCCGTCGGCGCCGCCCGAGCCGGTGAGGGCCGACGCCGAGCCCTCACGCACCCAGACCGAGCGCTGGGGGAAGGGGATCTCGATGCCGGCGGCGTCGAACGCGTCCTTCAGCCGGCCCCGGAGCTCCCGCTGCAGCCCCCACTGCTGACCCGGCTTGGTCTTCAGGACGAGGCGGATGGCGATGCCGTCCGCCCCCAGCCGCTCCACGCCCCAGATCTCCGGGGGCTCGAGGATGGTCCGGGTCCACGCCGGATCCCGGAACACCTCGTCGGCGACCTGCTCGATGACCGTGCGGGCGTGGGGGATGTCGGTCCCGTAGGCGACCTCGATGTCGAGGAGCGCCCGGGACCACTGCTGCGACATGTTGCCCACCCGCCGGATCTCGCCGTTGGGGACGTGCCAGACCGCGCCGTCGATGGCCCGCAGCCTGGTGGTCCGGAGCGTCAGGCCCTCGACCTCGCCGATGGCCTCCCCGACGTCGACGACGTCGCCCACGCCGTACTGGTCCTCGATGATCATGAAGATGCCCGACAGGAAGTCCTTGACCAGGCTCTGGGCACCGAAGCCGAGCGCGATGCCGGCGACGCCGGCGCCGGCGATGAGCGGGCCGAGGTTGATGTCGAGCTCGCCGAGGGCCATCAGGATGGCCAGGCCCCAGATGAGCCACGTGCCGATGCTCTTCAGCACCGAGCCGATCGTCTCGGCCCGGGCGGCGGAGCGCATGCGGACCTCGGAGGTCGGCGCGAGCACCCCCGGCGTGAAGCGGCCGAACGTCTCCCCGATGCCGGGGACCTGGGGATCGGCCATCCGGCGCACGAACCGGTTGATGGCGCGCCGGAGGAGCCGGTTCAGGATCCAGGCCACGACCGCGATGAGGGCGATCTTCAGCGGTCGGGCCATCAGCCACTCCGCTGCGGTGGCGAGCGACTCGTTGCCGGTCCAGTCGAGGACCTGGCGACACCACCAGCTGGGCGATTCGCCGCACGCGTCGAAGGCCTCGGGTGGGATCGCGTCGGGGTCCTGGGCGATGAGCACGACGGCCACGCTAACGGCGGGGCGCGCCCCGTCTCACGACACGCCGACGTCGACCAGGTGGTGGTGGGGGTCGTGAAGCAGGTAGCGGGTCATCGACTCGACGGTGAAGCTCGCCCCGTCGTCCCGACGTCCGGGCCGGTCCCACTCGCTGTCGGCGAGCGCCTCGTAGCGGCGGGCGAGGTCGTCGGCCGCGTCGAGCAGCTCGGTCCGGACGACCGCCGGGTCCTGCGCGGCATAGGCGTCCTCGACCGCCGTCGCGTCCTGGTCCCAGTTGGGGTACAGCGGGTCGTCCTCGGTCACCATCAGCTCGAGCCGACGGTCGTAGACACGGCACACGTCCCGGACGTGGCAGACGTACTCGAGGTCGCTCCACCGGTCGGGGGCACGGCGGACGGCGACGTCGTTGCGGTCGAGGACGGCGGCCAGCGCGCCGGCCATGCGCCGGATCTCCCCTGGCGCCTGGCGGGGGTCGACGGCTCGCCCGTCGAAGCCGCACTCCGGACAGACCGCGGTGAGGACCCAGGTCCAGTCCTTGGTGTCGGGGGTGATGTCGGGGTCGCGGGCCGGCCCGCCGTCGGTGTGCTCCATGGCGGCCAGCATGCGCGGCGTGGCCGGTCCCGGCCAGCGGCAGACCTGCCAACGACCGCGACGGGACCGCCGCTCAGACGCCCCGGTTGGCGTACTCCTGGCCGATGGTGAACGCCATGACGGCCGAGACCAGGCCGATGGTGGCGAGCACGGCGAGGACGCGGGTGTGGCGGACCCTGTCACGCCACGCGAACCAGCCGGCGGCGATGAACAGGCCGAGCGGGGCGAGCCCGCCGAGGTAGTGGATGTAGAGCTGGACCACGCCCTGGCCCTGGTCGAGCAGCTTGATGCCGAGCAGGGCCTGCACGGCCAGCGTGATCTGCGCCGCGGCGAGGAGCACCCGCGCCAACCGATCGACGCCCTTCCCGGCCAGCGCCAACCGCCACAGCTGGATCGTCGTGGCGACCATGGCGACGAGCACGAGCACGCCCGTCGTGACGTGGACCGACGAGTCGATGACGTAGTTGTCGATGGCGCCGTCGCCGAGCGGCGAGTCGGTGGCGAGGAGGAGGAGGCTCTGCACCTCCCCCGTCTAGCAGGCGGCGGAGACGGGCTGGAGCCGGCGGCGCTCGACGATGTGGTCGACGAGCCCGTAGGCCACGGCGTCCTCGCCCCGGACGATGTAGTCGCGCTCGATGTCGGCGGCGATCCGCTCCCGCGGCTGGCCGGTGTGCTCGGCGAGCAGCTCCTCCACGCGCTCGCGGGCGAACTGCATCTCGCGCACCTGGATGGCCATGTCGCTCGCCTGGCCCTCGGCGCCGCCGTGGGGCTGGTGGATGAGGACCCGGGCGTTGGGCAGCGCGGCGCGCTTGCCCGGCGCGCCCCCGGCGAGCAGGACGGCGGCCCACGAGGCGGCCTGGCCGACGCAGGTGGTGGCCACGTCGGGAGCGATGTACTGCATGGTGTCGTAGATGCCGAAGCCGGCGGTGACCGACCCCCCGGGGCTGTTGATGTACAGCTGGATGTCGCGGTCGGGGTCCTGGGCCTCGAGGTGGAGCAGCTGGGCGACGACGAGGTTGGCGGAGGCGTCGTCGATCTGGGTGCCGAGGAAGACGACCCGCTGGTCGAGCATGCGGGAGTAGACGTCGAAGGCCCGCTCGCCGTTGCTCGTCCGCTCGACGACGGTGGGCACGAGGTAGCCGCTCATGGGGAGGATCTCCTTGTCGTGGCGCCGGCCGCATTCCGCAACCGGACGGTTGCGCGAGTGTGCCACCGTCTCGACCCTGTCGCAACCATCCGGTTGCGGGTACGATGCGGCGATGAGCGACGACGCCATCCGCACCGCCACCGACCTCGACGCCGACCCCGACCTCGTCTGGGAGGCGCTCACGTCGCCCGACGGCGTGGCATCGTGGCTGGGCGAGGGAAGCCACCTCGTCCCCGAGTCGGGCGCCGCGCTCGACGTCGCCGACGTGGAGACCGGCGTCCGCAAGGTGGGCCGGGTCGAGCAGGTCGACCCCGGCCGCCGCCTCACCTTCGTCTGGTGGCCCGAGGGCGACGACCCCGACACGGGGCACCGCGTCGACGTCGTGCTGACCCCCTCCGGCCACGGCGGTGGGGACGGCACGACGACCCTCACGATCACCGAGGCCCCGCTCTCCGCCCGGGCGTCGATCGCGGGGGCGCCGTGGGCGTGGCGCGCCGCCGGCATCGAGCTGGCCCTCCTGGCGCCGCGCCTCGCGTGCGTCGGCACCGCCTGACCACCTTGGCGTCCGACGACGTCTTCGACGCCCTCGGCGACCCGACCCGCCGCCGGATCCTCGCGCTGCTCACCCAGGGCGGCCCCTCGACCGCCACCCGGCTGGCCGACGAGCTGGCGATCACGCGCCAGGCCGTCGCCAAGCACCTCGACCAGCTGCGCTCCGCGGGGTTGACCCGGGTCGACAAGGTGGGCCGCGAGGCCCGCCACGCGGTCGTTCCCGAGCGCCTCGACCACGCCGCAGGCTGGCTCGACGCCCGTGCGAGGGAGTGGGAGGGGCGCCTCCGCCGCATCGAGGCCGAGGTCGCCCGGCGTCGTGTCGACGGCCCGGCGACGGGAGCCTGATCCGCGGTTCGTGCCAGCATGGCGAGGGCAGGACCGGACGACGCGTCCGACCACGATCCCGACCCACACGATCCCGACGACATGGAGGTGCCCGTGGCCAGCGAGGGCTACCACGAGCCAGCCGAGCTCCTCGACCCCGAGACGATGGACCGCCACCGGGCGATCATCTCCCTGATGGAGGAGCTGGAGGCGGTCGACTGGTACGACCAGCGGATCAACGCCACCTCCGACCCCGACCTCGCGGCGGTGCTCGCCCACAACCGCGACGAGGAGAAGGAGCACGCGGCGATGATGCTCGAGTGGCTCCGACGTCGGGACCCCCGTCTCGACCAGGAGCTGCGCACCTACCTGTTCACCGACGGCGACATCCTCGCCGTGGAGGACGAGGCGGTCGGCGGCGGCGCGACCGAGGGCCCGGCCGACGACGGCTCGCTCGGCATCGGCAGCCTGCGGGAGGTCGCCCGATGAACCACCTGCACCGCGAGCTCGCACCGGTCTCGGACCGCGCGTGGGCCGAGATCCGCGACGAGGCCCGCAGCGTCCTGCGCCAGTTCATGGCCGCCCGCAAGCTCGTCGAGCTCGACGGCCCGGCGGGATGGGAGCACGACGCCGTGCCCACCGGCCGCACCGAGGAGCTCGCGCCCGGGCCCCACGACGGCGTGACCGGGCGCGTGCGGCGCGTCCAGCCGCTCGTCGAGCTGCGGGCCAGCTTCGAGCTGGCCCGACGCGAGCTCGAAGCCGTCGATCGCGGCGCCGACGACCCCGACCTCGAGCCGGTGGCCGACGCCGCCCGGCGCGTCGCCCTGGCCGAGGACGCCGCGGTGTTCGACGGCTACGCCGCCGGGGGCATCGACGGCATCGCCTCGGCGTCGCCGCACGAGCCGATCCGCATCACCGACGACTACGAGGACTACCCGTCGTCGGTCGCGAAGGCCGTCGCCAAGCTGAAGTTCGAGGGGGTCGAGGGCCCCTACGCCATCGCGCTCGGACCCCGCTGCTACCAGGGCGTGGTCGAGACCACCCAGCGGGGCGGCTACCCGGTGTTCGAGCACGTGCGCCACATCCTCGACGGCCCCATCGTGTGGGCCCCGTCGGTCAACGGCGCCGTCGTCATCAGCCAGCGGGGTGGCGACTTCGAGCTCACGCTCGGCCAGGACGTCTCGATCGGCTACCTGTCCCACGACGACGACACCGTCCGCCTCTACCTCGAGGAGTCGATGACCTTCCGGGCGATCGGTCCCGAGGCCGGCATCGCGCTGCGCTACGACGACACCGAGCGGCCGAAGGGCCGCCGGGGGTCACTCCGGCGTTGAGGGGTCCGGCGTCGTGCCCCTGCGGGCGCGGCGCCGGATCCGCACCTCGCGCACCGCGACGCCGTCCATCGCCACGACCTCGAACGACGCCGTGGCGGTGTCGACGGCGTCACCCTCGGTCGGCACCCGACCGAGCTGGTTGATGAGGAACCCGGCGAGCGTGTCCCAGTCGCCCTCGGGGATCGACACGTCGATCCGCGACGCCACCTCGTCGATCCGAAGGGACCCCGCCGCGAGGTAGGACCCGTCGCCCTGGCGGCGGACGCGGCGCGCACGCCGGTCGGTCTCGTCCTCGAACTCGCCGATGAGCTCCTCGAGCACGTCCTCCATGGTGACGAGCCCGAGGACGATCCCGTGCTCGTCGACCACGAGGGCCAGGTGGCGGCGCTCCTCCCGCATCCGGAGGAACAGCAGCTCGAGCGGCAGGCCGTCGGGTGCGACGAGCACCGGGGTGGCGAGGTCGCCGGCGGTGGCGTCGCGCCCGTCGCGGTGGGTCAGCACGTCGCGCACGTGGACCACCCCGACCGGGTGGTCGAGGTCGGTGCCGACGACCACGATGCGGGACCGACCGGTGGCCACGGCGATCTGCTCGATCTCGTCGATGGTGGCCGTCTCGGCCACGCTCACGACCCGGGGCCGCGGGGTCATCGCCGCCGCGGCGTCGAGCCCCGACAGCTCGAGGGACCGGGCCAGCAGCACGTGCTCGTCGACCTCGATCGACCCCTCCTCCGCGGCCTCGTCGAGCATGAGCACCAGGTCGGCCGAGGAGTGGGCCATGGCCAGCTCGTCCTGAGGCTCGACGCCCGCCAACCGCACCACGCCGTTGGCGGCCAGGTTGAGCGCCCGGATGAACGGACGGAACACCACCGCGAACAGGCGGAAGGGACGAGCGAGGAGCAGCGCGGACGGCTCCGGGTGGGCGATGGCCCACGACTTGGGCGCCATCTCGCCCACCACCATGTGCAGGAACACGACGATCGACAGGGCGAGGGCGAAGGCGATGGCGTGGCTCACACCGCTCGGCAGGTCGACGAGGTCGTGGAGGAGGTCCTCGAACACCGAGGCCACGGCGGGCTCGGCGATGATGCCGAGGCCGAGGGAGCACATCGTGATGCCGAGCTGGGCGCCGGCGAGCATCAGCGACAGCTCGCGGAGGCCGGCGAGGGCGTGCTGGGCGCGGCGGTCCCCCTCCGCCGCGAGCTGCTCGATCCGCGACCGGCGGGCGGCGAGCAGAGCGAACTCGGCGGCGACGAAGAACCCGTTGGCCGCCAGCAGCAGGACGGCGATGAGCAGGGCGATCGGGGTGCTCAACGTCCCGTCCCCTCATCGGCGTCGGCGGGCTCGTCGATGCGGAGGTCGACCGTGAGGACCCGCCGGTCGTCCATCTCGACCACGCGCGCCCGCAGCCCGGCGGCGTCGACCTCGTCGCCGACCTCGGGGATCCGGCCGAGCTGGTCCATCACGAACCCGGCCACCGTGTCGTAGGGGCCCTCCGGGATCTCGACGCCGGTCTCGCGCTCGACCTCGTGGAGCCGCAGGTCCCCCGGGAGGCGCCAGGAGCTGTCGTCGAGCACCTCGAGACGCGGGCCCTCGTCCTCGTCGAACTCGTCGCCGATGTCGCCGACCAGCTCCTCGACGAGGTCCTCGATCGTGAGCACGCCCGCCGTGCCCCCGTGCTCGTCGACGACGATGGCCATCGGGCTGGCGGACCCGCGCAGCTCGGCGAGGACCCGGTGGAGGTCGGAGCTCTCGGGCACGGCCAGCACCGGTCGGGACAGGTCGGTGAGCGCCACCTCGTGCCGCCGCTCCACGGGGACGGCCAGCAGGTCCTTCGCGTGCACCATGCCCACCACCTCGCCGACCTCGTTGACGATCGGGAAGCGCATGTGGCGGGACGCGTCGAGCAGGTCCTGGAGGTCGCCGCCGGTGGCGTCGGCCCCGATCGTCACGACCCGGTTCCACGGCACCATCACCTCGCGCGCGTCGAGGTCGCGGAACTCGAGCGCCCGACGCAGCAGGTCGGCCTGGCTCGCGGTGAGCGACCCGGCGGCCGACGACGCGTCGACGATGAGCGGCAGCTCCTCGGGGTGCACGCCGCCGTGGAGCTCCTCGACCGGTTCGATGCCGAGGGCGCGCAGCAGCCGGTTGGCGGCGCCGTCGAACAGGCGGATCACCGGTCGGGCCAGCTTGAGGAAGACGACGAGGCCCCGGGCCAGGCGGAGGGCGACGGGCTCGGGGCGGGCGATGGCCAGGTTCTTCGGCGCCAGCTCGCCGAACACCATCTGCGCCGCGGTGGCGACGACGAACCCGACGGTGAGCGCGATGCCCGGCCGGGCCCGCTCGCTCACGCCGAGCCACCCGACCACCGGCTCGAGCGCCGCACCGAGCGTCGGCTCGGCGATGAACCCGACGACGAGCGACGTGACCGTGATCCCGAGCTGCGCGCCGGAGAGCATGAACGACAGCCGGCCGAGCACCTGTAGCGCCCTGGGGGCGCGACGGTCGCCGGACTCCTCGGCCTCGACCAGTCGCCCGCGACGGGCGGCGACGTACGCGAACTCGGCGGCGACGAACCAGGCGTTCCCAGCGATGAGCGCCACGACGGCGAGCAGACCGAGAGCGGTCAGCAACAACAGCTCCGGGGCAGGGGACGGGGTCGGGGTGGCCGGGGGCGCACGCCGCCACGGTAGCCGCCGCGAAGCCGGGGACTGCCGAGCGGGGCCGGTAGCGTCGTCACGCATGGAGCCCGCCACGCCTCGCCCACCCGGCGACGACGTCGACGCGGGCATCCCCCGGGTGGAGGAGCTCGAGTCCCCATCGGCGCTCCGGACGACGGTCTGGCGGGCGGTGCTCATCGCGCTGGCCGGCCTGTCGCTCTACGTCTTCGCCCCGAGCCTCGTCGAGGTCTACTCCTCGTGGGACACGCTCGTGCACCTCCAGCCGTGGTGGCTCATCGCGATCTTCGGCTTCCAGGTCGCGTCGTTCGCCGGGATCTGGACGCTCCAGCACATCGCCCTCCGCGCCACCAGCTGGTTCCCCGTGATCACCTCGCAGCTCGCCGGCAACGCCTTCAGCCGGGTCGTGCCCGGCGGCGCCGCCGCCGGCGTGGCGCTGCAGATGCGGATGCTCACCAAGGCGGGCGTGAACACCACCACCGCCGCCTCGTCGCTGACGGCGGTGTCGCTGCTCACCACCGGCACCGTGTTCGCCCTCCCCGTCCTCGCGCTGCCGGCGATGATCGCCGGCACGCCGGTGCGGGGCCCGCTGCTCACCGCCGTGCTGCTCGGTTTCGTCGTGTTCGTCCTGCTGGCGGTGGTCGGCACCTGGCTCATGCGGTCCGATCCCCCGCTGCTGGCGGTCGGCCGGGCCGTCCAGGCGACGCGCAACCGCCTCACGAGCCGAGAGCCGATCGCCGACCTCCCCCACCGCCTGGTCGAGGAGCGCAACATCGTCCGCCGCACCCTCGGTGCCCGCAAGCGCGACGCCATCCTCGCCACGATCGGCCGGTCCCTCTTCGACTACCTCTCGCTGCTCGCTGCGCTCGCCGCGGTCGGCGCCAACCCCAACCCGTCGCTCGTGCTCCTGGCGTTCGTCACCGCGCTCGTCCTCGGCATGATCCCCATCACCCCGGGCGGCCTCGGCTTCGTCGAGGCCGGGCTGACGGCCACCCTGTCGCTCGCCGGCATCGGCGCCCCGGAGGCCATCCTCGCCACCGGCGCCTACCGGCTGGCCTCGTTCTGGCTGCCGCTCCCGGCCGGTCTCGTGGCGTGGATCCTCTTCCGGGTCCGGGTCGGGCGCCCCGTCGACGCCTGAACCCTCGGGCCCGTTTGGGGCCGGGCGCCCCGCTCCCCGTACGATCAACGGGTTCGAACGACGAGATCCGAGGGGGATCCACCAAGATGTCGATGACGTGGGACGAAGCAGCTGCAGCCATCTGCGGCCCGGAGGGCCCCTTCGCCCTGGTCGAGGAGGACGTCCTCGGCGTCCCGACCAAGGTCTTCTCGACGGCGCCGGCCACGATGAAGGACCTCTTCGGCCTGGCCCGCCTGCGCGCCGACCAGGACTTCATCGTCTACGAGGACGAGCAGTACACCTTCGGCGACGTCATGGCCCAGGCCGACGCCATCGGGGCCATGCTCGTCGAGCGCTACGGCGTGCAGAAGGGCGACCGCGTCGCCATCGCGATGCGCAACTACCCCGAGTGGATCTCCACCTACATCGCCACCATCTCCGTGGGCGGCATCGCGGTGCTCCTCAACGCCTGGTGGACCCAGGACGAGCTGAAGTACGGCCTCGAGCACTCGGGCGCGGCGGTCCTCGTCGCCGACCGCGAGCGCGTCGAGCGCGCCACGCCGCTGCTCGGCGGTCTCCCCGACCTGAAGGTCGTCGCCGTCCGCACGCCGGGCGACCTGCCCGAGGGCGTCGACCGGTTCGAGGACGTCCTGCCGGTGGGCGCGGCGCTCCCCGAGGTCGAGCTCCACACCGACGACGACGCCACGATCCTCTACACGTCGGGCACCACCGGCAACCCGAAGGGTGCGGTGTCGACCCACCGGGCGATCATCTCGGCGATCCTCGCGTTCGCCTGCCGGGCCGCGATCAACCGGGCCGTCGGCGCCGAGCCGGAGGAGGACGCCGACGGGCCGAGCTACCCGCCGTGCTCGATCCTCACCGTGCCCCTCTTCCACGTCACCGGGTGCGTGCCGGTGATGATCGGCTCGCTGCTCTCCGGCTCGAAGCTCGTGATCATGTACAAGTGGGATCCGGGCCGAGCCCTCGAGCTCATCGAGCGCGAGCGGGTCACGCAGTTCGTCGGCGTCCCGACGATGTCGTGGGACATGCTCGAGCACCCCGACTTCGCGAGGTTCGACACCTCGAGCCTCAAGGCCGTCGGCGGCGGCGGCGCCCCCGCGCCGCCCGAGCTCGTGAAGCGCATCGACGGCAACTTCTCGAAGGGCCGTCCCACCATCGGCTACGGCATGACCGAGACGAACGCCTACGGCCCCGGCAACTCGGGCGACGACTACGTGTCGCACCCGACGAGCACCGGCCGCGTCGTCCCCGTCGTCGAGATGCGGGTCACCGACCCCGACGGCAACGTGCTGCCCCAGGGCGAGGTCGGCGAGATCTGGTTCAAGGGGCCCCACCTCATCCGCGGCTACTGGGACAACCCGGAGGCCACGGCCGAGACCATCGTCGACGGGTGGCTGCGCACCGGCGACATCGGCCGCATCGACGACGAGGGCTTCGTGTACCTCGTCGACCGGGCCAAGGACATGGTGCTGCGGGGCGGCGAGAACGTGTACTGCGCCGAGGTCGAGGCGGCGATCTACGAGCACCCCGCCGTCTACGAGGCCGCGGTGTTCGGCATCCCGCACGAGCGGCTCGGCGAGGAGGTCGCGGCGGCCGTCCTGCCCAAGGAGGGCATGACGATCGACGTCGAGGAGCTGCAGCGCTTCGTCGGCGAGCGACTGGCGTCGTTCAAGGTCCCGTCGCGGATCGAGATCCACAGCGAGTCGCTGCCGCGCAACGCCGCCGGGAAGATCCTGAAGCGCGAGCTGCGCGACACCATGGCCGGCGAGAGCGCCTGAGCCTCGGTACGATCCCCGTCGGCGGAGCGGGGACGACGGCGACGAGGACGGATCGATGACCCAGACGGAAGCTCGCGGCGCGGGTGCGACACCGCCGGTCGTCGCGGTGGTGGCATCGAGCACGTCGACGAGCCTCGTCGTGCACTACGACGGCAGCCGGCCCCCGACCGCCCTCTTCGCGGCGTGGACCGGTCTCGGCTGGCGGGCCCCCGTGCCCGCCAGCCCGCCGCGCGACGCCATCGACTGGGCGACCCCCGACCCCGTCCGGGGCACCAACCACACGATCCGGCCGTTCGCGGCGACCGGCACCGCCACGCTCGACGACGGCCAGCGCCGCGACGTCGACGACCTGGTGGGGGCCGCGCTCGACCTCGCCGCCCAGCTCGGGTGCGACGTCGAGCGACCCGTTCCGGCCGAGATCGACCTACGCGACGGCGCACACCCGACGGTGGACGCTGTCGTCGACCTCACCGACGGGCCCCGCACCCTCCCCCGCGCGCCGCGACGGACGCCGCGCCTGCGGAGGGGCCGCGGCGCCCAGGCACGGGTGAGGGCCACGATCCCCACCGCCGAGGTCGACGAGGTGGCTCGGATCGTCGGCGGATGGGTCGCGACCCTCACGCACGAGCCCGAGGACCGCCCCGACGACGAGGCGCCGCGGAGCCGGGTCACCGTCGAGGTCGCCGCCGCGGACGGCGACGCGGTGATGCGCTGCCTCGCCGCCCGGAGCACGGGGACGCCGATGATCGAGATCGTCACCGCCGGCGCGCGGACCGGCGCCGATCGCTGAACGTCAGACCGGCGGCTCGTCCTCGTCACGACGGCGCAGCTCCTGCTCCCGGCGGGCCAGGTCGTCCTCCCACCGGCGCAGATCCTCGGCCGAGGGGCCCGGCGACGACCGCCCGAAGTCGGGGCGGTCCTCGGGGGCGACGTACCGGGGGCGGGGTGCGCCCTGGGTCTGGCCGCCGGGCTGCCACCCCGCATAGAGGGGGCGGCCGAGGATCAGCCACGCGATCGAGCCGACGAGCGGCACGAAGATCACGAACACGAGCCACATGACCTTCGGCAGGTTGCGGACGAGGACCTCGTCGGTGGAGATCACGTCGAACACCGCGAAGAGCCAGATCGCGAACACCACGATCGCCCCCACGCTCGGGAACAGCACTCGGAACATGGGAGCCGCCCTTCTCTCGCCGCGCCGGACGGGCGCACGTTAGCCGGACGGCACCCGTCGGGGGCCGTTAGGGTCGTCGGGCGGGCACAGCCGCACGACAGGGGGGAACGCAGATGGGGACGATGGACGGCAAGGTCGCGCTCGTGACCGGCGCCAGCCGCGGGATCGGGGCGGCGATCGCCGAGCGGTTCGCACGCGAAGGTGCGGCGGTGGCGGTGTCGGCGCGCACGGTGGAGGACGGCGATCACCCGCTGCCGGGCAGCATCACCCACACGGTGAACGACATCGTCGGCTCCGGCGGCACCGCGGTCGCGGTCGCCGCGGACCTCGGCAAGCAGGAGGACCGGGAGCGCCTGGTGGCCGAGACCGAGCGACAGCTCGGCCCGATCGACATCCTGGTCAACAACGCCGCGATCACGTACTTCGAGCCGGTCGAGACCTTCGACGAGGGGCACTGGCGCCTGATGTTCGAGGTCCAGGTCCGCGCGCCGTTCGAGCTGGCCCAGATGGTGCTGCCCGGCATGCGGGAGCGCCGCTCGGGCTGGATCTGCAACATCTCCTCGGGCGCCGGGCGCCACCCACAGGGCCCGCCCTACGCCGGGGGCACCGGCGGCACCGTGTACGGCATGTGCAAGGCGGCGCTCGAGCGGTTCACCACCGGCCTCGCGTCGGAGGTCTACGCCGACGGCATCGCCGTCAACGTCGTCTCGCCCTCGGGCCTCGTCCTCACACCGGGTGTCATCCACCACAAGCTCCACGAGCGCACCCCGGAGGACCGCCACGAGCCGGTCTCCTACATGGCCGAGGCCGCCCACGCCCTGTGCACCGGCGACCCGGCCACGGTCACCGGCATGGTCACCTACGCCAAGCCCTGCCTCGAGCAGCTCGGCATCGCCTTCCCCGAGTAGCCCAGCCGGAGAGCGTCGCGCTCCTGTAGATCGCGCGGATCTGTGTCGTCTGGTGACACAGATCCGCGCGATCGCGTGGGACCAGGATCGGAGGTCGACGGTTGGGGGCGGTCGCGGGCGCATCGGTAGTGTCCTGCCCGTGATCCGCACCTGGCGCCGCACCGCTGCCCTCCTCGCCGCTCCGCTCCTCCTGCTCGCCGCCTGCGGCGACGACGGCGACGACGCGTCGCCGGGCACCACCGCCGGCGAGGAGACCGCCCCGCTCCTCGAGCGGGTCGATCCCGACCGCTGCGAGGCCAACCGGGCGGCGGGCACGATCACCTTCGCCACCGGCTTCGACTTCGGCGCCGCGGCGTCGATCCTCGATGTCGTGGCCGCCGAGGCCGAGGGCTACTACGACGACCTCTGCCTCGACGTCGAGCTCCAGCCCGGCTTCTCGGTCCAGAACCTGGCCAGCCTCTCGGCCGGCCAGGTGCAGCTCGCCGGCGTCGGCTCGTTCAGCGAGGCGGCCAAGGGCGTGGCCGAGGGTGCGGAGATCACGACGGTCATCGTGTACGGCAAGACCCCGGTCGAGCAGCTCATCGTCGAGGCCGACTCCGACATCACCGAGCTGGCCGACCTCACCTCCGCGCCGATGGGCGTGAAGGGCGGGATCCCCTACTCCATCCGGGCGATGATCGCCGCCGCCGGCGTCGACGAGTCCGAGATCACCCAGATCGACGTCGACTTCAACCCCGTGCTGCTCTTCGAGACCGAGATCGAGTCGCTCCCCGTCTACAAGTCGAACGAGCCCCGCCAGCTGGACGAGCAGGGCTACGAGTACCGGGTGTTCGACCCGTCCGACTACGACGTCGCCGGTTCGTTCGGCGTGATCGCCGCCAACACCGGCTTCGCCGAGGAGCACCCGACCGCGGTCGAGGACTTCGTCCGGGCCACGCTGCGGGGCTTCCAGTTCGGGATCGACGACCCCGAGGGCGCCGTCGCCGCCTCGCTGGAGCGCTCCGACCCCGACCTGTTCTTCTCGCAGGAGAGCGAGCTGTTCCGCTGGGAGACCGAGCGCGACCTCGTGCTGGCGTCGACCCCGGAGGACGAGCCGATCGGCAACATGAGCCTCGAGCGCCTGTCGGCCGAGGTCGAGAACCTGGAGCGGCTGGGCGTCATCGAGCCGGGTTCGGTCGACGTCGCCGCGGCGTTCGACAACTCGTTCATCGAGGCCGTCCACGACGGCACCGAGCTGGTCTGGCCCGGCGAGTAGGCACGGACGCGACGAGGGACCGGCCTCTCGACCGGTCCCTCGCACGTGACAGCTGGTGGGCGTGAGCCCGAGGATCAGCCGTTCTTCGGCAGGTCCTTGAACGGCAGCACCTTGTCCTGGTTCGGCTCCTTCGGGAGGCCGAGGACGCGCTCGCCGATGATGTTGCGCTGGATCTGGTCGGTGCCGCCGTAGATCGGCGGGCCCTGGGCGAACAGCGCACCCTCGGTGAAGATGCCGGTGTAGGGGTCGCCGGTGGCCTCGGCGAGCTTCTTGCCCTGCTCGGCGGTGTAGGCGTGCAGCGTGCCCATGGGCCCGAGCAGCCCGAGGCCGAGGTCCCGCTGGAGGCGCAGGATGTCCGACATCGAGAGCTTCGCGATGTTCGGCAGGCCCGGGATGTCCGGCTGGCCGGCGGCACGGGCGGCCTTCGAGCGGAGGCTGTGGTACTTGGCGATCTCGGTCAGCGTGTGGAGCTTCGCGAGCTGCTGGCGGACCAGCGGATCGGTGTCCTTGCCCTTGGAGCGGGCGAGCTCGACGTAGGGGTTGCCACGGCGCGAGCCCGACGACTCCGGGGTGGGGTCGGCGGAGCGGCGACGGTTGCTGCCGACGAAGTCGCCGGCCCGCTTGTCGAGGTCACCGGCGACCGTGCCCGGCGACGCCATCGAACCGCCGCCCGAGCCACCGGCACCGAGGCCGGCACGCTCGAACATGAGGGTGGTGTTGGCGACGGCCCATCCGTTGTGGAGCCCGCCGATGACGGCGGCGTCCTCGGCCCGGGCGTCGGTCATGAAGACCTCGTTGAACATCGCCCGACCGGTGAGCTCGCGCAGCGGGCGGATCTCGATGCCCGGCTGGTGCATGTCGATGGCGAAGTAGGTGATGCCCTGGTGCTTCGGCACCTCGGGGTTGGTGCGGGCGATGAGCATGCCCATGTCGGCGATCTGGCCGCCGGAGGTCCACACCTTCTGGCCGTTGACGATCCATTCCTCGCCGTCCTGGACGGCGCGGGCGTTGAGGCCGGCGAGGTCGGAGCCGGCGCCGGGCTCGGAGAAGAGCTGGCACCAGGCCTGCTGGCCGGTGACGATCGGCTTCACGTAGCGCTCGATCTGCTCGGGCGTGCCGTGGGTGGTGATCGTCGGGGCGGCGAGCAGGAGGCCGAGGCCGCCCGGGGCGCCCAGGGCACCGAACTCGGCGATGGCCTGCTGGACGCGCACGGCGTCACCACGCGACAGGCCCTTGCCGTAGGCGTTCTCGGGGAGGCTCGGGTGGGCCCAGCCGGAGTTGCCGAGGCGGTCCCACCACTCCGCCACGGTGAGGTCGGGGTCCCAGTTCTCCTCGAGCCAGGCGTTCACCTCGTCGACCGGGTCCCCCGTCGACGGGCTGCGATCTGCAAGATCAGTCATGTCGTCCCTCGTCTGGTCCACGCACCTGTGGTCCGTGGGTCCGAATAGCTGTAGTGGACAAGTGTCCACCACGCACGGCCGCCGGCTCAAGACGAGGGGGTCGCCTCAGCCCGCGAACGCCGCCCAACCGTCGCGACCGCGGCGCTTCACCTCGTACATGGCCTGGTCGGCTCGGCCGAGCAGCTCGTCGTACCCCGTGCCCCGACCGGGGGCCGAGGTGAGACCGATGCTGGCGGACACCCGTGCGATGCGGCCGCCGATCACGAAGGGCTCGCCGAGGGCGGCCAGGATCTTCTCCGCCACCCGGGAACCGTCCTCGTCGCCGCTCGTGTTCTCGAGCAGGACGAGGAACTCGTCGCCGCCGAGGCGCGCGACCGTGTCGCTCGAGCGGATGCACGACCGCAGGCGGAGCGCGACGTCGCGCAGCAGCTCGTCGCCGGCGGCGTGGCCGAGCTCGTCGTTGACGGCCTTGAACTCGTCGAGGTCGACGAACAGCAGCGTGACCCAGCGGTCCGAGCGCTCTGCCAGCTCGAGGGCGTGGCGGACGCGGTCCTCGGCGAGGCGCCGGTTCGGGAGCCCCGTGAGGGCGTCGTGGAGGGCGCGGTGGCGGACCTCGTCGAGGAGCCGGCTGTTGTCGAGCGCGGTGGCGGCGTGGTCGGCCAGGCCCTCGAGGCGCTCGAGCATCAGTGCCGGCCGGGCGTCGTCGTCCCGGGAGAAGGCCGCGACCATGCCGAGGAGCTCGCCGCGCACGAGGATCGGAGCGGCGGCGACCTGACGCACGCCGTAGCGGTCGAGCGACGCCCGCTCCGCGCCGGTGGTGTCCGACGTGGCCATCGCGACCGGCTGCTGCTCGGCGACGAGGCGCGAGGCCAGCGCCATCTCCGCGACGACGACCGGCGGGTGGTCGTCGTCGGGCGGGTCGGGCCACGAGCCGGTGATCGTCATCGTGCCGTCGATCGAATCCCACATCAGCACCGACGCCGAATCGCACCGCACGACCGTCGGCACGGCCTCAGCGATCCGCTGGGCGATCTCGGCCGTGCTGCCCACCTCGGCGAGGGTGCGGGCCAGGCCGAGCAGGGACGAGGCGGTGTCGCGCTCGATCCGGGCCGACTCCAGGGCGGCCGCGGTCTCGATCGCCGCGGTGGCGAAGTCGGCGAAGGCCTGGACCATCCGGCGGTCGGCCGCCCCGAACGCGGTGTCGGGCTGGTTGAAGACGAGGGCGTGGCCGTAGAGGCGGCGCGGCGTGCGGAACTCGACGCAGATCACGGCGTCGTCCTGCTCGTCGAACACTCCCATCTCGTGGGCGAGGAGCAGCTCCTGCGCATCGGACTCGTCCATGCCGCTCCAACCGAGCGACGGCGGCTCGGCGTCGGCCATGCGGACGATCACGACCGCCGACGGGGCGGTGACCGAGGAGCCGAGGCGCTCGGCGACGAGCTGCAGGAGGTCGGCGACGGACTCCTGCGCCGCCAGCTCCGCGGCCAGCGCGTGCATCTGCTCGAAGCGGGCCGTCATCGACTCGACGCGGCTGCGCGACCGCTCGAGGACCTCGGCGCCGACCTTCACCTCGCCGCTCCAGCTGATCCGGTGGACGCACCGCTTGTCGCCGCGCGTGACGCACTCCGGCTCGGCCGCGACCCCGCGGGCACCGAAGAGGGAGGGCACCTGCGACCAGTAGCCCGAGGACATCGCGCAGCCCAGCCGGGTGGCGTTGCTCGCGGCGGTGTCGACCACGGTCATCGACGTGTCGGTCTCCTCGACCACCTTGAAGCCCGAGTCGGTGCGGGTCCGGCCGCTGAGGTTGACCGCCTGGCGCAGCGCACCGGCGACGCTGCCCGCGGCGAGCAGGTGCGGGTGGATCGACGTCTGGATCCCGAACGAGTACTCCCCCGCCCGGCGGCCGATCTCGGGGTCGCCGCACAGGCGGGCGGCGACGTCGGCCACCTGGGCCAGCTCCGACGCGTCGCGCCACTCCTGGTCGAACTCCGGCGTGAGCGCGGCACGTCCGATCCCGGTCTCGCCCTCGAGGCGGTCGACGGCGTCGATCCCCATCGCCTCGTGGACGTACCCGACGACACAACGGAAGAGGCGCCCGGCGACCCGGATGCGCGGTGCAGCTCCCTGGCGTGCCGCGGACGTGCCGTCCTCCATCGTGGCCACACCTCCACGATCGGCTACCGGACGCCGTACATGAGGCTCGGACGACGGTCTCCTGTGACCTCCGACACCGCCTCGTGGGAGACTGCGCGACGTGTCCGACACGCACCGACCGGGGGAAGCCACGTGACCGAGGGCCGCGTCCAGATCGAGACCGACGTCGTGTTCGGCGTGGGCGGCGGGCGCGACCTGCGCTGCGACGTCTACACGCCGCCGGGCGGGGCGGAGCGGGCGCCCGCGGTGATCCTCGTGCACGGCGGTGCGTGGCGGCAGGGCGACCGCACCCAGCTCCGGGGCTACGGCATCCTCCTCGGGAGCGAGGGCTACGTCTGCATCGCACCCGAGTACCGCCTCACCCCCGAGGCACCGTGGCCGGCGCAGATCCACGACGTGAAGGCGGCCATCCGGTGGGTCCGGGCCCACGCCGACCGCCTGGGGATCGATCCCGAGCGCATCGCCATCGAGGGGAACTCGGCCGGCGCGCACCTCGCGCTGCTCGCCGCGGGCACCCAGGACGTCGCGGCCTTCGAGGGCGAGGGCGGCAACCCGGGTGTGAGCACGCACGTCGCGGCAGCCCTCGCCATCTACCCGCCGACCCTCTTCTCCGCCGGGCCGCGCGAGCGCGGCGCCGTGCCCCTCCTCGCCCTCACCGAGGAGGGCGACGACGAGGTCGCCCGACTCGCCGGGCCCCTGAGCCACGTCACCGCCGACTTCCCGCCCACGATGCTGATCCACGGGACCGCCGACGAGACGGTGCCGCCGCTGGCCAGCATCCGCATGTACGAGGCGCTCGTCGAGGCCAAGGTGCCCGTCGAGCTGCACATGTACGCCGACCAGCCCCATGCCTTCGACGCCCAGCCGGCGTTCGGACGCCAGTGCGCCGCGGAGATGCTGCTGTTCCTCGACCGCTACCTCGTGCCCGGCAACGACGAGTCGGCCGCCGAGGTGATCGCCGCCGTCGACGCCGCCCCGGACGTCGGCTGACCACCGCCGACGGGACGCACGCTCAGTCGAGCAGCTGGCCGAAGCAGAGGACGTTGCCGTCGAGGTCGCGCACCTGCAGCTCACGACCGTCGCCGACGGGACGGTCGACGGGCAGGGCCACGACGGCGGCCCCACGGGCGACGAGCTCGTCGGCGAGCGCGACCACGTCGGTGACCCAGATGTAGGCGTCGGCTCGGCGGTCCGGGTCCTCTGCCCCACGGACGGCGGGATCCCCCGTGCGCAGCATCAGCGCGATGCCGTCGCGCGACAGGACGGCGACGGTCGCCGGGTCGCCCTCCACCTCGGTCAACCCGAACCCGAGTCGGGCCTCGTAGTGCGTGATCGCCGCGGCCAGGTCGGCGACGACGAGGTACGGCGCGACCTCCAGCATCTGAGCTGTCGACACTCCGCCCACCTCCGGTCCGATCCGGGCGCAGCGTAGCCATCGGCCACCGGCGGGTGCCGATGAGCACTCGTCGACGTCAGGAACCGGTAACACGGCCCTGCGCGACCGGAAACGCGCCCGAAACAACCCGTTCGTACCTTTCGCCCATCCAACGGGGCTCTGACGCCTCGATGACACGTCGGGGCGACCCGCGGAGCAGGGAGAGGTGCGATGGATCCAGCAGATCTCGCGTGGGTGCTGACGTCGGCGGCGCTCGTGCTGTTCATGACGCCCGGGCTGGCGCTGTTCTACGGCGGCATGGACCGCAGCCGGAACGTCCTCAACATGTTGATGATGAACTTCTGGTGCCTGCTGGTCGTGCCGCCGCTCTGGGCGATCGTGGCCTACTCGCTCGCGCAGGAGCCGTTCGACGGCTCCCTCATCGGCGGCTTCGACGCCGCGTTCCTCTCCGGGATGGACCTCTCCGACGGGGGGAGCGCCCTCGTCACGATGGTCTTCCTCGGGATGTTCGCGGTCATCACACCGGCCCTCATCTCCGGTGCCGTCGCCGGACGCATGCGCTTCGCGGCCTGGGCGGTGTTCGTCCCCGTCTGGCTCCTCCTCGTCTTCGTCCCGGTCTTCAAGTGGGTGTACGGGGGCTGGCTCTTCGAGCGGGGCTCGCTCGACTTCGCGGGCGGCACGGCCATCCACGTCAACGCCGGCATCGCCGCCCTGGCCGCCGTGCTCGTCCTGGGTCCGCGGCGCGGGTGGCCGTCGGAGGGGCACCCGCCCCACTCGATGCCCCTCGTCATGATCGGCACGGGCATCCTCTGGTTCGGGTGGTTCGGCTTCAACGCCGGCTCCGCCCTCGGGGCGAACGCCACCGCCGTGCAGGCCTTCGTCAACACCTTCCTCGCCGCAGCGGCCGCCGGCCTGGCCTGGGCGGTCGTCGAGCGGATCCGCGACGGCCACGTCACCAACCTCGGTGCAGCCTCGGGCATCGTCGCCGGCCTGGTCGCCATCACCCCGGCCGCCGGCTTCGTCGCCGGGATGTCGCCGATCTACATCGGCCTCGCCGCCGGCGTCGTGTGCTGCTTCGCCGTCGGCCTCAAGGCCCGCGCCGGCTACGACGACGCCCTCGACGTGGTCGGCGTCCACTTCGTCGGTGGCCTGGTCGGCAGCCTGGCGACCGGGCTGTTCTCCGACCCCGAGTTCTTCGGCACCGACGTGATGGCCGGCCTGTTCCACGGCGGCGGCGTCGACCTGCTGGTCGAGCAGGCCCTGGCCAACGGGGCGACGATCGTGTACTCGTTCATCGTCACCGGGCTCATCATGCTGGCGCTCAAGGCCACGATCGGCGTGCGCGTCGCGCCGGAGACCGAGGCCGTCGGCCTCGACCTCGCCGAGCACCGCGAGACCGCCTACCACACCTCCGACACCACGCTGGAGCGAGCATGAAGCTGATCACCGCCGTCATCAAGCCCCACGCCCTCGACGAGGTGAAGGAGGCCCTGCGGGGCGCCGGCGTCGTCGGCCTCACCGTGAGCGAGGTCCGGGGCGTCGGCCGCCAGGGCGGCCACACCGAGACCTACCGCGGGGCGGAGTACAAGATCGACCTCGTGCCCAAGGTGAAGGTCGAGGCCGTCGTCGACGACGGGATCGCCGACGGCGTCGTCGATGCCATCGTCGGCGCGGCCCAGACCGGCAAGATCGGCGACGGCAAGGTCTGGGTGACCGAGGTCGGCACGCTGGTGCGGATCCGCACCGGCGAGCGGGGCGCCGACGCCATCTGAGCGGCGCGGCCCGACCCCGGCCGACCGGTTCCCGACCGGTCAGCCGGGGACGGGCGCCAGCGCGTTGCTCCGGGCGACGCTGCCGAACCAGCGGGCCGACGCCTTCGGGCGACGCTCGAAGGTGCGGCGATCGACCTCGACGAGCCCGAAGCGCGGTCCGTAGCCGTAGGCCCACTCGAAGTTGTCGAGGAGGCTCCAGCAGGTGTAGCCCCGCACGTCGATCCCGTCGGCGATCGTCCGAAGCAGGCCCGTGAGCGCGGCGTGCAGGTACTCGATGCGCTGGGCGTCGTCGTCGGTGCCGATGCCGTTCTCGGTGACGAGCAGGGGCACCCGCCCCCCGGTGACCTCCCAGGCCCGGCGCACGGTGGCCTCGAGGCACTGGGGCCAGTACTCGTAGCCCATGGGGAGCACGGGGACGCCCTCCTCCGGTCCGAGCTGGCCGCCGGGCCCGATGCGCTCGCGGGTGTAGGCCTGCACGCCGACGAAGTCGTCGCCGTCGACGGCCTCGAGGTAGACGTCCTCCATCGCGCGCCGGCGACGCGCCATCTTCTCCTCGGCCCCGTCGACCGCCTGGTAGTCGGCCATCGACAGGGTGAGGCCGACGGGGACGCCGGGTGCGGCGGCGCGGATCGACTCGACGGCAGCCCGGTGGGCGTCGACGAAGACCTCCTGCACGGCGCGGGCCCGGTCCCAGTCCCGGACGCCGGGCGGGAAGGCGCCGTGGCCCCACCCGATGCTCGCGACGATGTTCGGCTCGTTGATCGTGCACGCCCGCCCCATGACGTCGGCGAGGTGCTCGGCGACGTGGTGGGCGTAGGTCGCGAACCGCTCGACGGTGGACGGGTCCTCCCACCCGCCACGGTCGGCCAGCCAGCGCGGCGTGGTGAAGTGGTGGAAGGTGACCACCGGCGCGATGCCCCGGTCGCGCAGCCCCTCGCAGACCCGGCGGTAGTGGTCGAGCGCGGCGACGGAGACCTCGCCGTCCTCCGGCTCGATGCGCGCCCACTCGACCGAGAAGCGGTAGGCGCCGAGGCCCATCTCCGCGACGAGGTCGGCGTCCTCCTCCCAGCGGTGCCAGCTGTCGCAGGCGTCCCCGCTCGGCTCGACGACGCCGGAGCCGGGGGTGTGCTCCCACCGCCACCAGTCGCTGTTCCAGTTGCCGCCCTCGATCTGGTGCGCCGCCGTCGCGGTCGACCACTCGAAGCCCTCGGGGAAAGCGCCCTCGCTCATGCGGCGGGACGCTACCCCCGCAGGGCGCGCAGTCGCTCGACGCGAGGGTCCGAACCGCCGAGGTGGGCGACGAGGACCCCGAGCACCGCCTCGACGTCGAGGGTCCGGGCGGCGGCCATCTCCTCGAGGTCCGCCCAGTCCTTCGTCCGGTCGAAGAACGCCTTGAACACGGCGAGGTCGCGACACGAGAGGAACGGCACGTCGACGCCGAGGAAGGGCTCGTCGCGGATCCGCTCGGCGACCCGTTCGTGGAAGTCGGTGGTGTTGAAGAACAGGTCGACCGGTGTGCTCTCCCACCACAGCCGGACCTGCCCCTCGGTGCGGATGCGGGCGAGGTCGGCGTCGTCGTGCGCCACACCGTCGGGCAGGGCGGCGACGACCTCCTCGGCGCGCGCGGGCGGGACGAAGAGGTTCACGTCGAGGTCGATGGTGCCGCGGGCGCGCTGGGTGCACCACGCGAGGGCGAGCGCGCCGCCGAACGCGTGCGGGACGTCGGCGGCGTCGAGCGCCCGGTGGAGCTCGACGATCTTGTCGGGAAGTCCCACGTGGGTCAGGCGGCGCGGTCGAACCGCGGGAAGGTGATGTCGGGCGCGTGGCGGGCGGGGAAGGCGGCGGCCAGCTCGAGGACGGCGACGAGCTCCTCGCCCTTGGCCCGCCGGGCGTCGAGGGAGGCGTCGGCGCGTGGGCGCAGCTCGACGTCGACCGCGAACCCGGCGGCGCGGAGGATGCGCGCCAACGTGTCGGCGCGCGGCACCTTGCGGCCCGCCTCGTAGGCGCAGAGCGTGGGGTGCGAGGTGCCGGCGCGGGCGGCGAGGTCCCTCTGGGAGAGACCGGCGCGGCGGCGGGCGGTGCGGATGAGTGTGGCGGCGTCCACCGCCACATGGTATCCGAGTAGATACCGCGCGCCTAGGGGTGGCGCAGCACCGTGACCGCGAAGTCCGCGTCGTCGGACCAGGCACGCAGGTCCCAGGTGGCGAACCGGTGCTCGATCCGCAGCCCCGCCTCGCCGACGGCGCGGTCGAACGCGTCGAGCGGCAGCTCGCGGTGGACGTGGAACCCGACGACCACGGCGCCGTCGGGGCCGACGTGTCGACCCACGCGCCGCAGGACCTCCGCCTCCGTGCCCGGCGCCAGGAACACCATGACGTTGCCGGCCATCACCGCCAGGTCGAACGGCTCGTCGATCCCCCGTGCGGGGAGGTCGAGCTCGGCGAGGTCGCCGACGAGCCACGTCGGGCCGGGGTGGTCCTCCTCGGCGGCGGCGATGAGCACGGGGTCGACGTCGACGCCGACGACCGTGTGGCCGCGTCGGTGGAGCTCGCCACCCACCCGACCCGGGCCGCACCCGGCGTCGAGGAGCCGCGCCCCCCGGGGCACCATCGCGTCGACCAGGCGCGCCTCGCCCGCGAGGTCGGCACCCTCGGCGGCCATCGTGCGGAAGCGCTCGACGTACCAGTCGGAGTGGCCGTCCTTCGTGTCGGTGATCCAGCGGGGTGGCGGCACGCTCATGCCGCCACCCTACGGTCGACGCCCGCGCGACCCGCTCGGGTCAGTGCTCCCCGACCGCGCCGAGGAACGACTGCGTGCGCTCCTCGCGGGGCTCGTCGAGGATCTGCGACGGAGGTCCGGACTCGACGATCTGGCCCTGGTCGAACATCACCACGCGGTCGGCGACCTCGCGGGCGAAGTGCATCTCGTGGGTGACGAGCATCATCGTCGTGCGGCCCTCCTCGGCGATGTCGCGCAGGACGTTGAGCACCTCGCCGACGAGCTCGGGGTCGAGCGCCGAGGTGACCTCGTCGAAGAGCATCACCGCCGGCTTGGTGGCGAGCGAGCGGGCGATGGCGACGCGCTGCTTCTGCCCGCCGGACAGCTGCCCCGGCGTCTGGTTGGCGGCGTGGCCCAGGCCCACCTTGTCGAGCAGGTCCATGCCCAGGGTCCGGGCGTCGTCCTTGCTCACGCCGTGGACCTTCACCGGCGCCAGCATGATGTTCTCGAGCGCCGTCATGTGCGGGAACAGGTTGAAGTGCTGGAACACCATGCCGATGTCGGAGCGCACCGAGCGGATGTGCTTCTCGCTCGCCGGCTTGAGCCCGTCGCCGGCCTCCTCGTGGTACAGCTGCTTGCCACCCACCTGGATGGTGCCCGAGTCCGGCCGCTCGAGCGTCATGATCACCCGGAGGATCGTGGTCTTGCCCGACCCCGACGGGCCGATGATGACCACGCGCTCGCCCGGCGCCACGTCGAGGTCGAGGTCGCGGAGCACGACGTTCGACCCGAACGCCTTGGTGACGCCCCGCATCCGGACGCCGGCGGCACCCGTGTCGGAGGTGGTGATCGATGCGTCGATCTCAGGTGCGCTCATATGCGATCTTCCTCTCGAGTCGGCGGACGGCCCAGGCCGCGGGGAGGCTGGCCATGAGGAACCCGATGCCGACCAGGATGTAGGGCTCGACGGGACGGAAGTCGGTGTTCCTGACCGAGTCCGCCCAGAAGAGGATGACGGGGACGTTGAGGATGTAGCCGAGCGGAGCGTCCTTGAAGGCGGCCACGAGGTAGTTGCCGAGGGCCGGCAGCACGTTGGGGATCGCCTGCGGCAGGACCACCCGGCTCCACTTGGTGACCGGCGACAGGTTCAGCGCCGTCGAGGCCTCCCACTGCCCGGGGGGCACGCTGTTGATGCCGGCCCGGTAGGCCTCGGAGCAGTAGGTGGCGTAGTGGATGCCGAGGCCGATGGCGAGGATCGTCGCCGGCTGGAAGTTGAACGTGTCCGAGGTCCGGACGTACGCCTGGAGGAAGAAGAGCTGCACGAGCAGCGGGGTCGAGCGGATGAACTCGATGACCGCGACGAAGGGCCAGCTCACCACCTTGACCGGCGAGCGCCGCCCCAGGGCGAGGACGAGCCCGAGGCCCACCGCCACCGTGAACCCGAGGACCGTCGCACGCACGGTGACGATCAGCCCGTTCCACATGAGCGGCACCAGGTGCCAGAAGTAGGTCCAGTCGAAGTCGGTCGAGCCGTCCGCGGTCATCCGGGTGCGGATGCGGGTCTGGCCCTCGACGCCGAAGATCAAGAAGGCGTAGCCGGCGGCCACGAAGATCAGCGGGATCACGACCTCCGTGCGCTGGTACCAGGCGCGGTGCGGCTCGAAGTGCATGTGCTCGGTGGGCGCGCTCACTTGGTGACCCCCGGGATCTCCTCGAGCTCCTCGTCCTCGACGACCTCGGCCTCCCCGCCGGCGAAGCGGCGCTCCACCCGGCGCTCGGCCAGCTTGAAGAGGGCGTTGATGACCTGGGCGATGACGAAGTAGAAGACGAGGGCGTTGAAGTAGAGGGTCGGGCGGGAGGCGCCCTCACCGGCGAAGAGCTGCTGCTGCCAGAGGTTGCTGGCGGTCTGCATGATGTCGGTGACGCCGACGAGGCTGACGAGCGCCGTCCCCTTCAGGATCTCGATGGTGAGGTTGCCCATCGGGGGGAGGATCAGGCGCATCGCCTGGGGGAGGATGACGTGGCGGAGGCGCTGCGTGGTGGTGAGGTTCAGCGCGATCGTCGCCTCGGTCTGGCCCTTGGGGATGGCCTGGATCGCGCCGCGGATGAGCTCCGCGCCGTACCCGCCCATGTTCACGCCGAGGGCCAGGCTCGCGAGCATCACGAGGGACGCCTGCGGGATGTCGAGGAGGATGGGCAGGGCGTAGGCGACGATGAAGAGCAGGACGATCGACGAGATGCCGCGTGCCAGCTCGACGTAGACGAGCGCGGCGCCCCGCACCCAGCGGCGGTGCGAGAGGCGACCGATGCCCACGAACAGCGAGAGCAGCACCCCCAGCACGAACGAGTAGGCCAGGATCTGCAGCGTCAGCTGCGCCCCCTCGATCAGGGACTCGTACTGGCGGCCCTCCAGGATCAGATCACCCATCTCACCTCACTTGTGCCGAGAGCTGACGGGAGGTCCCCGGCACCACAGGGGCGCCGGGGACCTCGCGTGCGGCTCGTGCGAACCGGGTCAGCTCTCAGTCGAGGAAGTCCTCGAGGGTGAGCTCGTTGGCCTTCTCCACGTCCGCCTCGGAGAAGTCCTCGTACTCCGTGATGATCTCGATGGTGCGACCGCTCTCGCGCATCTCGTTCAGCACGTCGTTGAAGGCGTCGCGGAACGCCTGGTTCTCGTTGCGGAAGCCGTAGGCGCCGCAGGGCAGGACCTCTTCGCCGTTCTCGTCGACCGGGAAGAAGGGCTCGACGGCCTCCATGCCCGAACGGACGGCGACCTGGCGCTGCACGGTGGCGGCGGTGCCGGACACGGCGTCCACCTCACCGGCCTCGAGGGCGGAGTACATGCCGTCGATGTCGGCGAACTCCTGGATCTGGTCGTCCGGGATGCCGGCGTCCTCGGCGTAGCCGACCTCCACCGTGCCGGTGGCGACGGCCAGGGTCAGGTCCGAGTTGTCGACGAACGAGGAGTAGTCGACGACGCCCTCGGGGTTGCCCTCGGGCACGGCGAGGCCCTCGGCCACGCAGTAGTCCGGGTCCGAGAACAGGATCTGCTCGGCCCGCTCCGGCGTGATGTACATGCCGGCGGCGATCAGGTCGAACTGGCCGGCCTGGAGACCACCGATGAGGTTGCCGAACTCGACGACGTCGACCTCGATCTCCTCGATGCCGAGCTCCGCGAGGACCTCACGGGCGACGTCGGGGGCGATGCCGGTGGGCTCGCCGTCCTCGCCGACGAAGCCGAAGGGGACCTCGTTCGCGACGCCGATGGTGATCGAGCCGCTCTCCTGGAGCTCCGCCAGCAGGTCGCCGCCCTCGCCGGAGCTCTCGCTCCCGCCGTTCGAGGCGGCGCCGTCGTCGCCGCCGTCATCGCCGTCGTCGTCGCCGCAGGCCGCGGCGATCAGGGTGAACGCCGCGAGCAGCGCCAGGACGCGCCACAGGATCGTGGGTCGTCGATGTCGTGAAGGGGTCATTGGTGAGACCTTTGGTCGGGGACACGTCGCGCCAGGAACCTGCCCCACGACGCCCCGTCACCAATCGACCCACCTCCCCCGAAGGGGTGGTGCGCAGCAGGTTGGTCGCGTCGCGGCGATTGCCCTGGCAGCAGTTCAGGGCTAGCACACGCCTTCCGGTGCACCCCGACCGTCACATGATCGTCATGTTCGTCACATGACGTCGTACACCCCGTCGCCCCAGGTGAGAGCGGTCGCAGCCCCCTGCCCGCCACGGCACGATGTCATGTGCAGCGTGCACACGACATGGCGGCCCGACCGTCAGCGGCTGACCGCCCCGGAGGCCGACAGCTCACCTTCCGCGGCGGGGCTCTCGCCCTGCGTGAGGTCGTCGTCCGGCTCGTGCGCCGGGCCCTCCACGTCGATGCGGGGCAGGAGCCGGTCGAGCCACGCCGGCAGCCACCAGTTGCGGCGGCCGAGCAGGGCCATCGTCGAGGGCACGAGCAGCATGCGGACGACGCTGGCGTCGAGCAGCACCGCGGCGGCGAGGCCGAGCCCGAAGAGCTTGATGATCCGGTCGTCCTCGAACACGAAGCTGCCGAAGACGACGACCATGATCGCCGCCGCAGCGGTGATCACCCGAGCCGTCGCCGCCAGGCCGTCGGCCACCGAGCCGACCGGATCGCCGGTGCGGTCGAACTCCTCCTTGACCCGGGAGAGCAGGAAGACCTCGTAGTCCATCGAGAGGCCGAAGACGATGGCGAACAGCATCATCGGGACGAACGGCTCGATCGGTGCGCCGGCGATCCCGAACAGGTCGCCGAACCAGCCCCACTGGAACACCGCGACGACGACGCCGTACGCCGAGGCGATCGACAGGAGGTTCATGACGACGGCCTTGATCGGCACGAGCAGCGAGCGGAAGACGGCCATCAGGAGCAGGAACGACAGCGCGAGGACGGCACCGAAGAACCAGGGCATGCGGCCCTCGAGGTACTCGGTGAAGTCGATGTTGGCGGCCACCGCGCCCGTCAGGCGCACCTCGAGGCCGGTCCCCTCCGCCGCCGCCGGGATCACGTCGTCACGCAGCCGCTCGACGAGCGCCGCGGTCGCCGGGTCCTGGGGTGAGGTCGACGGGATGACCTGGACGAGGAACGCCGGCGCGTCGGTGGGCGCGGCCAGGTCGCTCGGGAACACCGGGAACACCTGGGCGACGCCGTCGGCCGCCGCGACGGCGTCGGCGACCTGCTGGGCCCCGACCGCGCCGCCGGCGCCATCGGCCTCGGCGACGACCACGAGCGGCCCGTTCACGCCCGGCCCGAACCCCTCGGCGAGCAGGTCGTAGGCCCGTCGCGTCGTCGTCGAGGTCGGGAAGTTGCCCTCGTCGGAGAACCCGAGCTGCAGGTCGAGGACCGGCACCGCGAGCACGACGAGGAAGGCGGCGCCGGCGAGCAGCCCGACCCACGGCCGCGACTGGACGAGGCGGCTCCACCGGTGCGGCAGCGTCTCGCGCACCGGCCGCGGCGGCCGGCGCGGCACCTCGCGCCGCAGCGGCGCCACCGCGACGCCGGCGAGCAGGACCACGACGGCGAGCGGGGCGCCGACGAGCAGGGGCTGCACGCCGATGCCCGCCCCGAGCAGCGCGAGCGCGACGAACCCCGCGGCGATGAGACCGCGCCACCGGGTGACCTCGACCCGGTGCTGGGCGAAGCCGAGCAGCGCCGGCAGGAGCGTGACCGAGGCGGCCATCGTCATCGCCACCGTGGCCGAGGCGCCGATCGCCATGCCGGAGATGAAGGGCAGGCCGATGATGAGCATGCCGAGGAGCGAGATGACGACCGTCGTGCCCGCGAAGAGCACCGCCCGACCGGCCGAGTCGATGGCGAGGAGGGTGGCCTCCTCGGGGTCGTGGCCGTGGTGGGTGCCCTCGCGGTAGCGGGTGACGATGAAGAGGGCGTAGTCGATGCCGACGCCGAGCCCGATCATCGCCCCGAGCATCGTGGTGAGGTCGGGGATGGATGTGAGGTTCGACACCAGGGCGATGATCCCCGCGCCCGTGGCGACGCCGAACAGGGCGACGCCGATCGGCAGGCCCATCGCGAGGACCGAGCCGAACGAGAGGATGAGGACGACGATGGCGAAGGCCAGACCGATCAGCTCGGCGTTCGGGGGCTCGAACTCACCGAGGATCGCCCCGCCGATCTCGACGGTGAGCCCGTCGAGCTCCGGCGCGAGCCGGCGCAGGTCGTCGCCGATCTCGGTGCCGCGGGTCTGGTCGACCTCGCCGACGAGGTTGACCTCGGCGTAGGCGACCGTGCCGTCGGGGCTGGTGTGGAGCCCGAGCGGGTCGTCGTAGGGGCTCGACACGACGACGCCCTCGAGCTCGGCGGCGCGAGCGAACATCTCCTCCATCGCCCGGCGCACCGCGGGGTCGTCGACGCCCCGCTCGCTGCGGAAGACGATCGTGCCCCCGAAGCCGTTGCCGACGTCGCCGAAGTGCTCGTCGATCAGGTCGAAGCCGTCGCGGCTCTCCGAGGCCGGGATGTTGAACGCGTCGTCGTAGCTGGTGCCGGTGACCTGGCCCGCGGCGTGCACGCCGAGGACCAGCGCCAGCCAGGCGACGACGACGAGCCGCCGCCGGCGGAAGCACAGACGACCGAGTCGGGCGAGCATGCGGGGCTCCGTGTGTGATCGACGCCGAACGCCCCGGACCGGGGCAGGGGGAATCTACGTCCGCCCCGGCCCGGATCGGTAGGGCCGCGGGTGTGGCATCGATCACATCGGCGAGGAGCGGTCGACGAGCCCTCAGGTGGCGGCCGCCGGCTCCGACCACGGAGTCGTGCCACGCCGTCGCTCCCCGCGCCTGCTCGTCGCGGCCGTCGCGACCGTCGTGAGCCTGTTCTCGCCGCAGGTGGCGTCCGCCGTGCCGCCGGCGCTCGACTGGGACGTCGCCGACCCCGCGCTCGTCGCGGACGGCGACGTGCTGCGCCTCTACTCCACCAACGTCGCCGCCTGGGGCGCGCTGCTCAACGTCCCCTCCTACCGCTCGACCGACGGCGGCACCACGTGGGAGCAGACCGGCGACGTGCTGCCCGAGCTCGGGGGGTGGGCGGTGCCCGGCGCCACCTGGGCGCCCGACGTGCACCGCTTCGGTGCCACCTGGGTCCTCTACTACACGGCGCGCGTGGCCGATGCCGGCACCCTCCAGTGCATCGGGGTCGCGACGGCGGCCACGCCGACCGGACCCTTCGTCGACGAGCGCGGGCATCCGATCGCGTGCCAGGGCCACCTCGGTGGGTCGATCGACCCGTCGGTGTTCGTCGACGCCGACGGCGTGCCGTGGCTCCTCTACAAGAGCGACGAGAACGCCCTCGGCCTCCGCTCGTCGCGCCTGTGGTCGCGCCAGCTGACCGCGGACGGCACCGACGTCGTGGGACCGGAGCACGAGCTCCTCGGCCGGGACCGGTTGTGGGAGGGCCACCTGGTCGAGCAGCCCGAGATGGTCGCGGCCGCCGGCCGCGCCTGGCTGCTCTACTCGGCGAACGACTGGGAGTCCGGGACCTACGGCGTGGGGTTCGCGACGTGCGAGGGCCCGACGTGGCCCTGCGACAAGCGGACGGTGGGCGGGCCGTGGCTGTCCCGCACGGACCACGCAGCGGGCATCGGAGGCGCCAGCGTCGCCGCCCTGCCCGACGGGCGGGCGGGCGATCCTCGCCTACCACGGGTGGGAGCCGGGCCGGACGTCCTACGGCAGCGGCGGCCGCCGGGCGCTCCACGTCGAGCCGGTGACGTTCACGGTGGACGGACCGACGATCCTCGGCCGCGAGTCCGACGTGTCGTGGTCGCACCCGGGCTTCGTCGACGTGCCGGGCGACGCGTTCTACGCCGAGCCGGTGCGCTGGCTCGCGGCCGAGGGGGTCACCACCGGCGTCGGCGGGAGCGACCGCTTCGCCCCCGCGGCCTCGGTCACCCGGGGCGAGATGGCCACGTTCCTCTGGCGCCACGCGGGCGCTCCTGCGAGCGGGGGGCCGCTCTTCGCCGACGTGGCCCACGGCGCGTTCTACGCCACGGCGGTGCGCTGGCTGGCCGGTGAGGGGATCACCACGGGCGTGGGCGGGAGCGACCGCTTCGCCCCCGAAGCCCCCGTCACCCGGGGCGAGATGGCCACGTTCCTCTGGCGCCACGCGGGCGCTCCTGCGAGCGGGGGGCCGCTCTTCGCCGACGTGGCCCACGGCGCGTTCTACGCCACAGCGGTGCGCTGGCTGGCCGCTGAGGGGATCACCACGGGCGTGGGCGGGAGCGACCGCTTCGCCCCCGATGCCGCCGTCACCCGGGGCGAGATGGCGACCTTCCTCTGGCGGTTCGACCACCGCGGACATGGCGCCGCGGCCGGTCAGTCGGTCGGGACGGCGACGCTCGGCGGGCCACCGTCGACCTCGGGTCCGGCGTCACCGCCGCAGGCTCCCGAGGCCGCGGTCCGGCTCTACTGAGGGCCGGGACCGCCCGGAGCACGGACAGCCCGGAGCCCGGGCCGCAGCGGCGCGGCCCGGGCTCACGAGCGGGTCGATGCCATCAGGGGCTGTCGACGGACGCCGCGCTGGCCACGCTCTGGACCGACGGGGGGCTCTGGGGGCTGATGCTCGCCGGCGCCGGGGCGGGCGCCGGGGGCGGGGCGGGCGCCGGAGCGGGCTCGGGGCTCGCGATCGACACCGGCGACGCCGGGCTGGCGACCGAGGCCGGCGTGGCGGGGCTGGCGATCGACGCCGGCGTCAGGGGGGAGGCCGGTGACGCGATCGACGCCCGGATCGTGGTGGACGTGGGCGAGGCGAGCGACGCCAGCGGGTCGGTGGACGCCAGGCGCACCGACCGGGTGTCGGCGGTGTCGCCGTCGTCGCTGCCGCCGAAGGCGACGCCGCCGCCGAGCACGCCGCCGACGGCGAAGCCGGCGAGGGTCCCGCCGGCCACGGCGACCTTCCACTTGGGCTGGTTCCTCAGGTGATCCATCATCGGTGTCGTTCTCCTTGGGCTGGGTGTGCGGTGTCCTCCACCGCTGGGTCCGTTGTCCCATCGGGGGATGGGGAGGTCATGAGGCCGACCTGAGGGTCCTCTCATCGAGGCCACCGGTGGCGCTGCCCCGCGACCAGGCGAGCGCGAGGTGGACGAGCCGGTCGGTCCCCTGGGGCCAGTCCTGGTCCTGCGCACGGAACGGGCCGGTCGCCAGGCCGACGAGGGCCGCGGCCACGCGCGGATCGACGACGTCCGGGCCGTGGCGTCGCACCGCGCCGGCGTGGAGCTCGGCGGCCAGGGCGCGGCAGCGTCCGGCGCTCGGCGGGTGCGTGAGGCCGAGGGCGACCAGGTGGGCGACGGCTCGGGCGGGGTCGTCGGCCGGGTCCCCGGGACCGACGTCGTCGACGTCGAGCACGCCGATGACGTGCCCGGCGTCGTCGACGCGGATCTGCGCCTCGTGGAGGTCACCGTGGACGGTGGTGAGCTCGACCGGCCGGGGTGCAGCGGCGAGGCGACCGAGCACCTCGTCGAGCGCCCCGGAGGATTCGGGCCGCACGCGCCGCACGAGCGCCGCGTGGTGCGCGGCGCCGTCGAGCAGCCCGGCACGGTCGCGGTCCGGTGGTGGCACGTGGGCACGCGCCACGTCGTCGACGAGGGCGAGCACCTCCTGGCCCGCGGGGACCGGCCCGTCGCCGCGCACGAGTCGCTCGCGCAGGTCGGCGCCGGGGAGGGCGGCGAGGGCGACGAGCCCCCGTGCCTCGTCGGCGCCGAGGACAGCCGGGACCGGCAGCCCGAACGCGAGGAGGGCGTCGTGCCGGGCCACGATCGCGCCTGTCCGTCGGGGCGGGAGCACCTTCACGTACGCCTCGCCCCCCGGCCACCGGGCGTGGACGACGGCGCGCTTGCCCGGGCGGAACGCCCGCACCTGGAGGTGGACGTCGGCGGCGTCGCGGCCGAGCAGGCGGGCGACGGGTGCGGCCAGGGTGGCGTGGGCCAGGCCGGGCAGCTCGGGGTCGAACGGGTAGCGCCAGACGCCGACCTCCATGCCGTCGGCCCGGACCGGCACGGTGCCCGTCGGCGCGCCGGTCCGCGTCGTGCCGGCCAGCAGGGTCTCCTCGGAGAGGCCGGACGGCCAGCGGATCCGGGCGCCGTAGCTGACGATCACGTCCCGCCCCGGCCGGTAGAGCACCTGACCGGGGCGCACGTCGACGAGCTCGCCCCCGTGCGCCTCGACGACCGGGGCCAGGACCGCGCGGGCCCCCGGGCCGGTCAGGTGGGGAGCAGCGGGCAGGAGCGCATCGTCGACGTCCACGAGCCGAGCATCGGGCGCGTCGATGGGAGGTCCGTGAGACCCGGAGGAGAAGATCCTCATCTTCGGGCCCGCGGGCCCGTCAGGCTCCGGCGAGCCGGTACCCCATCCCCCGGACGGTCTCGATCGTGTCCGCGCCGAGCTTCTTGCGCAGGTAGCGGACGTAGACGTCGACCACGTTGGAGCCGGGGTCGAAGTCGTAGCCCCACACGTGGCTGAGGAGCTGCTCACGGCTCATGACCTGGCCGGCGTGGCGCATCAGGGTCTCGAGGAGCGCGAACTCCCGTGCGGTCAGCTCGACGTTGCGCTCCCCCACCTGGGCCCGCCGGGTGCGCACGTCGAGCACGACGTCGCCGGCACGCAGCACCGTGACCTCGTCGGTGCCGGTGTCCCGGAGCCGCACCCGGATGCGGGCCAGCAGCTCCTCGAACCGGAACGGCTTGGGGACGTAGTCGTCGGCACCGCCCTCGAGCCCGGCGACGGTGTCCTCCACGCCGGTCCGGGCCGTGAGGATGATCACCGGCATGCGCTCGCCCCGCGCGCGGATGCGCCGGAGCACGTCCTGCCCGTCGATGCCCGGCAGGCCGAGGTCGAGCACGAGGAGGTCGAAGCTCTCGTCGCGCGCGAGGGCGACGGCGTCGACGCCGTCGCCGACGGCCATCGTGGTGTAGCCGGCGGCACGGAGGCCCTTCTCGAGGAAGGAGACGATGCGCTCCTCGTCCTCGGCGATCAGTATCCGGCTCACAGATCCTCCTCCTGGGCGGTCGGCAGCGGCAGGTCGACGTGGAACGTGGCCCCGCCGCCCGGCGTCTCCTCGACGCCGACGGTGCCGCGGTGGGCCTGGGCGATGGCGGAGACGATGGCGAGCCCGAGACCCGAGCCCTCGGGCCGCTGCGCGCTGCTCGCCGCGCCGCGCGAGAACCGGGTGAAGAGGCGCTCGCTCTCCTCCGGGTCGACGCCGGTCCCGGTGTCGGCGACGTAGAAGCGCAGGTCGGCGCCGAGGCGGCGGGCGCCGATCTCGATGCGGTCGTCGTCAGAGGTGTGCTGGACCGCGTTGGTGACGAGGGCGAGGAGCGCCTGGACGATGCGGCCCTCGTCGCCGACGACGAGCTCCTCGCCCGGCGACGGCCCGTCGCCGCGCACCCACCGCCGGGGGCCGAGCGCGACGGCACGGGCCACCACGTCGTCGAGCACCTCCCCCACGTCGACCACCCCGAGCACCAGGAAGTCGGGCCGGGCCGACTTCGCGACGACGAGCAGGTCGTCGACGTAGCGGCTCATCCGGTCGAGCTCCTCGGTGACGACCTCGACCGTCTCGGCCCGCTGGGCCGGGTCGTCGTCGCTGCCAAGCAGCTCGAGGTGGCCGCGGGCGATCGTGATCGGGGTCCGCAGCTCGTGGGCGACGTCGTCGAGGAAGGCCCGCTGGGAGCGGAAGGCGGCGTCGAGGCGGTCGAGCATGCCGTTGAACGTGCGGGCCAGCTGGGCGACCTCGTCGCGCCCGTCGACGGGGATGCGTCGGGTCAGGTCGCCGGCGTCGATCGCCTGGGTGGCGTCGGTGAGCTGCTCGATCGGTCGCACGATGCGACCGGCGACGCCGAGCGCCCCGACCGAGGCGACGACGAGGGCGACGAGGGCGAGGGTCGCCACCGCCCGGACGATCTCGTCGACCTCCGCCAGCTCGGCCGCCGGGAAGACCACGACGACGAAGGTCCCCCGCACCTCCCCCGCCCCGTCGAGGACGGGGACCGCCAGGCTCCGTGCGTTGCCCGCGGCCGTCGTGACGTCCGCGCGCACCGGCGTGGACGACGACGTCCACCGCTCGACCAGGTCGACGTCGACCGCCGGCTCCCGGGGCGCGTCGAAGGAGCGCAACGTGGGGACCCCGTCGACGAACGCGTAGAAGGCCTCGTCCCGCGCCGGGACGTTGCGCTCCATGAACGCCCGGAAGATCGCCTCGACGTCCTCGGCGAAGGGCTCGCCTGTGGCGGGGTCGGTGCCGCCGGCGAGGGCTCGGAGCTCCTCGACCTCCTGGGCCAGCTCGCGCTCGATCGACTCGTCGACCCGAGTCAGGAGGGTCTGGCGGATGGCGAGGACGCTGCCGCCGAGGGCGAGCAGCAGCAGCGTGATGGCCCCGACGAGGACGCGGGTGCGGATCGAGTCGCGACGCCGGACCCGCCCCTCAGTCATCGTCGTCCCCGTCGTCGTCGTCATCGTCGTCGTCGTCGTCGTCGCCGTCGTGGGACGCGGGCGGCGGCGCGACGGGCGGCGGGGCCGGAGGCGGGGTGGTGGGCGCCGGCGCGACGGTCGTCTCGGGGGTCGTGGGCTCGCCGCCGGTGTCCGCCGACCCCGGCTCGCCGAGCAGCGTGGTCGACGTCGTCGAGGTCGTCAGCTCGATCGGCTCCACGTGGGGACGGTCGTCGGCGGTGAGCCGCCCGACCACCGAGGCAGCCCCGACGGCGACCAGCGCGGCGACGACGAACGCCACGAGGGCGACGACGAGCGGCGAGGGACCGGAGGAGCGAGCGGGGGCCATGGCGGCACCAGCGTGCCCGCTCCGGGCCGCTATCCGATGAGAGGACGATGAGGATCCTCTCATCGAGGAGGGTCAGCCGTCGGTGTCGCCGATGTCGTCGAGGGGGCGTTCGGCCTGCACGTCGGGATCGGAGGGCATCTGGTCCTCCCCCGGTCGGCGCGTGAGCTCGTCCTCCTCCATCGACTCCGGGAGGTCGCGGTCGTGCGTGGGGCGCTGGGGATCGCTCATGCGCCGCGCCCTACCCGAGCGTCCCTACGTCAAGCCGAGGCGGGCGAGCAGGGTGGGGGGCGGCGACGGGTCGCCCTCGGCGAGCAGCGCCGCCCGCTCGACGTTGACCACGTCCCACTCCCGGCCGGGCCACTCCGACCAGGGACCGTCCTCGAGCGCCGCGACGTCGCCCTCCGCGGCGACGCACGCGCGCAGGTACGCCTGGAGGGCGCGGACCTCCTCCTCCCCACCGATCGGGCCGTGGCCCGGCACGATGATCGGGGCCAGCTCGACGACGTCGTCGAGGGCGTCGGCCCAGGCGGCGGGGTCACCGTCGTAGGCCGCGGGGGTCACGCCGAAGGCGCACAGCGCACCGCCGAAGGCGATGTCGGCGCCGGGGACGACCACGACCAGGTTCTCGAGCATCTGGCCCCGGAGGGGCACCGCGATCGCCGCATCGGACACGTGGGCCGGCTCGGTGACCACATGGGTGACCGGACGGGTGCGCAGGTCGTCGCCGAGCTGCGGGGCGTGCTCGGGGAACAGCCGCCGGAACACCTCGGGGTTCGCCGGCTGGTCGAGGGCGGCGCTCGCCGCCGCGCTGCCGTAGACGCCGGGGAGCCGGAAGCGTGCGGTGCCGCCGCTGAACTCGATGTGGCTGGAGGTGAGGACCAGCCGCCGGATCGGCATGCCGAGGGCCTCGACCGCCTGGGCGAACGGCTCCCACTGGGCGGCGACCATCAGCGTGTCGATCACCGTCACGCCGTCGGCGTCGACCACCACCCCGGCGTTGGTGCGGCCGTGCGAAGGTTGCGTCGCCAACCAGGCGTGGACGCCGGGCGCGAGGAGATCGAGGGACGGATCGGTGGCACCGGACATGCAGGACGAACCTACCGGGCGACCGCCGTTCCCGACGGGCCCGGCGGCACCCGTGCACACCGTCGTCGTGCCGATCGCCGGCCTCGCCGCGCTCGGCGCCGCCGTCGTGGCGACGTGGCTTGCCCTGCTCGTGCTCGACGAGGCCCGGACGGCGCTGGTGCTGCTCCTCGGCGGCGCGGCGGTGGCCGTCGTCCTCGCCCCCGCGGTGCGCCGGCTCGGCACCTGGATGCCGCGCTGGGCCGCGATCGTGCTGCTCGCCGCCGTCGGCATCACGGGCACGATCGGCGTGCTCGGGCTGGTGGCCTGGGACCTCGACACCCAAGCCGACGCGCTGTCCGAGGACATCGACGAGGCCGTCGCGTCCCTCCCCCCGGACTCCGCCACGGCGCGGATCGCCGCCGAGGTCGACCTGGCGCAACGGGCCGAGCGCGTCCTCGACGGGCTCGCGGCGCAGGTCGTGATCGGCGACGACGACCCGTTGGCGATCGCCGGGCGCGCCAGCCAGGTGGTGCTCGTCGCGGTGCTCGCGGCGTTCTCGCTGACGCAGGGCGCTGCGCTGGTCGAGCAGGCCGTCCGGACGGTCCAGCGGGCATCGATCCGCGAGGACATCCACCGGACCCTGCGGGCGGCCGCGGAGCGGGGTGGGGCCTGGCTGCGGCGATCCCTCGGCGTCGCCGGCGCGCACGGTCTCGCCGCCGGCGGCCTGGCTGCGGCGCTCGGGTTGCCCGGGTCGATCGCGCTCGGCGCCTGGGTCGCTGCGGCGTCGCTCCTGCCCGTCCTCGGCATCCCGCTCGCCTGGGCGCCGGTCATCGCCGTCGGCTGGGCGCGCGACGTCCCGTTGCCGCTGCTCGTCGCCACGGCCCTCCTGCTCTCGATCGCCGACCGGGTCGCTGGGGTGCGCTGGGTGCGGCGGCCGATCCACGTGGGCCCGATCCTGACGCTCGTCGGGATCGGCGCCGGCCTCTACGCCATGGGGTTGCCGGGGGCGGTCCTCGGCCTCCTCGCGGTGGCCGCACTCGCCGCGGCGTTCGATCCGGACACCTCCGACGTCGCCGGCGTCGTCGAGCACCTCGTCGACGAGGTGGTGCCAGTGGGCGACGACGACGGCTCGCTGCCCGAGCTGGAGCCGGCGCTCGTCGAGGCATCGGCGGCGGGTCCGGTCCTGCGCCTGCAGCTGTCCCGCCGGACGGCGGCCGCGGCGGGGGCCCTCGTCCTCGTCGTGGCGGTGGCCCTGCGGCTCCTCGATGCCGCGCAGGGCTTCGTCATCTGGCTGGTCGTCGGCGGTTTCGTCGCCATCGGGCTCGATCGTCCGGTCAGCGCGGTCGCCCGCCGGACGTCCCTGCCACGTCCGGCGGCCGTGGCTGTGGTGCTCGGTTCGGTGGTCGGTGCCGTCGTCGCCGTCGGCTGGTTCGCCGGGCCGTCGGTCACCGACTCCGCCGACGAGATCGTCGCCGACGCCCCCGCCGCCGTCCGTTCGCTCGAGTCGCTGCCCCTCGTCGGGCCCCTGCTCGAGTCGAACGACGTCTCGGAGCGCCTCGAGGAGGAGATCGCGGCGCTGCCGGACCGCCTGCGGGAGTCCGACGTCGTCGAGCGGGCGGTGGCCGCCGCGGGCGACGGGCTGCTCGGTGCGCTGTGGATCACCAGCCTCGTCATCGCGATCCTGCTCGACGGTCCGCGCCTCGTCGGCGAGGTCGCACGCCGGGTGCGGCCCCGGTCGCGTCGCGCCGCGATCCGCTTCGGGCGCGCCGCGCACCTCACGGTGTCGAACATCGCCGCCGCCACCGCCTTCGTCGCCGTGCTCAACGGCACCGTCGTCATGCTGATCGCCGTCGCGCTCGGCGTGCCCCTGCCGCCGGTGCTCGGGCTCTGGGCCACCTGGTGGAACGTGATCCCCCAGGTGGGGGGCTTCGTCGGTGCCGCGCCGCTCGTGCTGCTCGCCGTCGGCCAGGGACCGTGGCACGGCGTGATCGCCCTCGTCACCTTCGTGAGCTACCAGACGCTCGAGAACCACGTGATCCAGCCGGCGATCGGCGGCCGGGCGGCGCGGCTCCCACCGATGCTCATCCTCCTCGGCGTCCTGATCGGCGGCTCGCTGTTCGGCTTCGTCGGCGCGATCCTCGCCGGCCCGACGCTCGGCGTGGCGAAGGCGGCCGTCGACCAGCTGCGCGGTCCTCCCGGCCCTCGGATCGAGGACCGGGAGCCGGCCGACGCCTGACACCTGGGCTCAGCCCGACAGCGCCGGGAAGAGCACGTTGTTCTCGAGGTGGATGTGGCGGAAGGTGTCGGCCTCCAGCGCCGCGAGGCGCTCGTAGAGCGAGGTGTAGCTGGCGCACGCGTCACCAGGGACCTGGTAGCCGTCGGTGACCGAGCGGAGCTCGCCGAGGAGGGCGCCGGTGGCCTCGTGGTCGTCGCGCAGGCGCTCGACGAGCTCGCCGGGCACGTCCTCGCCGGCGTCGACGTGACGACGGATCGCGGGGAACACGACCGTCTCCTCCTCGGCGAGGTGGGGCACGAGGTCCTCGACGACGGCTCGCACGAGGGCCGCGACCGAGACCAGCTCGGGGTGGCGAACGCCGTGCACGGACTCGACCTTGTGCGCCAGCTCCTGGAGCAGGGGCAGCTCCTCGTGGAGGTACGCGTGGTGCGTCTCGACGATGTGGTCGACGAGCTCGACCGGGGTCCGCTCGACGTCGTCGGCACCGGTGCCGGCATCGGAGCCGGCGAGCTCGGCCACGAGCAGGTCGAGGTCGATCCCGGCCTCCGCCGCCGCCTCGTCGAGGGGTCGGTGGCCGTGGCAGCAGTAGTCGATGCCGTGGTGCTCGAGGACGCGGGCCCGGGTCGAGCGCTCCTTGACGAGCTCGCCGAGCGTGGCACGGGGGTCGACGTGGGTGGTGGTCATCGTCTGCTCCTGGTGGTTCGGGGGTGCAGGTGGTGGGCGCGGCGGAGGCCGGGACGCACCCCACGTCCCGGCCTCACGGCCGCCTCCGGCTCTCGCCGGGTCGACGGGTGGTCAGTGCGACGCACCCTCGGGGAGCTCCACGTCACCGACCTGGAAGAGGCCCATGGCGCCTCGGCCGGCGTTGGAGAACTTGTGGGTGACGAAGGGGTAGAAGCCCTCCTCGTCGAAGGTGAACTCGACGAACCCGCCCTGGGCCGGCTGGAGGGCCAGCGCCTGGGAGCCGCCTCGGGTGTCGTCGGGGCGCAGGCTGTAGGCGCCCTCGAAGTACACGGTGTCGAAGATCGTGCCGACGACGTGCCAGGAGCTGTTCTCCGACGGGCCGTTGTTCACGATCCAGGCCCGCACCCGCTCGCCCTGCTCGACCCGCAGCGGGGCGTGGACGTACTGGTTGACGTAGCCGTTGAAGACCACGGCGTCCCACTCGTCGTCCTGCATCTTGGCCAGGTCGCCGGGCTGGCCCTCGGGGCCGGTGTAGAACTCGTGCTGCACGAAGACGAACTCGTGGTCGACCTCTGCGAGGTCCGGCGGGTCGATGATGATGGCGCCGTGCATGCCGTTGCCGATGTGGTGCAGCGTCGGGGCGGTGCCGCAGTGGTACATGTACGCACCGGCGTGCTTGGCCTCGAACTGGTAGACGAGCGACTCACCCGGGGCGATGGTGCGCATCTCGTCGTCCCACGCCACCTTGCTCGAGTGGAAGTCGAGCGAGTGGCCCATCTGGCCGTCGTTGACGATCGTGACGGTGAAGATGTCGCCGACCTTGCCCCGCAGGGTGGGCCCGGGCACCTGGCCGTCGAAGGTCCACAGCTCCTGGGTGACGCCGGGGGCGATCTCGATGACCTCCTCGGTCATGTGCCAGGTGACCTCGTGCTCGGTGCCGCCGGGGGCGGGAGCGAGGGTCGGGTCGTAGGGCGCCCAGCCGTCGGCGGGGGCGGCGTTGAAGTCGATGACGGCGTTGCCGTCGGCGCCGGGCGCCGCCGTGGCGACGTCGTGGCCGCCGGCTGCGCTGGCCTGCTCGGTGTCGCCGCCCGTGACCTCGATGGCCATCACCATGCCGGCCTCCTTGTGGCCGGGGACGGTGCACCAGGCCTCGCTCGAGGTCTCGACGACGCCGAGGCTCACGGTCTCGGTCTCGCCGGGATCGAGCATCTTCGTGCCGCGTGAGGTGTCACCCTCGAACGCCAGGTCGTGGGGCATCGCCCCGGCGTTGGTGACCTCGACGATCACCTCGGTGCCCGCGGGGACCGAGATGCTGGCCGGCTCGACGTAGAGGTCGCCGAGCTCGACCTGGACGGTCTGGCTGCCGGTGGCGCCGGCGGAGCCCGCCGCGGCCTCCTCGTCGGAGGCCCGGAGGGCGAGGCCGACGGCGAGCAGCGCGAAGAACACCGCGCAGGCGGCGACGCTGAAGGTGATGGTCATCCATCCGTCGCGGTGCGTGGGCGGCGGGTCGGTGGAGAGCTCGTGGACGGGGGTGCGATCCGAGGTGGTCATCGCCGTTGTTCTCCTTCGCCGGCCGACGGGTGCGACCGGTCGAAGTGCAGTGTTCGCTAGAAAAACTACCTGCGGGAGGGTCGAAGGTCCCGACCGGGGGCCCATCGGGCCCAGTCCGCCCCCGCAGTCCCTACGATCGGCTCCACGCGACGAGAGGGGACGGCATGCAGCTCGGGATGATCGGCGCCGGACGGATGGGCGCCAACATCGTCCGGCGCCTCCTACGGGCCGGGCACGACTGCGTCGCCTACGACGTCGACCCGACGGCCGTGGCCGAGCTCGTCGCCGATGGCGCCAGGGGCGCGGCGACCGTCGACGAGCTCGTGGCCGCGCTCGAGCCACCCCGCGCCGTGTGGGCGATGGTGCCGGCGGGCATCACCGGCCACGTCGTCACCGACGTGGCGAGCCGCCTCTCCCCCGGCGACGCGGTGATCGACGGGGCCAACGGCTACTACGGCGACTCGATCGCCCGGGCCGCCGTGCTCGCCGAGGACGGCATCGCCCACCTCGACGTCGGCGTCAGCGGCGGGGTGTTCGGACTGGCGCGGGGCTTCTCGCTGATGATCGGGGGCGACGCCGCCGCGGTCGAGCGCCTCGCCCCGATCTTCCGCGACCTCGCCCCGGGGGTCGACTCCGCCGAGCGCACGCCGGGCCGCACCGGGGCGCCGGCGCCGGCGGAGGAGGGCTGGCTGCACTGCGGCGGGCCGGGCGCCGGGCACCTGGTGAAGATGGTCCACAACGGGATCGAGTACGGGATGATGGCGGCGGTCGCGGAGGGCCTGAACATCCTCGACCACGCGGGCATCGCGGTGGGGCGCCCCGACGACGACCCCGAGATCGCGCCGCTGAAGGGGCCCGAGCGGTTCCGCTACGACCTCGACCTCGCGGAGATCACCGAGGTGTGGCGGCGCGGCTCGGTCGTGTCGTCATGGCTCGTCGACCTGACGGCGGCCGCCCTGCACGCCGACCCCGACCTCGCCGGGTACCAGGGGCGGGTGGCCGACTCCGGCGAGGGGCGCTGGACGGTCCAGACGGCGGTCGAGCTCGGCGTGCCCGCCCACGTCATCGCCGGGTCGCTGTTCGCCCGGTTCAGCTCCCGCGGCGAGTCCGACTACGGCGACCGCGTGCTGTCGGCGATGCGCCACCAGTTCGGCGGGCACGTGGAGCACCCGGTGACGGGACCGCCGACGTGAGCGCCGCCCACCGCACGGAGCGGGCCGACGCCCTGGTGCTGTTCGGGATCACCGGCGACCTGGCCAAGAAGAAGCTCATCCCCGCCGTGTACCGCCTGGCGCTCCACGACCGCCTGCCCGACGCCGTCGTCGGCGTCGCCCGCAGCGGGTGGGACCTCGACGACCTGCGGCGCCACATCCGCACCACGCTCGACGAGTCCGACCACGACGTCGACGACGAGGTGTTCGAGCGGATCGCCCGGGCCCTCCGCTACGTCGACGGCGACTACGAGGACGAGGACACCTACGTCCGCGTCGCCGAGGCGGTCGCCGACCAGCAGCTGCCGGTCTTCTACTTCGCCATCCCGCCCGACCTCTTCGACGACGTGATCTCCGGGCTCGTCGCCAACGGGCTCCACGAGCGGGCCCGGGTGGTGCTCGAGAAGCCGTTCGGCCGCGACCTCGCCTCGGCCCAGGAGCTCAACGCCCTCCTCCACCGCCACTTCCCCGAGTCGTCGATCTTCCGGATCGACCACTTCCTCGGCAAGGAGGCGGTGCAGAACCTGATGGTGTTCCGCTTCACGAACACGCTGCTCGACCCGGTGTGGAACCGCTACTACGTCGACAACGTGCAGGTCACGCTGGCCGAGGACTTCGGCGTCGAGGGCCGGGGGCGCTTCTACGACGGGGTCGGCGCGCTCCGGGACGTCGTGCAGAACCACCTGCTCCAGGTCGTCGCGCTGCTGGCGATGGAGCCGCCCGCCACCGACGACCCCGAGGCGCTGCGCGACGAGATCGCGAAGGTGCTGCGCGCCATCCGGCCGTTCGACCCCGCCGACGTGGTGCGGGGCCAGTTCGAGGGGTACCGCGAGGAGGACGGCGTCGAGCCGGACTCCGACACCGAGACCTTCGTCGCCGTCCGGGCCTTCGTCGACTCGTGGCGCTGGGCGGGGGTGCCCTGGTACATCCGGGCCGGCAAGTCGATGGCGTCGACGGTCACCGAGGCGGTCGTCGAGCTGAAGCGGCCGCCCCGGCCGATGTTCACGTCGACGGCGTCGGTTCCCGAGCCGAACCGCCTGAGCTTCCGGATGAAGCCCGACGACCAGATCACCGTCGCGGTGCAGGCCAAGAAGCCGGGCGAGGAGCTCGAGAGCCGGCCGGTGTCGCTCGTGCTGAGCGAGGCGGTCGACGACGGCGACGCCCCTGGTGCCTACGACCGGTTGCTCGACGACGCGCTCGACGGCGACCCCCGCCTCTTCTCCCGGCAGGACGCGGTCGAGGCCGCGTGGGAGGCGGTGCAACCGGTGCTCGACGCGCCGCCGCCGTCGGAGCTGTACCGGGTCGGCTCGTGGGGGCCGACGGGGGCCGACCGGCTCGTCCCCGGCGACGTCTGGAACCCGTGCGGCGAGGGATGAGCGTCGGGGGGTGGCGGTGACGGCGGCGGCGGCGCCCCTGCGGTGGGGCATCGCCGGGCCGGGCGACATCGCGTCGGCGATGGCTCGGGCGCTGCGACACGTCGAGGGCGCGGAGCTCGTCGCCGTCGGCTCGCGCTCGATGGAGCGGGCCGCGTCGTTCGCCGAGCGGTTCGGCGCGACCCGGGCGCACGGGTCCTACGAGGCGCTGCTCGACGACGACGAGGTCGACCTGGTGTACGTCGCCACCCCGCACTCGTCGCACCGTGAGCTGGCGGTGGCCGCGCTGGAGGCAGGGCGCCACGTGCTGTGCGAGAAGGCGTTCGCGGTCAACGCCCGGGAGGCTCGGGAGATGGCTGCCGCCGCGCGGGCGTCGGGTCGCTTCCTCATGGAGGCGATGTGGACGTGGTTCCTGCCGCCCGTGGTCGAGCTGCGTCGACGGCTGGCGTCGGGCGAGATCGGCCGTGTGCGGGCGGTCGAGGCGAACTTCTCGATCGCCGTGCCGGGGCCGACCGGTCGGCACCACGAGCTGGCGCTGGCCGGCGGTGCGCTGCTCGACCTCGGCGTGTACCCGGTGGCGCTGTCACGGTTCCTGCTCGGGCCGCCGGTCGAGGTGCGGGCGCTCGGCGAGCTCGGTCCGACGGCCGTCGACGTCAACCTCGGTGTCGTGGCGTCGCATCCGGACGGCGCCGTGTCGATCTTCCACACGGGGCTCGAGGCCCGCAGCTCGCACTGGTGCGAGGTCGTCGGCACCGAGGGGGTCGTGCGCATCGAGCCGCCCTTCTGGGGGACGAGCGGGTTCACGATCGACCGCCACGACGGCGCGCCCGAGCGCGTGGAGGTGCCGCACCACGGGCTGGCCCACGAGGCGATCCACGCCGTGGAGCGGATCCGGGGCGGTCACCTCGAGTCCGACGTCATCCCGCTCGACACCAGCGTGGCGATCATGGCGACGCTCGACGAGATCCGCCGCCAGATCGGCGTCACCTATCCCGCCGACACCCCCTGATCCGCCCCCCTCGCCCACTCCGCCCGCCCGCGCATACGCGCCGATTCGGCGCCGAATCGGCGCGTATGGGGGGCCGCGGAGGGTGGCGCGGCGGGGCGTGCCGAGCATCCGGGCCAGCCCCTCGGGTCCGATCCGCGTGCCAGAGCACGCGCATCGGACCCAACCAGCCGCTGCACCCCGGGAGTGCTTCCCCACGCGCCCCGTTGGCGGCGAATCGACGTCGAATCGCCGCCAACGGGGCGCGGTGGTGGGTGGAGCGGAGGCTCGGGGTGGCTTCGGTAGGGTGCGGACGTGACCGCCGCCGTCGTCGTCCTCGCGCTCCTGAGCGGCCTGCTGGCGGTGCTGCTCCTCGTCCAGCGGCGCCGATCGACGGCCGCGCTCGACGCCTGTCGAGCCGACGCGGGCCTCGTCGCCGACGAGCTGGCCGCCACCCGATCGAACGCAGCCGACACCGAGCGCCGGGCCGCCGAGGCCGAGGCCCGGGCCGAGGCGGCCGAGCGTCGCGCCGCCGACGCCGAGGCCAGCGCCGCCGCGACGCGGGCCGATGCCGACCGGGCCAGCGGAGACCGTGAAGCTGCCCTGGCGTCGCTCGCCGCCGCGGAGGACCAGATCGCCGCGGCCCAGGCCACCGCCGCCGCAGCCACCACCGAGCGCGACGAGGTCGCCGCCCAGGTGGTCGAGCTGCGTGAACGCCTGCTCGCCCTCGACGCCGCCTCCCGCCGCACCCTCGACGCCCACCGCCCCGGCATCGAGGCCGAGGCCCTCTGGCAGCTCGAGCTCGCACGGGCCGAACGCACCTGGCGCCACAGCGTGGCCGCCTCCCCCGACGGGCCGGGCCCGTTCGGCGAGACCGACGACCCGCTGCGCACCGCCGTCGAGATCGAGGTCGCCGCCCTGCGCGAGGAGGTCGGCGTGGCGATGGAGGTCGACTGGGACGCCACGGTCGACGACCCAGCGAGGTGCCTCACCGTCCTGCGCCTCACCCAGGAGCTGCTCGCCGCCGCAGCACGGGAGCAGCAGGCCATCGTCCTGCGAGCCCACGAGGAGGGCGGCGAGGTCGTGCTCGTCCTCAGCGTCCCCGAGGGCAACCCGCCGCTCGAGATCGAGGTCCCACCCCTCGCCGAGCACCTCGTCAGCGTCCGCTCGGGCGACGACCTGCGCGTCGCCGTACGGTGACGGCGTGACCGCGAACCCCGAGGCCCTCTACCTCCCCGACGGCGACCACCTCGTCCCCACCGAGCTCACCGTCGGCCCCTGGGACCCGGCCGCCCAGCACGGCGGCGCCCCGTCCGCGCTGCTCACCCACGCCGTCGAGTCAGCCGACGCCCCCGTCCCGGTCCAGATCGCGCGCCTCACGTTCGAGCTCCTGCGCCCGGTCCCCCTCACGCCCCTCCGCATCACGACCGAGGTGCTCCGCCCCGGCAAGAAGGTCCAGCTCGTGCAGGCGTCCCTCCACGCCGGCGACACCGAGGTCATGCGGGCCACGGCCCTGCGCATCCGCCGCGCCGACCTCCCGGTGCCCGACGAGGCGGTGCCGGCGGATCCGCCGCCCCCCGGGCCGGAGCACGGCGAGCAGCTCCAGTTCCCCGGCGCACCCGAGCCCGACGGCCTCACCTTCCACCGCGACGCCAACGAGATCCTGTTCGTCGACGGCGGCTTCGATCGCCCCGGACCGGCCACCGGGTGGATCCGCCTCCGCTACCCGGTGATCGCCAGCGAGACGACGACGCCGATGATGCGACTCGCCGGTGCCGCCGACTTCGGCAACGGCTTCTCCTGGGCGGTGCCCCGCGGCCAGTGGATCTTCATCAACCCCGACCTGACGATCCACGCCGTGCGCGAACCGCTCGGCGACTGGATCTGCCTGCGCTCGACGACCTTCCCCGGCTCCACCGGTGCCGCGGCAGCCGAGAGCGCCCTCTACGACGGGCAGGGTCGGGTGGGTCGGTCCGTCCAGAGCCTCCTGCTCGACCGCACCTGAGCGCCGCTCAGACGGACGTGCCCTCGGGCTCCTCCAGGCGGCCGTCGACGTGGCGCGCGAACCGTCCGCGGTCTCGACCGTGCGTCGGCGCGTCGTCCTCCCAGGGCCAGCCGCCGAACTGGGTCGACTGGTAGTCGACCATCGCCTGGCGGATCTCCTGCTCGGTGTTCATGACGAACGGCCCGTAGCGGGCCACGGGCTCGCCGATCGGCCGACCCTGGAGCACGAGCGCCTCGACCTCGGCATCGCCGGCCACGACCTCGACCTCCTGGTCGGACGCCAGCTGGACCCCGGTGTCGTTGCCCACCTCGGTGCCCCCCACCACGGCGGTGTCGGCCTCGAACACGTAGAGCACCCGCAGCGACTCGGCGTGAGCGGCCGCGGGCAGCGTGAGGCGGGCGCCCGGATCGAGCCGGACGTGCCAGATCGCGACGTCGGCGTCGGCGCGGGCGGCCCACGAGCTGGGTGGCGGCGCCGGCGCCGTCACGTCCCCGAACGCCCCGGCGATGACGGTGACCTCGGCGCGCCGCCCCTCCGGCCCCACGACGTGGCGGGCGATGTCGTCGGCCCAGAACATCGTGAAGTACGGATCGACGAGCTTGTCCTCGGCCGGGAGGTTGAGCCAGATCTGGAACAGCTCGAGCGGGTTCGTCCGGTCGGCGTGGACCAGCGGGAACATCTCGGAGTGCACGATCCCCCGCCCGGCCGTCACCCACTGCACGTCGCCCCGACCGAACCGGGCGGCGGCGCCGAGCGAGTCGGAGTGGTCGATCAGTCCCTTGCGGACGAACGTGACCGTCTCGAACCCCCGGTGCGGGTGGCCCGGGAAGCCGGGGACGGTGAGGCCGTGGTACATGCTCCACCCGTCGGCGCCGGAGAAGTCCATGCCCAGCTCGCGGTCGTCGACCGGCACGGCGGGCGCCATGGCGTCGTCGCCCGCCGGGTACGCGTCGTCGTGGTGGGCGCAGAAGAGGAACGGGTCGAGCGTCGGCCACTGCGCGCCGAGCGGGACGGTCTGCAGCACGGGGTCGGTCATGTCGTCCAGCCTACGGACGCCCCGCTCAACCCTGCGGGCCACCACCCACCCCGGCGAGCAGCGTGGCCACGACCTTGCCGTCGCGGAACACGGTGATGTCGCCGTCGACCGACACCTTCAGCACCACCAGCGCGTGCTCCGAGAGCGTGCGAGCCGCGGCGGTCCGCGCCCCCTCGTACTGGCTCTCCGAGCTGGTGACGATGGCGCCGTAGGCGATGAGGCGGCCGTCGCGGTCGAGGATCGTCGCGCCGTCGAGGACGGCGAGGCGGGCGATCGTCCGCTCGTCGAGCTCCTCGGAGTCGATGAGGTGGTGCAGGCGCGTCTCGACCCGCATCGCCATCGGGTCGATCTCGTCGCGCAGGTCGTAGCGGTCCTTGGTGGGGACGATCCCGTCGAGCTCGGAGGCGTCCTCGACGATGGCGAGGATCGCGCCTCGGGGTTGGGCCGAGATGAGGAACGCCGCCTGCACGACCTCGTGGGCGGCCGGGCTGTCGCCGATCATGCGGGTGATCGACGCCGCCAGCTCGAACGGGAAGGCCCGCCACCGCTCGCCCCGCCGCACGAGCAGCGGCTCGCCGTCGACGAAGGTCCAGATGCTGCGGTCGGTGCGCAGGTAGAACCCGATGCCGCCGACGGTGGCAGTGGCGTGGGCGACGAGGCTGCCGGACTCGACCATCTCCGCGGTGCGGCCCCGCATGCGCTCGTGCTCGGCGTGCAGGCGGTCGAAGCGGTGGCGCTGGAGCTCGGTGCGGGCCCGGCCCCTCTCGTCGACGACGAGGACGGAGTGCTGCCCGTCGAAGAGCAGCGGCGCCCGCTTCGCGGCCCGGAGGTGCGCCGGGTACCGCAGCTCGATGCGCGGCGAGGCCTCGAGCACGTCGGTGAGCACCACCCCGTGGGTGAGGTCGTGGGACTCGACGCGGCTGGAGCTGAGCTCGACCAGGTACTCGATCGTCTCGGAGATGAGCCCCTCGGCGACCGGCCCGTCGGTGCGGGCGTCGAGGTAGCGGGTGAGGATGCCCGCGGCGATCGAGTCGCGCATCGCCCGACGCAGGGGCGCGGGCAGCGCGTGGTGCTGCTCCTCGCGCCGCAGGGACCGGAACGTCTCCGCGACCTCGATCCCCACCTGGGGCAGGGCGGCGAGCACCTCGGCGAGCGGCTCGCTGCCCGACGGCAGGAGGTGGCGCCGGCGATCGCCCAGCCGGACGGTCACCGTCAGGTCCCACCCGTCGGGGCCCTTCCCCGACGCCGAGGCCAGCTCCGGGCCGAGGGCGACCTCGGGCGGGGTGCCGGCGGGCCGGTACCGGAGCTCGACGGTGCCGGTGGCGAGCACGTCGGCGAGCGCCTCGGCCATGGCGTCGGCCACGGGGTCCCGCGGCAGGTGGTCGACGGTCGAGGTGCGTACCCAGCGCATCCGCTCAGTCTGTCGGGCGCAGCCCCTCCAGCGCGCCCGACCAGCGCGCCAGCTCGTCGAGCATCACCCCGGCGGCGTCGCCCATGACGTCGGTGGCTCGGACCTCGCCGTCGCGGACGACCTGGCCGACCATCGGGATGTACACCGCCTCGGGCAGCGGGACCATCTTCAGGGCCGCGGCCACCGTCTTCAGCTGCTGCACCGCTCGGGTGCCGCCGGCGACGCCCCCGTAGGAGACGAACCCGATCGGCTTGCGCTGCCACTCGTGGAAGAGGAAGTCGATCGCGTTCTTCACCGCGGCGTTGTAGCCGTGGTTGTACTCGGGCACGTCGAACACGTAGGCGTCGCCGCGCGAGATGGTGTCGCTCCAGCGGCGGGTGTGCTCGTGCTCGTAGTCGCCGAGGCGGGGGTGGCGGGGCTCGTCGAACAGCGGCAGGTCGACCTCGGCCAGATCGACGAGCTCGACATCGAACGCCCCGTGGGACGACGCGACGCCGTGGAACCAGTCGGCGATCGGGCGGCCGACGCGGCCGGGACGGGTGCTGCCGACGATGACCTGCAGGACGGGGCGCGACACGAGAGCTCCTCGGTGGGGGACGGCGGCGGCCTACCCCGCCCCACCGCAGCGGGAACGTCAGGCGGTGGCCGCGGCCCTGGCCTTGTACTCGTCGACGAGGATCCGCTTGTAGAGCTTGCCCGTGGGCAGGCGGGGCAGCTCGTCACGGAAGTCGACCGAGCGCGGGCACTTGTAGCCGGCGAGGTGCTCCCGGCAGTGGGCCATCAGCTCGCGCGCCAGCGCGTCGTCGGCGGCGGCCGGGTCCATCGGCTGCACGACCGCCTTCACCTCCTCGCCGAACTCCTCGTTCGGGATGCCGAAGACCGCCACGTCACCGACCGCGGGGTGCTGGATCAGCACGTCCTCGATCTCGCGCGGGTAGATGTTCACGCCGCCGGAGATGATCATGTGCGCCTTGCGGTCGGTGAGGTACAGCCACCCGTCCTCGTCGAGGTAGCCGACGTCGCCGAGCGTGCTCCAGCCGCGACCCTTCGGGTCCCGCGAGTCGCGCGTCTTCTCCGGGTCGTTGTGGTACTCGAACTCGCCGCCGCCGGAGAAGTAGATCGCCCCTTCCTCCCGGGGCCCGAGCTCCTCGCCGTCGGGGCCGACGATGTGGACCGCGCCGGCCCGCGCCCGTCCGACCGAGCCCGGGTGGGCGAGCCACTCCTCGCTCGTGATGCCCGTCGAGCCGTTGCCCTCGGTGCCCGCGTAGTACTCGTAGATGATCGGCCCCCACCACTCGATCATCTGCTGCTTCACCGGGACCGGGCAGGGGGCCGCGGCGTGGATGGCGCACTCGTGGCTCGACAGGTCGAAGGCGGTGCGCTCCTCCTCGCTGAGCCGCAGGAGGCGGACGAACATCGTGGGCACCCACTGGCTGTGGGTCACCCGGTGGCGCTCGATCAGCTCGAGGGCGTGCGGCGGGTCGAAGCGCTCCATGATGACGACGGTGCCGCCCACCCGGTGGACGTTGATGGAGAACGCCAGCGGGGCGGCGTGGTACATCGGGGCGGGCGAGAGGTACACCATCCCCTCGCGGAACCCGTAGATCGGCCCGAGGGCCAGCGTGCGGGGGTCGGGATCGCCGGGCGCGCCCTCGGGCAGCGCGCGCAGCACGCCCTTCGGCCGCCCGGTGGTGCCCGACGAGTAGAGCATCGTCGTCCCGTTGCTCTCGTCGTCGATCGGGGTTGTCGGCTGGCGCTCCACGGCCGACTCGTAGGCCTCGAACCCGTCGATCGCGCCGTCGACGGCGAGGCGGGTCCGGACGTCGGGCAGGTCGGACCAGTCGATGCCGGTGGCGACCTCGGCGAGGGCGCGCGACGTCACGAAGGCCCGGGCGCCGCAGTCGCCGAGGATGTAGGCGGTCTCCTCGGCGGTGAGGTGGCTGTTGATGGCGGTGATGTAGAGGCCCGAGCGGAGCGCGGCCCACACGACCTCCATGAACCGCGGCTGGTTCTCCATGAACAGCGCGACGTGGTCCCCGCGCTGAAGGCCTGCCGAGCGGAAGAGGTGGGCCAGCCGGTTGGAGCGCTCGTCGAGCTCGCGGTAGGTGATGACCTCGCCCGACCGGCCCATGATCACCGCGGCGCGGTCCGGCGCGGTCGCTGCGTGCGTTCCCGGGTACATCGTCTGCGCATCCCCCTTGGCGGTCGCCCCCCCGGCGTCCTTCGGGCGACCCTACCGCCGGTCGTTCGGCGGTGCCCGCTCAGCCGAGCAGCGTCGGGAGGGTGAGCCCGGGCGCGATCTCGAGGCGGCTGACGTCGACCTCGCCGATGCCACGCACCTCGGTGACCACCGGTGACGACACGACGACCCAGTCCGGCAGCTGGTCGACGCCGGTACCGGCGGCGAGCACCTCACCCGGTGCGGCCATGTCGCACAGTCGCGCTGCGAGGTTGACCGACGGGCCGACGTAGTCGTCGCCCTCGAAGAGGAGGACGGGTCCGATCGCCACCCCCCCGCGCATCGGCACCGGCGAGTCGGCCCACCGCGCCGCCAGCTCGACGCACGTGGCGACGGCTGGTCCGAGCTCGAGGCCGACGATCATCGCCCCGTCGCCGAGCCACTTGGCGACGCGCACGCCCCGCGACGCGGCCACGCGGCGCACGACGTCGCGGAACTCCGCCAGCTCGGTGGTGGCGGCGTGCGGGCCCTCGCGCTCGGTGAACGCAGTGAACCCCGACAGGTCGACGAACACGAAGACCCGGAGCACCAGTGGGAGGGAGAGGCGGGCGGCGACCTCGGCCGGCGGCTCGATGCCGGTGCCGACGCGGGCCGCCTGGGCCTCGTAGGACGGGGAGATGCCGAGCGGCAGCGCGGCGTCGTCGAGGACCCACGTCGTCGCGGTCGCCTCGGTGCGTCCTCCCCTCGCGTCCATCGCGTGGGAACCTACCGTGCGCCGCGACGATCGAGGAGGCAGCGGGGATGACGGGACGCATGACGGGGAAGCGGGCGCTCGTCGTCGGCGCCGGGCAGACGCCGGGCGAGACGATCGGCAACGGACGGGCCACCGCGCTGCGGTTCGCGCAGGAGGGCGCCGCGGTCGCGTGCGTCGACCGCGACGAGGCCTCCCTGCGGGAGACGGTCGAGATGATCGAGGCCGAGGGCGGCACGGCGCACGCCGTCGTCGCCGACATCGCGTCGATGGAGGCCTGTGCCCGCCTCGTCGCCGACGCCCGCGCCGCGCTGGGTGGCATCGACGTGCTGCACAACAACGTCGGCATCGGCGCCGGCGACAGCAGCCCCACCCGGCTCGACGAGGACGCCTTCGACCGGATCCTGCGCGTGAACCTCAAGGGCACGTGGATGACGTGCAAGCACGCCGTGCCGATCATGCGCGAGCAGGGCACGGGCGGGGCGATCGTCAACATCTCGTCCACCGCGGCGATCGCCGCCGCCGGCAACCTCACCGCCTACAAGGTCTCGAAGGCCGGCGTGAACGCGCTGACCCACGGGCTCGCGGTGTCGAACGCGCGCTTCCGCATCCGGGCCAACGCCATCATGCCGGGCTTCATGGACACGCCGATGGCCGTCGACGCCGCGGCGCGAGCCACGGGCGCCGACCGCGCCGAGGTCGCGGAGCGACGCGCCACGCAGGTGCCGATGGGCTACCAGGGCACCGCGTGGGACGTCGCCAACGCCGCGCTCTTCCTGGCGTCCGACGAGGCCCGCTACATCACCGGCGTGATGCTGCCGGTCGACGGCGGCCAGACCGCCCGGATCGGGTAGCCCCCCGGTGCGTCGACTGGTCGCGCTGGTGGCGCGCTTCGTCGTCGCCCTGCTGTTCCGCCGGTTCGAGGTGGCGGGCGCCGAGCGCCTGCCCCGGGGTCGACCCGTGCTGCTCGTCGCCAACCACTTCAACGGGTTCGTCGACCCGGTCGTCATCGCCGCGGCCCTCGGTCGCCTGCCGCGCTTCGTGGCCAAGGACGAGCTGCGGCGCATCCCGATCGCCGGCCGCGTGCTGCGGCTGGCGGGTGTGGTGTTCGTGCGGCGGCGCGACCCCGGCGCCGCGGCCGCTGCGGGCAACGAGGACGCGTTCGCCGAGTGCCACGCCGCGCTCGTCGACCGCGACGTCGTCGCGATCTTCCCCGAGGGCACCACGCACGACCGGCCGCACATGGACCCCTTGCGCACGGGCGCCGCCCGCATCGCGCTCGGTGCCCGCGCCGCGGGCGCCGACGAGCTCGTCGTCGTGCCGGTCGGCCTCACGTTCCCCGACAAGATCCCCCTGCGCTCGGCGGGGCTCGTCCTCGTCGGCGATCCGATCGCGGTCGACGACGTCGTCCCGGCCGGCGCCGGTGCCGACGACACCGACGCCGTGCGCCGCCTGACCACCACCATCGACGAGGCGCTGCGGGCGGTCATCCAGGACTTCCCCGACGTGGAGGCCGCGCTGACCCTCGAGGGGGCCGCCGAGGTGGCCCTGCGCGACGCCGACCTGCCGGAGCCGTCGCTGGCCGCACGGCACGCGCTGGCCCGACGCCTCGGTCGGGCGACGCCAGAGGCGCGGGCCCACGTCGCCGGCGAGCTGGGGCGCTACGCCACGGTGCTGCGCGGCCTGCGCATCACCGACGACGACCTCGTCCACCCGACGAGCCCGCGTCGCCTCGTCCGCTCGGCGGTCGCGATCGCCGCCCTCGTCGTCGTGCTCGGGTCGGTGGTCGCCGCCACCGCGCTGGTCAACGTCTGGCCCGCCCTCCTCGTCGGTCTGGCGAGCATGGCGGTGACGACCCCGGTCACCAAGGGCACGGTGCGCGTCCTCGTGGGGTTGATCGCCTTCCCCGCCGCGTGGATCACCGCAGGGGTCCTCACCGCCGACGGCCCGCTGCGGATCTCGCTCGTCGTCGTCACCGCGGCGGTCGGCGCCCTGGCTGCGGTGTGGCTCATCGAGCGGGCGCTGGCCCTCGGGCTGCTCGTCCTGCGGTGGCGGGCCCAGATCGAGCGGACCGCCTCGGCGAGCGTCGCGCTCGACGTGCGCCACGACGTGGTCGCGGCCGTCCGCGACGCGGTGCGGGAGGTGCCGGCGTGAGCCACGTGGCGGCCTCGGACTGCGAGCGGATCCGTGACGGCCGGGTCGCCCAACCCGCGAACACCGCGTCGAGCCTGGCGTTCGTGGTCGCGGGCGTCGAGATCCTCCGTCGCACCGGCCGGCACCGACGGTGGTGGTCGGCAGTCGCGGCGGCGTCGATCACCGCCGGGATCGGCAGCGTCGCCTACCACGGGCCCGGCGGGCGCATCGCCAAGGTCGTCCACGACGTCGGCGTCGACGCCCTCGCCCTGGCCCTCCCCGTGGCGGTCGCCGCCGACGGCGCCCCGGCGCGGATCTCGCCCCGCACCGTGGCGCTCGGGGCGGCCTCGGTCGCGGCGCACGTGCTCACCCGCACCGGCGCGCCGCTCTGCGACCCCGACGCCCGGGTGCAGGGGCACGCGGTCTTCCACGTGCTCGCCGCCAGCGCCGTCGCCTCGGCCGCTCGCGACCAGCTCGCCCGCCCTCCGGCCTGACCCTCACCGCCCCGAGCACCCGTCGATGGGGAGCCGAGCGGCGAGAGCTAGTGGATGGGGTCGGGGGCGTCGGCGCCGATGCCGAGGCGGTTGGCCTCCCGACCGCTGGGCGGCTCCACGGGCGGGACCGGCTCGGACGGGGTCCAGGTGACCTCGGTGGGCGCGTCGCAGGAGAGCTCGATGGGCTCGCCGTGGTGGCGGATGGTGACCGCCTCGCCGGCGCGCAGCGTGTAGCGGACCGTCTCCGGCGACAGCTCGACCTGGAGCTGGCGGCCCCGGTAGAGCATCCGGAAGCAGATCCGCTGGAGCTGGGGCGGCAGGCGGGGCGAGAAGGCGAGGGTCTCGCCGTCGTCGCGCATGCCGCCGAACCCGGCGACCACGGCCAGCCAGCTGCCGGCGAGCGAGGCGAGGTGCAGTCCCTCGGCCGTGTTGCTCGCCTGGTCCCGGAGGTCGACCAGCGCGGTCTCGCGCAGGTAGTCGTAGGCCATGTCGAGGTGCCCGACGTCGGCGGCGACGATGGCCTGGATGCACGCCGAGAGCGACGAGTCGCGCACGGTGATGCGCTCGTAGTACTCGAAGTCGCGCCGGCGCTGCTCCAGGGGGAACAGCTCGCCGAAGAGGTAGAGGGCGAAGACGAGGTCGGCCTGCTTCACGACCTGGCTGGAGTAGAGCAGGTAGTAGGGGTAGTGCAGGAGGAGCGGGTAGTGCTCCTCGGGGGTCGAGTCGAAGTCCCACCGCCGGTAGCGGGTGAACCCCTCCGACTGCGGCGTGATGCCGAGCTCCTCGTCGTAGGGGATGACGACGGCCCGCGCCGCACGCCGCCAGCGGGCGACCTCCTCGTCGTCGACGTCGAGCTCCGCCGCCCGGTCGGCGTGGCGATCGGCGGCGTCGGCGGCCGCCAGCAGGTTGCGGGCCGCCATCAGGTTCGTGAACGTGTTGTTGTCGGCGATGGCCGAGTACTCGTCGGGGCCGGTCACCCCGTCGATGCGGAAGTTGCCCTCGGCGTCGTGGTGGCCGAGGCCCGCCCAGAGGCGTGCCGTCTCGACGAGGAGCTCGAGGCCAGCGCCGGACTCGAACTCGCGGTCGTCGGTGGCGTGCACGTAGCGGCGCACGGCGTCGGCCACGTCGGCGTTGATGTGGAACGCCGCGGTGCCCGCCGGCCAGTAGCCCGAGCACTCCTCACCCCGGATCGTCCGCCACGGGAACGTCACGCCGGGGAGGCTCAGCTCCTCGGCCCGCTCCTTCGCGAGCGGCATGGCCTCGTGTCGCCACAGGAGGGCGTCGCGCGCGGCGTGCGGCAGCGTGTAGGTGAGCGCGGGGAGGGTGTAGGTCTCCATGTCCCAGAAGGTGTGGCCGTCGTAGCCGCGGCCGCTCAAGCCCTTGGCCGGGATGGCCCGCCGCTCGGCCCGGGCCGACGCCTGGATGACCTGGAAGAGGGCGAAGCGCACGGCCTGCTGGAGCTGCTCGTCGCCGACGATCTCGATGTCGGCGTGGTCCCACACCTCGTCGAGGTAGGCGCGCTGCTCGTCGAGGAGACCCTGCCAGCCGACCCGGCTCGCCGCCGCGACGGCGGCGTCGACCTGGTCGCGCAGCGCCGGCATCGAGCGCGATGCCGACCAGCCGTAGGCGAGGTACTTGGTGAGGGTGAGCGACTCGCCCTGCCGGAGCTCGGTGCTGAAGGTGACCCGTGCCAGGTCGTCCTCGACGTCGGTGGTGGTGATGACGCCGTTCGGCCCCTCGACCAGGTGGTCGAGCGCGGCGGCCATGCGCAGCCCGCTCTCCCGCGTGCTGTGCCCGAGGGACACCTCGGCCCCGTTGCTCGTGTGGTACTCGCAGACGAGCGGTGTCGCGAGGTCCTCGGCGGAGCGGGGGTCGTCCGACGTGGCGGGCAGCGGCTCGTTGGCGACGAGGCTCGACTGGAGGACGACGCGTGCCGGGCCGTCGAGCGCCCGCACCTCGTACTGGATGACGGCGATCGAGCGCTGGACGAACGACACGAGGCGGGTCGAGCGGACCTCGACGGTGCGACCCGCGGGCGAGGTCCACACGACGTCACGCTCGAGCGTGCCCGCCCGCATGTCGAGGGTGCGCACGTGGCGCTCGAGCGTGCCATAGCGCACGTCGAACGGCTCGTCGTCGACGAGCAGGCGCACGTGCTTGCCGTTGGTGACGTTGAGGAGCGTCTGGCCGAGCTCGGGATACCCGTAGCCGCCCTCGGCGTAGGGCAGGTCGACGGTCTCGAAGAAGCCGTTGAGGTAGGTGCCCGGCGTGTCGTGGGGCTCGCCCTCGTCGAGGTTGCCGCGCAGGCCGATGTGCCCGTTCGACAGGGCGAAGATCGACTCGGAGTGGCCGAGGCGCTCGAGGTCGAGCTCGGGCTCGATCAACCGCCACGGGTCGATCACGAACGCGCCTGGGTCGATCATCGGTCCTCCACCAGCTCGACGAGGTCGTCCACCACGAGATCGGCACCGGCGGCCGACAGTTCAGCCCTGTGACCTTCGCGGTCGACGCCGACCACCCAGCCGAAGCCCCCGGCCCGGCCGGCCTGGACGCCGGAGATGGCGTCCTCGAACACCGCGCAGCGCTCCGGGGGGACGCCGAGGCGCTCGGCGGCGGCGAGGAAGGTGTCGGGCGCGGGCTTGCCCGGCAGGCCCTCCTCGGCGGCGACGACGCCGTCGACGCGCACCTCGAAGAGGTGGTCGATGCCGGCGCTCGCGAGGACGGCGGCGCAGTTCTTGCTCGCGGACACGACCGCCCGGCGCAGCCCGGCGTCGCGCACCAGCTCCACCAGGCGCACCGAGGTGTCGTACACCTCGACGCCGCCGTGCTCGATGAGGTCGACGACGAGCACGTTCTTGCGGTTGCCGAGGCCGTGGACCGTCTCGAGCTCGGGGCCGTCGTCGGGGTCGCCCTCGGGCAGCTCGATGCCCCGCGAGGCGAGGAAGCCCCGCACGCCGTCCTGGCGGAGCTTGCCGTCGACGTAGCGCGTGTAGTCCGACGGGAGATGGAAGGGGACCGGCTCCTCGCCGCGCGCGGCGGCCCGCTCGCGCAGGTAGGCGTCGAACATCTCCTTCCAGGCCGCGGCGTGGACCTTGCCGGTCCTGGTGATGACGCCGTCGAGGTCGAAGAGGCACGCGTCGATGCCGGCGGGGATCAGCGCACGAGACACCGCAGCGACGCTAGCGGTCGCGGCCCGCCGCCCCGACGACCCGGGCGCTACTGTGACCAGTGGTCACATGACCACCGGTCATTCACCAGGGGATCCAGGGGGACGCACCATGCCCGACTTCGACGTCGATCTCGCGCACGCGGACGACGAGACGATCCGCGCGGCGGTGGCCGCAGCCGACATCCCGGCGCTCCTGCCGGCGCTCGCTGCGGCGACCGGCGACCTCGCGCTCGTGCCTCCCCACCTCCAACCGCACCCGACGGGCATGCTCGACCCGTCGTTCGGGCTGACGCCGGAGCAGCACGACGAGGCGCGCGAGCTCGCGGTCGGCGCCCTCTGCCGCCTGCGCGACGCCGAGGTGCCCCACGTACCGGTCCCCGATCTCGACCGGCTGCGCACGCTCCTCGGCTGGGCGGCGGGCGGCGCCGACGTCGAGCCCTACCTCGAGCTGCTCCGCGAGGAGCTCGGCATCGGGGACGACCTGCGCTGCCCGCAGTGGGACGCGGCGACGCTCGCCCCGGACCGCACGTTCCGCGTCGTGGTCGTCGGCGCCGGCATGTCCGGCCTCGCCGCCGCCCACCGCCTCCGCCAGGCCGGCGTCGAGGTCGTCGTCGTCGAGAAGAACAGCGACGTCGGCGGCACCTGGTTCGAGAACACGTACCCGGGCTGCCGCGTCGACGTGTCGAACCTCTTCTACTCCTACTCCTTCGCCCAGCGCGACGACTGGCCAGAGCACTACTCCAGCCAGACGGTCCTGCTCGACTACTTCCGACGCGTCGCCGACGAGCACGAGCTGCGGCCGCTCATCCGGTTCGACACCGAGGTCACCGCCATGGTGTTCGACGACGCGACCGCGTCCTGGCGGGTGGAGGTCCTCGGCCCGGACGGCGCGGAGGACGTCATCGACGCCGACGCGGTGGTCAGCGCCGTCGGTCAGCTCAACCGCCCGAACTTCCCCGACATCCCCGGCATGGACACGTTCGCGGGTCCGAGCTTCCACTCGGCGCGGTGGGACCGCTCGGTCGACCTCGCCGGCAAGAAGGTCGTCGTGATCGGCACCGGCGCCAGCGCCGGCCAGTTCATCCCGGCCATCGCGGAGGAGGTCGGGCACCTCACGATCCTGCAGCGCACCCCGGGCTGGTTCATCCCCTCGCCCAACTACACCCAGGCGATCGAACCGGCGGTCCGGTGGCTGCGGCGCGAGGTCCCGGGCTACACGCACTGGAGCCGCTTCTGGACCTTCTGGCGCAACGTCGAGGGCATGATGCCGCTCGCCACGGTCGACCCGGAGTGGGACGGCGGGGAGCGCTCGGTGAGCGAGGCCAACGACATGATGCGGCAACTGCTCACCGGCTACCTCGAGTCGGAGTTCGCCGACCGCCCCGACCTGCTGGAGAAGGTCGTCCCCCAGTACCCGCCGTTCTCGAAGCGCTTCATCCTCGACGACGGCGCGTGGGCCCGGACCCTCACCCGCGACGACGTCGACCTGGTGACCGAGCGCATCGCGGAGATCACGCCCGAGGGCGTCCGCACGGCCGACGGCACCCTGCACGAGGCGGACGTCATCATCTACGGCACGGGCTTCCGCGCCGCCGACTTCCTGATGCCGATGAAGGTCGTCGGCCGCGGCGGCCGCGACCTCCACGAGACGTGGGGTGGCGATGCCCGGGCCTACCTCGGCATCACGCTGCCCGGGTTCCCGAACCTGTTCCTGCTCTACGGGCCGAACACCAACATCGTCGTGAACGGCAGCATCATCTACTTCTCCGAGTGCGAGGTGCACTACGTGCTCGGGTGCGTGCGCGAGATGCTCACCCGCGGGATCCGGGCGATCGACCCCCGGCCCGAGGTGCACGACGCCTACAACGACCGGATCGACGCCGAGAACCTGAAGATGGCGTGGGGCGTCTCGTCGGTGAGCTCCTGGTACAAGAACGCCACGGGGCGCACCGCGCAGAACTGGCCGTTCAGCCTCCTCGAGTACTGGCAGCAGACCCGCGACCCGAACCTCGACGACTACGAGCTGCTCTGATGCCGACCCCGACCTGGGACCGCCTGCCGACCGAGCGGCGCGATGCGATCGTCGCGGCGGCCGAGGCCGAGTTCGCGTCGCGGGGCTTCTCCCGGGGCAGCCTCAACGTGATCGCTCGCGAGGCCGGCGTCGCCAAGGGGAGCCTCTTCCAGTACTTCGACGACAAGCTCGACCTGTTCGCCCACCTGAGCGACCTCGCGAGCATCCGCATCGGCGCGGCGATGGCGAAGCACAACGCGCCGCTGCCGTGGGCCGAGGACTACTGGGGCGCGCTCACCGACTCGCTGCTCGCGTGGATCGGCCACTTCCGCGACCACCCCGTCGACCTCGCCCTCACCGCGGCGGTGAACCTGGAGCTCGACACCGAGGTGCGGGTCGCGGTGCGCGAGGTGGTGAACCGCCACTACCTGCGTGGCCTCCAGCAGCTCATCGACTCCGGGGTCGAGACGGGCGCGGTCCGTGCCGACGCCGACCACGGCGCCTTCCTGGCCCAGCTCGTGCTCGTGATGCCGCACCTGGCCCTGGCCGCCAACATGCCCGGGCTCGATCCGGTGCTCGACCTCCACGAGGACCCGGACGCCGCCGTGGCTCGCGTGGTGGCGGTGTGGCGCGCGGCGTTCGGGACCTGGGCGGACGGCGTCACCCGGCCGGTACGACGTCCTTCAGCGTGAGCCCGCGGTGCGCGGCGAGACGCTCCGCCTGCGCCTCGACGCCCTCCTGGACCCGTCGTGTGACGCGCTCCCACATCTCGGTCCTCAGGGTGAGCCGGGACCCCTTGGTGGTCGGCCGCCACGAGCCGACGACGGCCCCGTCGACGACGACCGCGCCGGGACGGCCGATCACGGGCCACAGCGCGGCGCGCCGGTCGGAGTCGGCGACGAGGACCTCGCGGTCGCGGCACTGGAGGTAGGGATCGTACGGACCGAGGAGGCGCACGGCGGGTGCGTCAGGACGTGGCGGAGCCGCGACCAGGTCGAGGTCCTCGGCGAGGACGAAGCGGGGTTCGGCCCTGGCGGCCGGCTCGTCGGACAGCGCCACCTCCACCGCGTCGTCGGGCCAGTGCGCCCGCACCTCCTTCATCGGCGCGTCGAGGAACGTCGCGGCGTCCCGCACGCGCGCACCCGGGTAGGCGCGCAGGTGCCCACGGATGACGTCGAACCGCGGGTCGGCCTCACCGCCCAGCCGAGCGAACATCGGCGGGCGGAACCGAGGCTGGCGGCGCATCACCGGCGGTGACGTGCCGGGTTCGAGCACGAGCCCGGCCTGCAGCGCGGGGAGCCGGAACACCTGCTCGTAGAGGTGGGTGGCCCGGCACGGCCGGCACCACCGGAGGAACGGCTCGGGCAGCTCCTCGGCCAGCCGCGCCGACACCTCGCCCTTCACGATCGGACGGGCGACCGCCTCCCGCTCGTGGGCCGCCACCTCGGCCAGCGCCTCGAGCACCGGGATGCCCGCGGCCGTCAGCGGCCGGGAGCCGTCGAACACCCTCTTCGCAGCATCGGCCTCCGACAGCGGGGCGGTGGCCACCGCCACCTGCGCCAGGTCGGTCGCGCGGTAGGCGTGCGGCGCCCCTCGCAAGGTCCACGCCAGCACCAGGCCTGCGAGCCCCCCGGCGTGGCCCCGGAGCTCGAGCGCCCACGCCGCACCGTCGGTGCCGGTGTCCTGCACGCCGAGGTCGAGCAGCGCGGGGCCGTCGGCCGGCGCGGGCCCCCGGCTCCCGGTCGAGCTCGTGGCGGTGGAACCGGGCGGTCCTGACGTCGTCGATGGTCACCGTGCGCATGCCGTCACCTCCCGCCCGTCATGCTCCCCCGTCCCGCGGTCAGATCCTGGCCGCGTCGCGCTCACCCGCCTGCGATCGGGCACCGCCCCCGCCGGAGCAGCTCCTCTGCCTCGGCGGCGAGCACCGGGCGGGAGAAGAGGAAGCCCTGTCCCCGGGCGCACCCGAGCTCGACCAGCGTCCGGCGCTGCTCCTCGGTCTCGATGCCCTCGGCCACCGGGCTGCTGAGGCCGAGGCGCCCGGCCATCCCGATGACGGAGCCGGCGAGCGCACGCCCACGATCGCTGCCCTCGGCACCCAGGATGAACGAACGGTCGATCTTGAAGGCGTCGATCGGGAAGCGCATGAGGTTGCCGAGCGACGAGGTGCCGACGCCGAAGTCGTCGAGCGAGACGGTGGCACCGAGGCCCCGCAGCTCCTCGAGCCGGCACGCGATCCCCTCGGGATCGCTGACGAGGCCGGTCTCGGTGATCTCCAACACGAGGCAGGCCGGGGAGATGCCGCTCTCGGCCAGCACGTCCCGGATGGAGGCGACGATGTCGGGCTCGGCCAGGTGGTGGGCGGACAGGTTGACCGACAGCCGGAAGGCGCCGGGGATGAGCGACGCCTCGTGCCAGGCGGCCACCTGGGCGGCGGCCTGGGCGAGGATGCTGCGGTCGATGGCGTGGACGACGCCCGTGCGCTCGGCGTCGTCGATGAACGCCGCTGGGCCGAGGAGCTCCCCATCGGGTCGGCGCCACCGGGCCAGGGCCTCGACACCCTCGATCTCGCCCGTGCGCAGGTCGACGATCGGCTGGTAGGCGGGCACGATCTCGCCGTCGGCGACGGCGTCGAGCAGGTCGCTCGCGACCTGGTGGTCGCTGATCCGGCGACGCGCCGCCCCCACCGAGCGGCTGTGCAGCGAGGCGACCATCTGCCCGACGACGAGGAAGATCACGAGCCGGCTGCCCCAGTTGGCGACCGACTGCGCCTCGCCCTCGGCGACGTCGAGGGGGAGGATCGGTCCGCTGGCGAGGCCTGCGAGCACCGCGGCGATGAACGAGCCGCGCGCGCCGAACCGGGCGGCGGCGAGGACGACCGGCAGGTGGAAGAGCTGCGGCCCGACCGTCTGGGAGCCGCCGAGCGCGTAGGACACGCCCCACGACGCGACGACGAGCACGACGACGACGGACCACGTCACGGCGGCGTCGATGCGCGCGGTCCGCGCGATCAGCTCGTCCCCCCGGCGGAGCAACTCGCGCTGGTCGACCATCCCGTCCTCTTCCCGGCCGCTGCCCGTGGCGGCCTGGCGCCGAGGATACGAACTCGGTCGCCGCCGCGTCGGCATGCTGCGGGCTCAGGGGCGGGGCGGCACCACCCGGCCGAGGCGGCCGACGTCGGGACGGGTGGAGAGCAGGGCGTCACGGAGCGCGGCGGCGCCAGCCGTGAGGCCGTCGGACCGCCACGCGAGGGCGACCGCCGCCCAGCGGTCGTCGGCGGCGCGGCGGGCGACGATCCCGTCGAGCTGGATGCCGTCGCGCAGCGAGGCGCCGACGCCGACCCCGCGGCCGCTGGCGATGACGGCGAGCGCCGACTCGGGCGTCGCGTACGCCGGTCCCTCGATCGGGGGCGGGCGGTCCCGGAGGTCGTTGGCGCACCAGAAGTCGACGAACACCTGGTCGTCGGTGTCGGGTCGCACCCACGCCTCGTCGAAGAGGTCGGCGATCTGCACCTTGGGCTGGGTGGCGAGGCGGTGCGACGCGGGCACGAAGATGAGCCAGGGCAGCTCGACGAGCGGCTCCCACTCGATCTCGCGGTCGTCGAAGGGGGCGAAGACGAGGGCGAGGTCGACGGACCGGTCGCGCAGACCGGTCGACGGGTCGGCGAAGGTGCCCTCGACCAGGCGGATCGGTCCGACGCCGGCAGCCTGCTCGGCGGCATTGATCCAGGCCAGGACCTCGCGGTTCAGCGTGTGGGTCTGGAACCCCAGCGAGATCTCGCGGGTGCCCTGGCGGACGACCGCGCCCGCCGCCCGCCGGAACTCGTCGACGGCCTCGACGACGGCCACGGCCCGGTCGAGCAGCGCCTCGCCGGCATCGGTGAGCCACACCTGGCGCGTGGTGCGCTCGAGCAGGCGGGCCCCGATCCGGCGCTCGAGCTGGGCCACGTGCCGGCTGACCGTCGACGGGTCGACGTGCAGCTGCTCGGCGGCCCGACCGAAGCTGCCGGTGCGAGCGACGACGACGAAGGCCCGGAGCAGGGCGGCATCGGTGTTCAGCTGGTCGGCCTCCTCCGGCGATCGATGCAGGTCCTGCACGAATCGGGGACGATCCGCCTTGGTCCTGACGACGTGACGTGTTTCACTCCGTGGCGTCGATCGTACCCAGGGTGGTGGACAGCACCGGCTGACCACCCCGACCGGCTCGCGCGGGACCACGGCGGGGATCGGGTGCGGACGTCCACGGAGTGGGCGCCCGCACCCGCTCCCGGAATACCCCGGCGGGTACGGTGGTTGTGCGAGGTGTCCCCACGACAAGGAGCACCCCGCATGTCCACGATCGAGCTGACCGAGTCGACGTTCGCCGACACCATCAACGACAACGACATCGTCCTCGTCGACTGGTGGGCGTCGTGGTGCGGCCCCTGCCGCATGTTCGCCCCGATCTTCGAGGAGGCGGCGTCCACGCACGACGACATCGTGTTCGCCAAGGTCGACACCGAGGCCGAGCAGGCGCTGGCCGGCGCCGCGGGCATCCAGTCGATCCCCACGCTCATGGCGTTCCGCGAGAACGTCCTCGTCTTCTCCCAGCCCGGCGCGCTGCCGGGTCACGTCCTCGAGGACCTGATCGAGCAGATCCGGGGCCTCGACATGGAGAAGATCCACGCCGAGATCGCCGCGCAGGACGCCGGCTGACACCACGTCGGCGGAACCCGCTTGCCCCGCGCGCGGCGGACGGGGAGCATCCCCGACCATGTCCACGCCCACGCCGCCCGCCTCCGTCCGCTCCACCGTCCGTCGCCACCCCGAGCGAGGCGCGTACGACCGCGAGGCCGTGCACGCGGTGCTCGACGAGGGCCTGGTCGCCCACGTCGGGCTCACGGTGGAGGGCCAGCCCTTCGTCATCCCCATGGCCTACGGGCGCGACGGCGACCGGTTGCTGCTCCACGGCTCGGTCGCGTCACGCCTGATGCGGGGCCTCGCCGGGGGCGTGCCGGCGTGCGTCACGGTCACGCTGCTCGACGGGCTCGTGATGGCCCGCTCGGCGTTCCACCACTCGATGAACTACCGCTCGGTGGTCGCGCTCGGCACCGCGCGCCGCATCGACGACCCGGACGAGGCCGCGGCGGCGCTCGGCACGTTCGTCGAGCACCTCGTCCCCGGGCGCGGCGACGAGGTGCGCCCCTCGGCCCCGGTCGAGGTCCGCCAGACGACCGTGCTCGAGATGTCGATCGAGGAGGCGTCGCTGAAGGCGCGCACCGGCGGACCCGTCGACGACGAGGCCGACCTCGACCTGCCGGTCTGGGCCGGCGTGGTCCCCCTCGGCGTCGCCGTCGGCGAACCCATCAGCGCGCCCGACGCCGAGCACCTGCCGGTCTCTCCCTCCGTCCGGGCGTGGTCGCGCCCGGGACCGACCGAGTCGGTTCAGCCGACCGCCGAGAGCGTGTAGCGGGCGCCGACCGCGCTCGGGGCGTAGCTCGCCCCGAACGCGTCGGCCAACGCCACCTCGGCCCGCCAGCCGGTGCAGTGCCCGGGGGCGACGAGCGTCGGCGCGACCAGGTCGCGCAGGTCCCGCACGGTGTCGCCGATGCGGGGCTCCATCGCCGCGCCCGCGAGGTGGTAGCCGCCGAGGACGAGGTCGATCGGCTCGCCGGTGGCCTCCGCGGCGGCGAGGCAGGCGTTGACCACGCCGGCGTGAGAGCACGCGGAGAGCACCGTCGTCCCACGGCCGCGGACGACGGCCGCGAGGTACCGCTCGTCGAGGATGAGCGGGTCGTCGACGACCTCACCACCCCGGATCGTGCGGTGGCCGGGCAGGCCGGTCTCGTAGGCGGTGCGGCGCGGGATCTCCCCGCTGCCGAGGAAGAAGCCGCCGGCGAGCAGGTGGGCCTCGGCGTGGTTCTCCACCCGTCCGCCGGCCGATTCGAGCGCCGCCAGCGTGGGCTCGGGCGGCAGGAGGACCATCCGCCGGCCCGGTGCCCCGGTGCCACGCTGGTCGGGTCGATCCGGGTGGAGGTCGACGACGACAGGCGCGTCGAGGCCTGCGGCGGCGCGTGCAGTGCTGATGGCGCCGACGGCGTCGGGCAGCGCCCCGCTGTGGTCCCAGTGCCAGTGCGACAGGAAGACCGCCTCGACCGCCGCGAGGTCGAGGCCGAGGCGCTCGGCGTTGTCGACCCACACGTCCCCGTAGGGGCCGGCGTCGAAGAGGACGGTGTGCTCCTCGTCGCCGACGCGGCCGGTGGCGAGCACGGAGAAGCCGTGGCAGGCGACGCAGAGGTGGCCGAAGACCTCGACGCCCTCCTCCCCTGCCGGCAGCTCGACGGGCGCGCGGCGCAGGACGTGACCCACCACCTCGGGCAGCTCCGGCACGCCGTCGGCGACGCTCGACAGCGTGTCGGTGCCGTTGTCGACGACGACGGTGAGGACCAGCTCGTCGAGCGGTCGTGGGCGGCGCGGCGCCTCGTCCATGGTGAACCCTCCGTGTCGGCCCTCCGCCGTCGACCATGATGCTCGCATGATCCACACCGACGACATCGACGGCGTGCGCGTCGTCCGCATGGACCACGGGGAGAACCGCTTCGGCCCCGACTTCGTCCCTGCCCTGCTCGGGGCCCTGGAGGACGCCGCCGCCACCGGCGGTCCGCTCGTGCTCACCGGCACCGGGAAGTTCTTCTGCAACGGCCTCGACCTCGCCGCGTTCGAGGGGGCCGAGCGCGACGTCGTCCGTGGGGTGTTCGACGGCGTGCACCGCGTCCTCGCCGCGCTCCTGCGCCACCCCGGGCTCACCGTCGCGGCGATCAACGGCCACGCGTTCGGCGGCGGGGCGATCATGGCCGGCGCCTGCGACCTGCGGGTGATGCGCGCCGACCGGGGTTTCCTGTGCTTCCCGGAGGTCGACCTGCAGATGACGATGTCCCCGCAGTTCGACGCCGTCATCCGCGACGGCTACCCGCCGGCCGCGCTGCGTCGTGCGGTCCTGACCGGCGCTCGACTCGGCGGTCCTGAGGCGCTCGAGGCCGGGTTGGTCGACGCGGTGGCCGAGGGCGAGGACGCCGTCGTGCCCGCCGCCGTCGAGCTGGCCCGTCCTCACGTCGGCCAGCACGGTCCCACGGTGGCAGGGTTGCGCGTCCGGCTCGTCGAGCGCTCGCTCGCCGCGCTGGACGCCAGCGGCGACTGAACGGGGACGTTCGGCCCTGGTCGCTGCGCCACGGCGGGCCGACGATGGGGGTGGACCCAGTTGGCCGTCCGGGAGGTGGTCGCCATGCGCGCCCTCGTCGTCGTCGAGTCCATGTTCGGCAACACGATGGCGGTGGCCGATGCCATCGCCGCGGGGTTGCGCGATGCCCCGCCCCGCACGATGGAGGTCGACCTGCACCGGGTCGACCACGCACCGGTCCGGCTCGCCGACGATGTGGGGCTCCTCGTCGTCGGCGGGCCGACGCACGCGTTCGGGATGAGCCGGGCGTCGACGCGCAGCTCGGCCGCCGAGCAGTCGGGCAGCCCGACGACGACCGGCCTGGCTCGTGGGATGCGGGAGTGGCTCGACGAGCTGGAGGAGCCCGAGCGCGTCGTGTTCGCCACGACGTTCGACACGCGGGTCGAGCGGCCCCGGGTGCCGGGCTCGGCCGCCCGGCGGGCCGAGAAGCACCTGCGCCACATGGGCTTCCGGATCGTGCACGCGGCGACGACGTTCTGGGTGACGGGCACCGCGGGGCCGTTCGCCGACGGGGAGCTCGAGCGGGCCCGCCTGCACGGGCTGGAGCTCGGCCGCCGGGCGGCCGGACCGGGACGCCACCCCGGCGCCTCGGGCCGATGGCCCGTCGCGAGCTGAGCGCCGCGGTCCCTCGGACGAGACGGACGAGCTGGCGTGGACCGACCCCTCGTGTCGTTTCGGTCCGCTGACCGGACCGATGCGACACGAGACCGCAGCAGAAGGGCGGCCGCTACTGGGTGACGGCCAGGCCGAGGTAGAGGAGGGGACCGGCGAGGAGCCCCATGGCGACGGCCGCGCTCCTCCCGAGGACGTCACCCGCCCGAGCGGGCGTCGCGGCCGCGACGGCCGCGCCCACGACCAGGGCCAGCGGCCCGAGGAGGAGGAACCAGATCGCCGTCAGCGGACTCGTCACCACCGACACGAGGGCGACCACGGCGGCCAGAGGCCAGCGGACCTCGATGCCTCCGCCCCGAGACGGGGCCACTCGCTCGGTGCTCGCTCGCACGTCGGTCCGAACATCCTGACCCCGCCGCGCATTCCCAGCCGTGCCGGGCCGGGTCAGCTGCGGAAGGCGCCCCCGCCGCCATCGACGCGCACGCGGGTGCCGTTGACGTACCCGGCGGCGTCGGAGACGTAGAAGCCGACGACCTTGGCCACGTCCTCGGGGCGGCACACACGACCGTAGGGCGCGCCGGCGTCGAGGTCCGCCGCCACCTGGGCCCGTCCGCCGGTCGTCGCCTTGGCCAGGCGGTCCCCCATGTCGGTCGACACGAGCCCCGGCGCCACGACGTTCACGTGGATGCCCTGGCCGACGACCTCCTTGGCCAGGGTGAACGCCAGCGCCTCGAGCGCCGCCTTGCCCATGTTGTACGGCGAGCCGTTGGGGCCGTTCGAGTCGGTGGCCACCGAGGAGATCATCACCACGTCGCCCCTCGCCTGGCCGGCCATGTGGGGGATGCAGAGCTTCGCCAGGTGGAACCCGCCGTACGCGTGGGTGCGGATGACCCGGTCGAGCTCGGCGAGGTCGGTGTCGACGACGCTGTTCCCGCGGCTGGCGATGCCGCCGTTGTGCACGAGGATGGACGGCGGGCCCAGCTCGTCGACGACACGGTCGACCATCGACACACACGCGTCCCAGTCGTCGACCGACGCAGCGACGGCGATCGCCCGGCGGCCGAGGGCCTCGATCTGGGCGACGGTCTCCTCGGCGGCGTCGACGTCGCGCCGGTAGTTCACCGCGACGTCGCAGCCGAGCCGGGCCAGCTCGAGGCTGATCGCCCGGCCGATACCCCGGCCGCCACCGGACACCAGCGCCACTCGATCCATCGTCATCTCCCCTGTCGTGTCGGTCATCGGTTCTGGAACTGCGGGTCCCGGCGCTCGACGAACGCGGCCAAGGCCTCGCGGTGGTCCTCGGTGTGGGTGAGGAGGAGCTGCTGGCGGTTCTCGATGTCGATCGCCGCTTGGAGCGACGGCACCTCGAGCGCCGTCCACATCGCCTCCTTGGTGAGGGCGACGCCGAGCGGGGCGTTGGCCATGATCTGCTCCGCGGTGGCGAGGGCCCGCTCGATGACGGCCCCCTCCTCCACCACGTCGACGACGAGGCCGATCCGCAGCGCCTCGTCGGCGTCGATGATCCGGCCGGTGACCATCAGCTCCTGGGCGCGGGCGACGCCGACGATGCGAGGGAGGAGCCAGCTCGTGCCGATGTCGCACGCCGAGAGGCCGATGCGCACGAACGCGGCGTTGAACCGCGCCGTCCGGTCGGCCAGGCGCACGTCGCTGCCGAGCACGAGGGCGAACCCCCCACCGGAGGCCGGGCCGTTGACCGCGGCGATCACCGGCTGGGGCAGCGACCGCAGGTGCGGGATGAGCGACGCGATGTGGCGCTGGGTCGCCAGGCCCGCGGGGACCCGCCCGAGGTCCTCGCCGCCGGGCGCGGTGCCGTAGCCGCCGAGGTCGAGCCCGGCGCAGAACCCGCGGCCGGCGCCGGTCAGCACCACCGCGCGGCAGGTGCGGTCGGCGGCCACCTCGTCGAGGGCGTCGTGGAGGCCGGCGACCAGCTCGGCGGTCATGGCGTTGAGGCGCTCCGGCCGGTTCAGGGTGATCTGCGTGACGCCGTCGCGGGGCCGTGAGAGCTCCACCGTGGCCATCGACACCTCCAGAGATTGAGTATCCCCATCTTGTCACCGACCCAACGGGTCCGCGGCCGGCGCCCCGGGGTGCCACGCTGGCGCCGATGCCACGCCCGAACGACACCGCACCCGGACCCCGCGCCGTCCCACCCGGCCTCCAGACCCTGGCCTCCTACGGTTGGCGCCTCATCGTCGTCGCGATCGTCGGCCTCGGCGTGCTGTGGGCGCTGCGGCAGATGTGGTCGTTGGTGCTCGCCGTGGTGGTCGGTGGGTACATCGCGCGGGCGCTCGACCCGATCGCGGCCCGGCTCCGCGCTCGCGGGGTGCCGCCCGCCGCCCTCGCCCTCGCCTGCCTCCTCCTCTTCGCCGCCGTGGTGGGTGGCACCGGCGCGATCATCGGTCCGCTGCTCGCCGAGGAGCTCGACACGCTCGGCCCGACCCTCACCGACGCCGTCGACGACGTCGAGGAGTGGCTCGTCGAGGACAGCCCGCTCAACCTCGATCGTGGCGACATCGACGAGCTGCGGCAGGAGGCCCGCGACGCCATCTCCCGTGGCCTGAGGTCGTCGCGCGGCGACCTCCTCAGCGGAGCGCTGGTCGTGATGGAGGGGATCGTCGGCCTGATCCTCGCCGTGGTCGCCACCTTCTTCTTCCTGAAGGACGGGCCGCGCTTCCAGCGCTGGGCCCTGCGCCGGGTGGCGAGCGACCAGCGCGACGTCGTGCGCCGCATGGGCACCCGGGCGTGGGCCACCCTCGGCGGCTACCTCCGTGGCGCGGCGATCCTCGGCCTCGTCGAGGGCATCGCGATCGGCGTCACGCTCGTGCTCGTGGGGGCGAAGCTCGCGATCCCCGTCGCGGTGCTCACGTTCGCTGCCGCGTTCGTGCCCATCGTCGGCGCGGTGGTCGCCGGCATCATCGCCGTGCTCGTCGCCCTCGCCACCGCAGGGTTCGGTGCCGCTGTCGTCACGGCCATCGTCGCCGTCGTCGTGCAGCAGCTCGACGGCGACCTGCTCGCGCCGATCGTCTACGGGCGTGCGCTCCAGCTGCACCCGCTGATCGTCCTGTTCGCGGTGGTGGCCGGCGGGGCGCTCTTCGGCATCGCCGGCACGATCCTCGCTGTGCCGCTGACCGCGATGGTCGTCGCCATGGCCTCGGAGGCCGGGATCGGCGGCGTGCGACCCGACGCCGCAGGCGAGGACCCCTTCGAGGTCGTCGCCGACGACTGAGTCCCTCAGCGCGTCGCAGGTCGAACCCGGTCGCGGACCACCCAGACCAGGGCGCCGACCGCGAGGACCGCCGCACCGCTCAGCGCGCTCACGACCGGGAGCGTGGCGGCGAGGACCAGGCAGCCGACCACGCCGACGACGGCGATCGCACGGGGCCAGCGCCGCTGGTGCGGGGGCAACGTCCACGCCGAGGCGTTGGCGATGGCGTAGTAGACGAGCACGGCGAAGGAGCTGAAGCCGATCGCGCCGCGAAGGTCGACGAGGGAGACCACGATCGCCACGACGACGCCGACCGCGAGCTCGGCGTGGTGCGGCACCTGGTGCACCGGGTGCACGGCGTCGAGCGCCCGAGGCATCTCGCCGCGTGACGCCATGGCGAAGGCCGTGCGGCTCACGCCGACGATGAGGCTGAGCAGCACCCCGAGCGCGGCGACCGTGCCGCCGATGCGGACGACCGGCCGCAGGGCGTCGAGCGAGCCGGCGGCGACGACGGCGTCGAGCGGCGCGGCGGCCGCAGCCAGCACGTCCGGCCCGACCGCGAGCAGCGAGGTCGCGGCGACGGTGGCGTAGACCACGAGGGTGATGCCGAGAGCGAGCGGGATCGCCCGCGGGATGGTGGACGCCGGATCGCTCACCTCTTCGCCGAGGGTGGCGATGCGGGCGTAGCCGGCGAAGGCGAAGAACAGCAGTCCGGCCGACTCGAGGATGCCGCGCCAGCCCCCGGAGGCGATCGGGCCGATGTTGTCGACGTCGGCTTCTCCCCCGCCCACGGCGGCGGCGACGACGGCGGCGAGCGCGAGGAGCACCACGACGACGATCGCCTTGGTGAGGGTCGCCGTCTTGCGCACGCCCTGGTAGTTGACCGCGGTCAGTGCGACGACGGCGAGCACCGCCAGCAGACGACGCTGCTCCGGCCATGCGTAGGCGCCGAAGGTGAGCGCCATCGCCGCGCAGCTCGCCGTCTTCCCCACGACGAAGCCCCACCCGGCGAGGAACCCCCAGAACGGCCCGAGCCGCTCACGCCCGTAGACGTAGGTGCCGCCCGACTCGGGGTACACCGCGGCCAGCTGCGCCGACGACGCGGCGTTGCAGTAGGCGACGACGGCGGCGAGGGCCAGGCCGACGAGCAGGCCGCCGCCCGCCGCCTCGGCCGCCGGCCCGAAGGCGGTGAACACGCCGGCGCCGATCATCGCCCCGAGCCCGATGACGACGGCGTCGCCCGTCCCGAGCTGGCGAGAGAGGCGGCTGTGCGGCTCGGCGGGGGACCCGTCGTCGTCGCTCACGCAGCGAGTGTCGCACGTGCCCGAGCGACGACCCGTCAGCTCTCCAGGTCGACGGGTCGCGGCGCCGGTGGGGTGCGGCCCGGCCGGGGGTGCGTCTCGTACATCCGGACGACGACGACCAGGCCGGATGCGGCGGTGAGGAGGGCGACGGTCCAGATGGCGACGCCGACGTCGAACAGGTCGGCGACGACGCCGGCGAGCAGGGCCCCGACCGCGTAGCCGGCGTCTCGCCACAGGCGGTAGACGCCGACGGCCCGGGCTCGCCAACCGGGATGGGCGACGTCACCGATCGCTGCGAGCAGCGTCGGGTAGACCATCGCCGTGCCCGCGCCGAGGAGCGCGGCGGCGGCCGCCCAGGCGATGAACCCGTCGACCACCGCCACGGCGGCGATGGCCACGGCCTGCACGAACATGCCGCCGGCGATCAGCGGCTTGCGCCCGATGCGGTCCGACAACCCGCCGGTGACGAGCTGGCCCAGGCCCCACACCGCCGGATAGGTCGCGGCGAGCACTCCGATGCGCCCGACCGACATCCCGGCGGCCGCGAAGTGGAGCGGGAAGAGCCCCCAGGCCAACCCGTCGTTCAGGTTGTTGACGAGGCCCGCCTGGGAGGTGGCCGACAGCGCCTTCTCCCGGAACGACGTGAGGACGACGACCTCCCTCGTCGTCAACCCTCCCCCGGGTCCGTCGTGCCCACGCGCCTCGAGCGCGGCGTGGGCTCGCGTCTCGCGCACCAGGGCGCTGGAGAGCCCGAGCCCGAGCGCGACGAAGGCCACGCCGAGGAGGAACGGCGCCGGCCTGAGCCCCCACGTCTCGGCGATCGCACCGGTGGCCAGGGCGGTGAGGGCGACCGCGCCGTAGCCCGCCGCCTCGTTGAAGCCCATCGCGAGCCCCCGCTGCTCGGGCCCGACGAGGTCGATCTTCATGATGACGGTGGTCGACCAGGTGAGGCCCTGGTTCACGCCGAGGAGGACGTTGGCCGCGACGACCCAGCCCCACGACGGCGCCCACATGATGAGCAACGGCACGGGCAACCCGACGAGCCAACCGGCGACGAGCACCGGCTTGCGCCCGATGCGGTCCGACAGCGTGCCGGCCACGAAGTTGGTGGCCGCCTTCACGAGGCCGAAGGCGACGATGAACGTGAGCGTCGCCGACACGGCTGTGAGCCCGAACTCGTCCTCGGCGAGGAGGGGGAGCACGGTGCGCTCCTGGCCGACCATCCCGCCGACCAGGGCGTTCACCGCGACGAGCAGCAGGAACTGGCTGAGGTTGGCGCGCAAGCCGAGACGAGGTCTGTCCACCGCTACATTCAAATGCTAGTTTGAGTCTATGAGCAACCTCCGTCCGGAGAAGGACGCCCTGCACGACGGCTTCGCCGCAGTGGCCAAGGCCCTGGCGAGCGGCCGCCGCACCGAGATCGTCGACCTCCTCGCCCAGGCCGAGCGCTCGGTGGAGCAGGTGGCCCGCGAGATCGACCAGAGCGTCGCCAACACCTCTCACCACCTGCGCACTCTGGCGACCGCCGGGCTCGTGCGGTCCCGCCGAGACGGCCAGCACGTGCGCTACCGGCTGGCGTCGGATCGCGTGGCCGACCTGTGGGCTGCGCTGCGCGACGTCGCCGGGGACCACGCGGCCCCGGTCCCCGTCCTGGCCGCCGCCTACATGGGCGAGCGCGACGACATCGAGCACGAGCCGCTCGACGTCGGGGAGGTCCTGGCCCGGGTGCGAGCCGGCGAGGTCGCCCTGCTCGACGTGCGGCCGCGACTCGAGTACCTCGCCGGCCACCTGCCCGGCGCGGCCTCGGTCCCGGTCGAGGAGCTGGGCGGCGCCGTCGACGAGCTCCCGAGCGGCGTCGACGTCGTCGTCTACTGCCGCGGGCCGTACTGCCGCTTCGCCGATGACGCGGTCCGCCGCCTGCGTGCGGCCGGCCGGACGGCACGTCGGCTCGACGGCGGCGTCATCGAGTGGCGCCGGGCGGGCGGGCCGGTCGACATACCCCCGGCGGCATGACGTTGCATACCCCTGGGGGTACCTGTAGCGTGGCCGACGTGAACCTGTTCAGCCGCCTCACCGCCTCTGCCACCTCGATCCCCGCCGTCGACGTCGAGACCGCTGCGTCCCGCTCCGCCGGCACCGTCCTCGTCGACGTCCGCGAGCCCGACGAGTGGTCCGCCGGCCATGCGCCCGGCGCGGTGCACGTCCCGCTCGGTTCGCTCGACCCCGAGCGCCTCCCTGCGGCCGACGTCGTCTTCGTCATCTGCCGGTCGGGCAACCGGTCGGCCATGGCCACCCAGGCGCTCCGGGCCGTCGGCATCGACGCCCGCAACGTCGAGGGCGGAATGGGCGCGTGGCAGCAGGCCGGGCTCCCGGTCGAGCGGGGGTAGGGCCGCAGCATGCGCGCACTGACCGCCCGCCTCCCGATCCTCGGGTGGCTCCCCCGCTACCAGCAAAGGGACCTCAACGGGGACCTGACCGCCGGCCTCACCGTCGCCGCGATGCTCATCCCCCAGGGCATGGCCTACGCCATGCTCGCCGGGATGCCGCCCGAGGCCGGGCTCTACGCGTCGACGGTGCCGCTGGTCCTCTACGCGCTGATCGGCACGTCGCGGCAGCTGGCCGTGGGGCCGGTGGCGATCATGTCGCTGCTCACCGCGTCGGCCATCGCCCCGCTCGCCGAGGAGGGCACCGCCCGCTACGTCGAGCTCGCCGCCCTGCTCGCGGTGATGGTGGCCGTCATCCACTTCGTGCTCGGTGCGCTGAAGGCGGGATGGGTCGTCAACTTCCTCTCCCACCCGGTGCTCGTCGGCTACACGGCCGCGGCCGCCATCATCATCGGCACGAGCCAGGTCAAGCACCTCCTCGGCATCACCATGCCGAGCTCGGAGGGCTGGATCGAGACCGTCACCGAGCTGGTCCGCCACCTCGGTGAGGTCAACTGGACGACCGTGGCGGTCGGTGTGGCCGCCATCGCCCTGCTCGTCGGGCTCAAGCGCTGGAAGCGCACGTTCCCCTCCGCGCTCGCGGTCGTCGCCCTCACCACCGGCGCCGTCCAGCTGCTGTCGCTCGAGGACCGGGGCGTGAAGGTCCTCGGCGAGATCCCGAGCGACCTGCCGATGCTCGCCGTCCCGTCGTTCGACTCGAGCGTCGTCGGCAGCCTGCTGCCCGCCGCCCTCGTCATCACGCTCGCCGGGTTCATGGAGTCGATCGCGATCGCCAAGGTGTTCGCTCGCAAGAACCGCTACGAGGTCGACGCCAACCAGGAGCTCATCGGGCTCGGGTCGGCGAACCTCGGGGCCGGGTTCTTCGGCGGCTTCCCCGTCACGGGCGGGTTCTCCCGCACGGCGGTGAACGCCCAGGCCGGGGCCCGCACGCCCCTCGCCTCGCTGATCACCGTGGCGATCATCCTCGTCGCCCTCGTGCTGCTCACGCCGTACCTCGAGTCGCTGCCGTCGGCCACCCTCGGCGCCATCGTCGTCGTCGCCGTGGCGAGCCTCGTCGACTGGCGCGAGGCCCGGCACATCGCCCACGTCAACCGGGCCGACCTGGTGCCGATGGCGGTGGCGTTCGTCGCCACGCTCGCGCTCGGCATCGAGCTCGGCATCGGCGTCGCCGTCGTCACCTCGCTCGGCCTGCTGTTCCTGCGCCTCATGAAGCCCCACACCGCCGTCCTCGGGCGCATCGCCGGCACGCACGCCTACCGCAACGTCGACCGCTTCCCGACCGCCGAACGGATCCCCGGCGTCACCGCCATCCGCCTCGACACCTCGGTCAACTTCGTCAACGTGGCCTTCGTGAAGCGGCGCCTCACCGAGCTGGTCGCCGAGGAGGGCGACGTCGACACCGTCGTGATCGACTTCACCGGCGTCAACGACCTGGACGCCTCGGGCGACCAGGCGCTCCACGAGATACTCGACGAGCTGACCGAGCGCGGCGTCGACGTGCACCTCGCCACGGTGAAGGGCCCCGTCCGCGACGTGATGATGCGGTCCGGCCTGTGGCAGCGGCTCGGCCGGCACGTCCACCTCGACGTGGACGCGGCGATGGAGTCCGTCGCCCGGCACGAGCCTCGCCTGGAGGCCGCCGAGCTCGTCCCGCCGACGTCGGTGATCCGGTCGTTCCGGAGCGTGAGCGCATGACCACCCTCGCCTCCCGTGCCGACGCCCTCCTGGCCGGCGCCGTCTACGACCTCGGCTCCGGGCGCGTCCGCCTCATCGACACCTCTGCCGTCCACCCCAACCCCTCCCCCGCCGGTTCCACCCCCACAGGAGATCCCACCCCGTGACCGACAGCACCATCACCCCCACCGAGCTGCAGCACCTCCTCAGCACCGACGCCGAGGTCCACCTCATCGACGTCCGCACCGGGGCGGAGTACGAATCCGCCCACATCCCCGGCTCCTACCACGTGCCCCTCGACACCCTGAGCGAGCACCGCGACGAGCTCACCCGCCACCTCGAGCAGCCGGTCGTGCTCATCTGCCAGTCCGGCGGCCGCGCCACCCAGGCCAGCGAGCACCTGGCCGAGACGGGCCTGTCCAACGTGCGCGTGCTCGTCGGCGGCATGGGCTCGTGGGTCGCCTCGGGCGGCCAGGTCAACGCCAACGACGCCCGCTGGGGCCTCGAGCGACAGGTCCGACTGGTCGCCGGCTCGATCGTGCTCACCAGCGTCCTCGCCAGCACCCGCTACCGCCCGCTGGCCGCCGTCGCCGGGTTCATCGGCGCCGGCCTCACCTTCTCCGCCGTCACCAACACCTGCGGGATGGCCATGCTGCTCTCCCGCCTCCCCTACAACAAGGGCGCCACGTGCGACGTGCGTGACGTCATCTCCGAGCTGACCGCCGCCAACGAGCGGGCCACCGCGGCCCGTGCCTCGTGAGGAGCCACGCCATGCACTTCACCCAGTACTACCTCGACTGCCTCTCCCACGCCTCGTACCTGATCGGCGACACGACGACCGGCCGCGCCGTCGTCGTCGACCCCCGCCGTGACGTGCAGGAGTACGTCGACGACGCGGCCGCCAACGGGCTCACCATCGAGCTCGTCATCGAGACCCACTTCCACGCCGACTTCCTGTCCGGGCACCTCGAGCTGGCTGCGGCCACCGGGGCCGAGATCGGGTTCGGCGAGGTCGCCGAGACCGAGTTCCCGTCGCGGAAGCTGCGCGACGGCGAGCGCATCTCCCTCGGCGAGGTGACCCTCGAGATCCGCTCGACCCCGGGCCACACCCCCGAGTCGATCAGCGTCGTCGTCCACGAGACCCCCGACGCCGAGACCCCCTACGGCGTGCTCACCGGCGACACGATGTTCATCGGCGACGTCGGCCGTCCCGACCTGCTCGCCTCGTTCGACGTCACCGCCGACGAGCTGGCGCGCAAGCTCTACGACTCGCTGCACAACAAGCTGCTCGACCTGCCCGACGCCACGAAGGTCTTCCCCGCCCACGGCGCGGGGTCGGCGTGCGGCAAGAACCTGTCGACCGAGACGGTCTCCACGATCGGTGAGCAGCGCCGCACGAACTACGCCCTCCAGGACATGACGCCGGACCAGTTCGTCGCCATGGTCACCGCCGACCAGCCGTCGGCGCCGAGCTACTTCCCCTACGACGCGGTGCTGAACCGCAAGGACCGGGCGCTGCTCGACGAGTCGATCACCCCGACGTGGATGTCGTTCGACGAGGTCGTCGCGACCCAGGCCGACGGCGCGGTCGTGCTCGACGTGCGGGACCCGGAGGAGTTCGCCCACGGCCACCTGCACGGCTCGATCAGCGTCGGCATCGGCGGCCGCTTCGCCGAGTACGCCGGCACCGTCGTCCCCCACGACACGCCGATCGTGCTCGTCGGCGAGCCCGAGGCGGTCGTCGAGGCCCAGCTGCGGCTCGGGCGCATCGGCTTCGACACCGTCGCCGGGGCGCTCGAGGGCGGCATCGCCTCCTTCGTCGACCACCCCGAGCACGTCGAGCGGGCCTCCCAGGTCACCGCCGTCGACCTGCGGCGCACGCTCGACGACGGCACGGCGATCCAGCTCGTCGACATCCGCAACCCCGGCGAGGTGAAGCTCGGGTCGATCGAGACCGCACGCCCGATCCCCCTCGCCCACCTGCGGGACTCGCTCGACCAGCTCGACCCTGCGGCCCCGACGGTGGTGTTCTGCGCCGGCGGGTACCGCTCGTCGATCGCCGCCAGCCTCCTGCGCTCGCAGGGCATGGCCGACGTGAGCGACGTGCTCGGCGGCTACGGCGCCTGGATGGCCACCCAGGACGTGCCGGCCCAGGCCTGACCTCGACCTCGGCCCTTTGCTGGCACATCGTCAGCAGGGGGCCGGGTACTGTCGCCGGGGTGATCCGGCTCATGCGCCTCTACCTGCCGCGGGTGCGGCCGCTGCTGGTGGGGGTCGTGGCCTTCCAGGCGCTCCAGGCGCTGTTCACCCTCCTGCTGCCCCGGGTGACGGCCCGCATCATCGACGAGGGCGTCGTCGCCGACGACCGCGACGCCATCTGGCGGGTCGGCGGCCTGCTCCTCGTCGTCGCCTTCGCCCAGGTCGTGGCGATGGTGATCGGCATCCACTTCGCCGCCCGCTCCTCGATGGGGGTCGGGCGGGAGATCCGCAGGGACCTGTTCCACAAGGTCACCGGCTTCTCCGCCCAGGAGGTCGGCCGTTTCGGCCCGCCGACCCTCATCACCCGCATCACCAACGACGTCCAGCAGGTGCAGACCGCGGTGCAGATGGCCGCGACGATGGCCGTGGTCGCGCCGCTCACGTTCGGGTTCGGCACCTTCATGGCCGTCCGGGAGGACGCCGCGCTGTCGCTCGTCCTCCTCGTCGCCGTGCCGATCATCGTCGTGATCGTCGGCGTCATGATGTCGAAGGCGCACCCGGCGTTCACCGCGATGCAGGACCGCATCGACGTGGTCAACACCGTGCTGCGGGAGCAGATCACCGGCCTGCGCGTCGTGCGGGCCTTCGTCCGCGAACCCACCGAGGTCCGGCGCTTCGACGACGCCAACCAGTCGCTCACCTCCACGGCGCTGCGGGCGGGGCGGATCATGGCGATCCTCTTCCCGCTCGTGATCGTCGTGCAGAACGGCGCCAGCGTGGCGGTCGTCTGGTACGGCGCCATCCGCATCGACGCCGGCGAGTCGACGCTCGGGTCCCTCGTCGCCTTCCTCGGCTACATCGTGCTCGTGCTGATGTCGGTGCTGATGGCCGGCTTCATGTTCACGATGCTCCCCCGCGCCGCGGTGTCGGGGCAGCGGATCATGGAGGCGCTCGACGCCGAGCCGACGGTCGTCGCCCCGGCCTCGCCCCGCCAGGACGTGCCCCGCACCGGCCGCCTCGAGCTGCGGGACGTCACGTTCGGGTACCCCGGCGCGGAGGAGCCGGTGGTGAAGGACGTGTCGTTCACGGTGACGCCGGGCCAGACGACGGCGATCATCGGCAGCACCGGCTCGGGCAAGACGACGCTGCTCAACCTCGTCCCCCGGCTCTACGACGTCACCGGCGGCGCGGTCCTGGTCGAGGGGGTCGACGTGCGGGAGCTGGCGCTCGACGACCTGTGGTCGCGCATCGGCCTGGTGCCGCAGAAGCCGTTCCTCTTCTCGGGATCGGTCGCCGACAACCTCCGCTACGGCAAGGGCGACGCCACCGAGGAGGAGATGTGGGCGGCGCTGGCCGTGGCCCAGGCCGCGGAGTTCGTCTCGTCGATGCCGGGCGGGCTCGAGGCGGCGATCACCCAGGGCGGCACGAACGTGTCCGGCGGGCAGCGCCAGCGCCTGGCCATCGCCCGGGCCCTCGTCCGCAAGCCGCAGATCTACCTCTTCGACGACTCGTTCTCCGCGCTCGACCTGGCCACCGATGCCCGGCTGCGTGCCGCGCTGCCGGCCTACACGTCGGGGGCGTCGTTCCTCGTCGTCGCCCAGCGGGTGTCGACGATCGTCGACGCCGACCAGATCGTCGTGCTCGAGGGCGGCGAGGTGGTCGGCCTCGGCACCCACGACGAGCTCGTCGCCGGGTGCCCGACGTACCAGGAGATCGTCGAGTCCCAGCGCAGCGTCCAGGAGGCGGTGTGACCACGACCGCCCCCCAGCCCTCGTCCGGCGAACGCCTCTCCACCCGCGACCAGGCCCTGACCCGCACCCCGTGGGGCTCGGGTGCGCCCCCGATGGTGCAGACGACCGACGCCAGGGGCACGGTGCGCCGGCTCGTCGCCCTGCTGCGCCCGGAGCGGGCCCGCATCACGTTGATGCTGTGCTCGACGGTGCTCAGCGTGGCGATGACCGTCTACGGGCCGCGGCTGCTCGGGAGGGCCACCGACCTGATCGTCGAGGGCTTGGCCCGCACCGAGGGGCTCGACCGTGTCGCCCTGCGGTCGACGTTGCTCACCGCGGCCGCGATCTACGTGATCGGCGCGTCGCTGTCGTGGCTGGTCGCCTACCTGATGCACGGCGTCGTCAACCGCTCGATGGCCCGGCTGCGTGGCCAGGTCGAGGACAAGGTCCACCGCCTGCCCCTCTCCCACGTCGACCGCACGCCCCGCGGCGACCTGCTCAGCCGGGTCACGAACGACATCGACAACCTGGCCCAGAGCCTCCAGATGAGCGTGAGCCAGGCGCTCAACCAGGTGCTGATGATCACCGGCGTGCTCGTGATGATGCTGTGGATCTCGCCGATCCTCGCCCTGTTCGCGGTGCTGCTCATCCCGACGTCGATCAAGCTGGTGCGGGTGATCATGGCCCGGTCCCGCACCCGGTTCGGGGCGCAGTGGCGCCACACCGGCGAGCTGAACTCGATCGTCGAGGAGTCGTTCACCGGGCACTCGCTCGTGAAGGTGTTCGGGCGTCAGGCCGAGGTCGAGGCCCGCTTCGCCGAGGTGAACGACGAGCTGTACGACGCCAGCTGGCGTGCCCAGTTCATCGTCGGGACGACCCAGCCGTCGGTGATGTTCCTCGGGAACCTCAACTACCTCGTGGTCGCCGTCGTCGGGTCGCTGCGCATCACGAGCGGCGCCATGACGATCGGCGAGCTCCAGGCGTTCATCCAGTACTCACGGCTGTTCACCCAGCCGCTCACCGCCCTGGCCTCGATGATGAACATGCTCCAGTCGGGCCTGGCCTCGGCAGAGCGGGTGTTCGAGCTGCTCGATGCGCCGGACGAGGACCCGGACCCGTCGGTGGAGGATGCCCCGGCGCTGCCGGTGGTGCGGGGACGGGTCGAGTTCGACGGCGTGTCGTTCTCCTACTCACCCGACAGCAAGCTCATCGAGGACCTGTCGCTCGTCGCCGAGCCCGGCCAGACGATCGCGATCGTCGGCCCGACCGGGGCGGGCAAGACGACGCTCGTCAACCTCATCATGCGGTTCTACGAGATCGACGGCGGGTCGATCACCCTCGACGGCATCGACATCCGCGAGCTGCGGCGGGAGCAGCTGCGGGAGAAGATCGGCATGGTGCTCCAGGACACCTGGCTGTTCGAGGGGACGATCTGGGACAACCTGCGCTACGGCGATCTCGACGCGCCGGACGAGGCGGTCCTCGCCGCGGCACGGGCCGCCTACGTCGACCGGTTCGTGCACACGCTCCCCGACGGCTACGAGACGGTCGTCGACGAGGACGGCGGCAACCTGTCGGCGGGCGAGAAGCAGCTGCTCACCATCGCCCGGGCGTTCCTCAACGATCCGTCGATCCTCATCCTCGACGAGGCGACGAGCTCGGTCGACACCCGCACCGAGGTGCTCATCCAGGAGGCGATGGCGGCGCTGCGCTCGCAGCGGACGAGCTTCGTGATCGCCCACCGCCTGTCGACCATCCGCGACGCCGACACGATCCTGATGATGGAGGACGGGCGGATCGTGGAGCAGGGCTCCCACGAGGAGCTGATCGAGGCCCGCGGCGCGTACTTCCGGCTCTACCAGTCGCAGTTCAGCGCCCCGGTGGTCGACGTCGACGAGGAGCTGCCGCCCACCTCGGGTACCGGCGGCCCTCCCGGCCCCGGCGGCCCCGGCGGCGGCCCACCACCGATGCGCCCACCCGGCGCCTGAGCGACCCCCGGCCGAGCGGCCGAGTCCCTCCCCCGCGGGCGTCCAAGCCCCTCCCCCTCGGTTGGGCGCGACATCCGGCGCATCTGACGCCAACCGCGCCCAACCCCCACGGCCGGGCGCGACATCCGGCGCATGTGACGCCAACCGCGCCCAACCCCCACGGTCGGGCGCGACATCCGGCGCATGTGACGCCAACTGCGCCCAACCCCAGCGCCCGCACGCCCCTCCCCCTCGGTCGGGCGCGACATCCGGCGCATGTGACGCCAACCGCGCCCGACCCGGCGGGTCGGCGGCGGGGGTTCGGGGGGGGTGAGTGTCAGGGGTGGCGGGACCAGAAGGACTCGAGGGCGCGGGCGACCTCGGCGGGGCGTTCGAGCATCCACCAGTGGCCGCACTCCGATAGCTCGAGCACCTCGGCGCCGGTGCGCTCGGCCAGGCGGGTGATCAGGCGGGGGCTGCGGAACGGGTCGAGGGCCGACCCGACGACCATGCCGGGCGCCGTCCAGGAGTCGATCCCAGGTCCCCACTCGCGCCCCACGTCGACGGCCGAGCGGTAGAGGCCGAGGATCGCCCGCCCCATCTCCGCGTCGAGGTGCCGGGCCATCTCGAGCGCGCCGTCGGCGGGGGCGCCGACGCCTTCGAGGGTCGCGGCGCGGTCCTCGACCGAGCTGGCGACCCACGCGTCCATGACCGCCTCGCCGTCGCCGGGCGTCTGCCAGGTGCGGGCCGCGTCGTGCCACTTGTGGTCGGGCCCGAGGTCACCGCTGTCGATGACCCAGGTCCGCACGTTGGCGGGCTGGTCGGCGAGCACCCGCATGGAGAGCAGGGCACCCCAGTCGTGGCCGACGAGGTCGACCTCGTCGAAGCGGCGCAGCTCGTCGGCGAGCCAGTCGGCGTAGCGGTGCATGGTGGGCTCGAACCCGTCGGGCAGCGCGCTGCCGAACCCGGGGAGGGCGAGCTGGGCCGTGTCGTCACGGTCGAGCTCGGCGACGAGCGGGTCCCAGAGCGACGACGTCTCGGGGACCCCGTGGACGAAGACGGCGGTCATGCGCGGACAGTACCGGCTCAGGTCCCGAGGAGACGGGTGCGGAACAGGTCGAGGACCTGGTCGAGCGCGTCGCGGGTGAGCTCTCCCGGAGCGTCGATCAGGTGCTCGGTCAGCACCGAGTGGGGCGACCCCACGGCGTCGGGGTTCGCCGACGCGTCCGGCAGGGACACCGCCACGAACCCCGCGCCGAGCTGCTCGGACAGGAACGTGAACCGGTCCTCCGGCACGAGGCCGTCGCCCTCGAACCTCAGCCCGAGCACGGTCAGGCCCTCGGCAGCGCACCGACCGGCGACGACGTCGAGCTCGTCAGGGTCGCAGTCGATCGAGGCCGCCGCCCGCGGTCGGCGCCCGATGACGAGCGGCAGCGAGGGCTGTGAGAGGACGGGCGCCACGACGACCGGCTCGACGGCCATGGCGAGGGCGAACCCGCCGGTGAAGCACATGCCGACGGCACCCACACCGGGGCCCCCGCAGAGCTGGTGCTCGCGCGCGGCGAGGGCGCGCAGCCACGAGACGACGGGCGAGGTGCGGCCGGTGGCCCACACCGTGAACTCGCGGCTGATGCAGGCGGGGACGATCGAGCGCGCCATGTCGATGCCGAGCGCGACCCGGCCGCGGGCGTACGGGTCCCGCCCCGGCACCCCGAACAGGTGCGGGACGACCGCCGTGCAGCCGATCGCGGCGACACGTCGGGCGAACGCCGCGACCTCGGGGGTGATCCCGGGCATCTCGGCGAGGACGATGACCGCCGGCCCGGTCCCGAGCCGGAACACCCGACGCTCCTTGCCCGCATGGGTGAACGTCGAGTGCTCGAAGTCGGTGAGACCGTCGTCAGCCATGGGCCCGCACGCTAGGGCGCTCTCCTGGACGGTGACCGCTCAACCGTTGCGCACGAGGCGCCCGGGACGGGCCCCGGTGTCGACGCCGTCACGGCGGGTGACCTGTCCTCCCGCGATGGTGGCCCGGTAGCCCACGGCACCCTGGAGGATGCGGGCGCCGCCGGCGGGGAGGTCGTGCTCCACCCGCGGCGGCAGGAGCCGGAGGGCGTCCACGTCGATGACGTTGAGGTCGGCCCGGAGCCCTTCGGCGATGCGGCCCCGGTCCGCGAAGCCGTAGAGCTCGGCCGGCTGCGAGGTGAGCCGTCGGATCACCTCGCCGAGCTCGAGGCGGGGGCCCCGTGTGCGGTCGCGCACCCAGTGGGTCAGCGCGTAGGTGGGGATCGACGCGTCGCAGATGGCCCCGCAGTGAGCACCGGCGTCGCCGAGCCCGAGCACGGCGGCGGGGTCCTGCAGCTGCTGGAGCAGGACGTCGTGGTCGCCGTCGGCGTAGTTGAACATCGGGAACAGCAGCATGGCGCCGTCGCCGCCCTCGCCGAGCAGGGCGTCGTAGGCGGCCTCCTCCACCGAGACCCCACGCCCGGCGGCGATGGCGCCGAGCATGTCGGCGGGTGCGGGTTCGTAGTCGGGGACGCCGGAGAGCGGGGAGCACAGGGGCAGGATCATGGCCATCCCCTGCTGCGTGGCGACGGCTGCGGCGTCACCTTCGGGCTGCTCGGCGAGGATCGCCGCCCGAACCTCGGGACGCCGGAGGTGGTCGAGTCGCTCGGCGAGGGGCAGCCCGGCGACCGCCTCGTAGCTCGGCCGGAGCCGGAACGGGTGGCGCACGTCCCACCCGAGCAGCACGCCGAAGGGCCGGCCGGCGACGAGTGGGACGACCGTGGCGCCCTTCTCCCGCCAGCGGGCCGCGGCGTCGAGCTCGTCGCGCCAGCGCGTGGGGTCGGCGTGCTGCTGGAGGCAGATGAACGTGGCGGTGAGCCCGGTCTCCAGGGCCATGCGACCGATCCAGTCGAGCTCGCGGGCGACGACGTCGGGATCGTCGTGGGGCACGATGCCGGCACCGGCGACCTCGAACACGCGGCCACCTCCGTCGCGGACGGCCCGAGCGATGGCGAACAGCTCGTCGTCGTCGGCGAAGGTGCCGGGGACCGGCGTGCCGTCGAGAGCCGTGTGGCCGAGCGTGCGGGAGGTGGTGAAGCCCAGCGCGCCGGTCGCCATCGCCTCGCGGGCGATGCGGGCCATCTCGGTGACGTCGTCGGGCGTGGCCGGTCCGTGCTCGGTCGCCCTGTCGCCCATCACGTAGGCGCGCAGCGCGCCGTGCGGCAGCTGGGTGGCGACGTCGATCGACCAGCGACGGGTGCCGAGGAGGTCGAGGTACTCCGCGAAGCTCTCCCACTCCCAGCTCATGCCCTCGTGCAGGGCGGTGCCGGGGATGTCCTCGACGCCTTCCATCAGCTCGACGAGCTGGTCGTGGGCGTCGGGTCGCACGGGTGCGAACCCGACGCCGCAGTTGCCCATCACGACCGTGGTGACGCCGTGGACCGATGCCGGTTCGAGCACCTCGTCCCAGGTGGCCTGACCGTCGAAGTGGGTGTGCGGATCGACGAAGCCGGGCGTGACGATGCAGTCGGTGGCGTCGATGCGTTCGCCGGCGTCGCCGTCGATCGTCGGTGCCACCGAGACGATGCGACCGTCGCGCACCCCCACGTCGAGGCGCTGCGGCGCGGCCCCCGTGCCGTCGTGGACGTCGCCGCCCGTGATGACGAGGTCGTACATGGTCACCCCCGAGGGTTGGTCGCGACCGTTGACGTCGGCCGGCGGGTCAGCTCCCGACGGGCGCGGACGGCGTGAAGCTCACCGGCAGGTGCTTGATGCCGCCGACGAGCGGGATGCCCTGGGCCTCGAGCGGGACGGCCTCGCCGGACACCTCGATGTCGGGGAGCCGGCTGAGCAGCTGGCGGAACGCGACCGACAGCTCGCGGCGGGCCAGGTGGGCGCCGAGGCAGAAGTGCGGTCCGGGGCCGCCGAAGCCGACGTGGGGGTTCGGGTCGCGGCGGACGTCGAACTCCTCGGGGCGGTCGAACACGCGGGGGTCGCGGTTGCCGGCGCCGTAGAACATGACGACCTTCTCGCCCTCGCGGAACTGCTGGCCGGACAGCTCGACGTCGCGGGTGGCGGTGCGCCGCATGAACGTCACCGGGGAGGCGACGCGGACGATCTCGTCGACCGCGGTGCCGCTGACGCCGTCGAGGTCGTCCTGCCAGATCCGGCGCTGCTCGGGGTTCTTCGACAGCAGGTTCATGCCGTGGCTGATCGCGGTGCGGGTGGTGTCGTTGCCGGCGGTGGCGAGGAGGATGAAGAACGGTCCGACCTCGGAGGGGGCGAGCATGTCCTCGCCGAGGTCGTTGTGGACGAGCTGGGTGGTGAGGTCGTCCTTGGGGTTCTTCTTGCGGTCCTCGGCCAGCTCGTTCATGAGGCCGATGAGCTCCATGCCGGCTTCGAAGAGGGCGGTGAGGATGTCGCGCTCGCCGATGAAGTCGGGGTCGCCGGCGCCGAGGATGACGTTGGTGGCGCGCAGGACGGTGTCGAACTCGCTGCGGGGGATGCCCATCATGTCGCAGATGACCAGGAGCGGGAACGGCTGGGACAGCTCCTCGACCAGGTCGACCTCGCCCTTCTCGCAGAACGAGTCGATGACCTCGGTGCAGATCGTCTCGACCGAGTCGAGGACGCCCTGGAGCTGACGGGGCGTGAACGAGCGGGCGACGATGCCGCGCTGGCGGGCGTGGCGGGGGTCGTCCATGTTGATGAACGATCCGAAGTACTCGAGGGCCTCGGCGGGCAGGTCGGGGATCGACACCGCGCCCTGGCCGGAGCACCAGTCCTGCGGGTGGCGGCTGATCTCGACGATCTCGGCGTACCGGGTGACGGCGTGGAAGTCGAGCGGCGTGCCGTCGGGCATCGTCAGCGAGTACGGGATGAACGCACCCTGCTCGCGCAGCTCGGCGAACAGCGCCATGCGCTCCTCGAGCGGCAGGCGCCAGAAGGTGGGCTCGGTGAGCGACGGTGACGTGGACATGTGGTTCTCCCCAGGTGCGGCCCCGATCCGCGGACTGTAGTGCGAGCGTCGCTCGCGTGTCGCGCAACCGGGAGCTGGGGGCCGAGTCAGTCGGCGCGGGCGAGTCCGTGCAGGAACGTGTGCAGTCCGGAGGCCACGACGTCGTCGCCGTCGATGCCGAGCGTGCGGCCGTGGACGCCGGACGCGGAGTCGAAGAACACCGAGCCGAGGACGAAGTCGATGAGGGCGAGGTACGCGGGGACCGCTTCCTCCTCCGGCAGTCCGAGGGCGAGCAGGCTGGCGAAGCCGGCCTCGGCGCCGCGCTGGGCGTTCGGGCCGAGCAATGGTGCCGCGGGCAGCGCCGGCACCACGCCGGGATGCGCGAGGAGGACGCGCCGCAGCTCGAGGCCGAGGGCGACGACGCGCTCCGCGGCCGACACGCTGTCCCCGGGGATGCGGACCTCGCCGAGGACGTGGTCGACGACGAGGACGCGCAGCTCCTCGACGCTCGCCACGTGGCGGTAGAGGGTGGCGCTGCTCGTCTCGAACCGCGCCGCCAGGTTGCGCACGGTCAGCGCATCGAGCCCCTCGGCGTCGATGATGGCGACGGCGGTGTCGACGATCCGTTCGATCGTCAGCCCCCCGGTGCGCGGGCGACGACGGGCCAGCCGGTCGGCATGGGCCGCCCACCACGCCGCCGACCCCGGTTCGGGCGCGAGATCGTCGACGGCCTGGGACATGCCGCCGATCGTACGGGGCACCGCCCCTCCGTGATCAGATGGCGCGATGCGGAGGATCCTCGTGCGGTCGGCGCTCGGTGCTCTCGTCGTGTTCCTCGCCATCCAGCTCGTGCCCTACGGCTGGGAGAAGCCGAACCCGCCGGTCGTCGCCGAACCGACCTGGCCGAGCGCTCGCGCCGAGGAGCTCGCCCGGTCCGCCTGCTACGACTGCCACTCCAACGAGACCGACTGGCCGGCGTACTCCTACGTGGCGCCGATGTCGTGGCTCGTCCGCCGCGACGTCGAGTCCGGGCGCGACGAGCTGAACTTCTCCGAGTGGGACGGCGACGGGGACGACGCCGCGGAGACCGTCGCAGAGGGGTCCATGCCGCCGGCGCAGTACTCGCTGCTCCACCCGGGGGCACGGCTGAGCGATGCCGAGCGCCAGGAGCTGGAGGCCGCGCTCCTGGCGATCGACGACTGACCGGCGGCCCGGCGCGAAGCTGGGACATGCGCGATCTCGACGCGTTCCACCACGTCGCCCTCACCGTCCACGACCGGGACCTCTGCGCCGAGTGGTACGCACGGGTCCTCGGGTTCGAGGAGGTCTTCCGCGAGGAGGGCGACGAGCGGCGGGCGTGCGTCATGCGCTTCGCCGGCGGAGGGTTCAGCGTGGGCCTCGTCGAGTTCGGACCGGCCGGCGGCACGTCGACCGACCGGTTCGACCCG